>JBNKDD010000036.1:0-30707 GCA_050288085.1 Anaerolineae bacterium
TCTTCGACTGCTGGCGCTGGTGCGCTGCAAGCGACCAGGAAAGCATTTGCAGCACCTGCAGACACACCTAACAGGGTTGCAGTACGCAAAAATTCACGGCGAGAAACACGTCCTTGACGGTAGAGATCCTTTAATTCCGGGATATAAGGATGCTCATATTGCTTCGACATTTCTTTTTCCTCCTTTGGATATCTAGGGGGCTACTCTACAGCCTGGAATGGATATCCCAGGTCTGCGGTTTAACACATTAACTAAATGATATCCGTTTGATGAACCTCCTCTCCTCTTAAATCAGTGTGGGGTATGTGGTGTGGATAACTGATATTCACCCCACCCTATCTGTCATTATAACAGATGCCCCAAGTGTGAAATTGGTTAGTAATGCTTATTGACGCCGCTCTTCACGTTGGTTGAGTACATCGGCTATGATGTTTTCGACTTCATCCGGTAAGAGGCTAACCTCATGTTTTTCCAAAATCTGGCGGGCACGTTCGGCGGCGCGCATTTGCATATCCGGGCCGCCCTTTGATACCCAGCCATCATAACGCGACCGGTCGATCATGTCGGCCTGCCACTGTGCCCATTTCCAGTTTTTCAAGGTGTGCTTATCGGATAGGAACCCGCCGCCCGGCTTAGCTCGATGGATGGCCTCACGTGCCAGAGTACGCTCGCTGACCTCGACTCCTTCCATCATAAAACGAACTTCACGGATGATCTCGTTGCAGATCACCAGCATCTCCATAGAGGAAGTCGTTCCGTATTCGATGTAACCCACATCGTGATTCAGGTTGCAGCGAGATAAGAAGGCCATCATGATCGTTTGAGTTGCCTCAATCCCAGCCTGTGTATCGACCACTTTGCTGTCGCTCGCTCCAGCGACTCCCCATACCGGTAGATTATAGTAATGGGCAATGTCCGTCCAGGCGGGCATACCCATTGCCCATTCCGGCGAGCCATAGCTGACAATGGTCGATTTCATATCCATTGCGGCGGTGTTCATCCCATACAGGAAGGGCGATCCCTTACGGACTAACTGCGTCAACACCAATCCGGTCAGGCTTTCGGCATTCCCCAGCGCCAGCGCACCGGCCAGGGTGATCGGCCCACCGCCACCGGTATTGGGAGAAGGCGGGTAGGTTACGGGTATGCCCTTCTCTGCACAGAACAGCAGCTTATCGACCGATTCCTGATTAAACAGCAGCGGGGAGATCGGCTCGGCGTAGAGCAGCAAGAAAGGCTTCTCTCGCAGTTCCACCTCGCCCCCTGCTACTGCGCAGGCAATTCGGTAGATGTCTTCCATATCCGCCCGGTCAAAGGCGGTATATACGTTGGGTTTGACCGATCCCCGGATCATGGCGATGAAGCTGTGAAGATAATGATCCATCGTCGGAACATCGGTTGGAGTCGCCATACACATGACGAAGTCCAACTGATCGAGGCCATCACATAAATGGGCGATCCGCCGGACATCTTCGAGCACGGGTTTACGCCGCTCGCCGGTTTCTACATCGATGGTATAGATGCAATCAGAACCAGGGCCAAAGAAGACTTTGCCTGCCTCAAGGGGCATGGTCAACTCACCCAGGCGGTTATGCATCAGAATCCGGGATGGAGCCGATGCAATCGATTCCATCACCAGGTATTCGGGCAGCTTAATCCGGCCATCTGATTCCCAGGCACCGGCCTCAAGGAGTAATTCTCTGGCGGCATCGTGTTTCATCACAATGCCCGTCTGGGAGAGAATATTAAGGCTGGTGTGGTGAATCTCTTTGATCTGCTGATCAGAGAGCATCCGCATCGTTGGTCGGAGTGTCTCAACGGGGATTTGCTCAGTCACAGTCTACCCTTTCGAAAAAGTGGTTTTCTATCCTACAGACAGCTTATCATCCGTAGGATAGAACCAGTTATCAGCCTGCCATCTCACGGGCCACATCAACAGCCATGGCTGCGTCGGCGGCAAAGGCATCGGCTCCGACCTCTTCAGCGAATTGTGCGGTGACCGGCGCGCCACCGATCATGATCTTGAGACCATCGCGCAGTCCGGCTTCTTCCAGAGCTTCGATGGTTGCCTTCATGTTGACCATGGTGGTGGTGAGCAGAGCGCTCATGCCAATCACGCGTGGTTGGTGTTCCCGCACGGCATCAACAAAATCCTGCGGCTTCACATCTGTTCCCAGATCGATCACCTCAAACCCCGCGCCTTCCAGCATCATTTTGACGAGATTCTTGCCGATGTCGTGCAGGTCGCCTTCTACCGTGCCAATGACGTACTTGCCTGCGCCTGATGCCTCACTGTCTGACAGCAAGGGGCGGAGGACACTCATCCCGGCATGCATGGCGTTAGCGGCGATCAGAACTTCGGGGACGAATAAATCACCGGCCTTGAAATCACGGCCAACTTCGTCCATTCCAGCGATCAATCCACCTTGCAACACTTCATTGGGGGCAATACCCTCATCCAGTGCCTTTTGCACTAATTCGACAACTTTTTCATCATCACCTTCATACAGGTGTTCTGCAATATTTTCCAGCGTAGACATTTAGCCTCCATAGTTTTATGCAATTTTTATGCAGATTTGAACGTTCATTCATGGTTGGTTGCAGGGCTGGGACGCCCCACCACCGTGAATGTGAGTTCTGTACCTAAATAGATATACTGTCCCCATTCTGGATTGATTGGAACCAGTTTATCTTCACGATTGAGTTGCACCTCATACTGATCGGTGCCTGCCTGATGGGCCAGTTTTTTCAGATGATCACGACTCATCTCTTCCGCATATTCGACCCCTTTTTCCAATGAGCGAAAGTCATGTACTCCATCAGGTAGATAAACCCGGTATTGCTCTCCTGCGTTTAACTGGCTGATATTTACCCGTAGTTGCAGGATAATGCTGCCAACAGCCGCTCCGATGGCATTGGCTACACCGGCATGGTCAGGGATAACGTTGTCTGTGTGAAGCTGCTGTGCAGCTTGGGGAAGATAGGCTTCAACCGGAGCACCGATGGCTACCAGCGGTTTTTGTAGGGTAAGCTGGCAGACCAGGCTCGAATCGGGTACGAGATTTTGTGCCCGTGCCAGCAAGGCTCTCCCAACAGATTCTTTATCCCAATCAATGTGGCCAGTCTCGTCGCCCAGGACTTTACTGACTACTTCCTGTGAAATGCGATTGGATACCCGGTTGATTACCTGCTCACACAATTCTTCCGGTGAACAGTTCAGGTGGCTGGCGATTAAGGCAGCACCCAGGCGTGAGGCTTCTGTATCCCAGCGTTCGAAGCGACCCAGAACATGAAGCGCATCCGTAGGGGTGAAACCCGCCCGCAGCACCAATCGCCTCAGTTCAAGCGATTCAAGCCGCCGGGTTAACAATGTACCCAGCCGGAGACTGTAAAGGAGTTCGTTTACAGAAAGTGGGCCAGCGATCAACCGGTTGAGGAGTTCGAGTTCGGCGTCGTTCAGGCCGCGCACTTTTGATGCGTTGATCGCCAGCGCAAACTGCCCTACCAGGTTTAGCCGGACTGATGCCTCACCTTGTAACTGGCGTTTGATAGTCGGGTGTTCACTTGCTAACACACAGAGCGGTATCACCCGGCGCGGGCCGATAGATAGACTGCCGTCATTGGTCAGTGAAACGAGACTGTCGCCCCCTAAGCCCACCGTGTGGACATCCACCGCTTCGATCATGGTGCGCCACTCTCCGACCTGCGCTCCAACGGGATTGAGCCGGGGCCGTCCATCGCGGAGGACGGCAATATCGGTAGTTGTTCCACCCATATCGACCACTACAGCGTCGCGGCGACCGGCCAGATGCCAGCCACCCATCGCACTGGCGGCAGGGCCAGAGAGGATCGTTTCGATGGGGCGCTCCATTGCCCAGGTTGCACGCACCAATGAGCCATCCCCCCGGACGACCATTAACGGTGCTACCACGCCAAATGTATCCAATGTTCGGCGGACAGTGGCGATCAAGTCTTTTAATTGGGGGATCAGCCTTGCATTGAGGACGGTTGTTGTAGCACGATGCACCGCATTCAGGCGGGTAGTTAATTCGTGCCCGCAGGTTACGGGAAGGCTTGAGCCATCAGGCTGCGTTGTCAGCTCTTCGACCAACGCTTTAACCCTCAGCTCGTGATTGGGGTTTCGAACCCCAAAATAACCGGAGACGGCAAACGCCTCAACCCGATCACGGTGCGCCATCACGGCCTGGCGGACAGCCGATTCGTCTAACGGAGCTTGTTCGTTCCCCTCGCCATTATGACCGCCGCTTACATAAACGACGTTATCGGTTACCAGGTTGGGTTCGAAGCCATATTCACGGATTAAATCCGGGTCGTAGCCGACTAATATCAGGCAAACCGGGCTGCCTCGCCCTTCGACCAGGGCATTGGTTGCCAGCGTGGTCGAGAGAGCTACCATCGTGATATTGTCGGGTTCAATCCCCGATTGATCAAGGATGTTTTTAAAAGCCTGTCCGATCCCAATCGACAGGTCATGGTAAGTTGTCAGGGCTTTAGCGCTGGCGAGCAGTTCGGTGCTATCCTGATCTAGCAGCACGGCATCGGTATAAGTTCCTCCGGTATCGATGCCTACAGCGGCTTTCATTGTTGGCCTCCGGTGCTTCCCCAACGCCGCCAGCAGTGATCAGCCAGACTACAATATTGGCAGACCGAATCGATGTGAGAGGAAGAATAATCCGGCCCCAGTCCGACGGTCATAGAGGCGGATTTATGCGGTTCCAATACACAGTAATCAGTCAGCTGTACACCGATCTCTTCTAATGGAAGCAGGGCAGCTATTTCACGCTGCCCGGTGATCTGCCAGCCCACCAGCGAACCAGGGGCAAGGGCCGGGCTGACTCCCCATTGGTTTTCGGCGATGTGTTCTTCTACCTGGTCACGCAAGGTGCTGCCTGCCATTGATAGGGCCAGGACACCAGCCGTATCCAGCATAAAGGCCACCAGCTTATTTTCTAATTGGCGCACTTTGGTTTCTAACGCAGGGCCGATGGTGATCACCGAGACAATCACCTGCTTTGCCGGGGCGAGCAAGTCTACTTTTGGGCCAACCTGCAAGCTATAGGATTCTGCCCGGCCTTCTTTTCCTAGAATTACTTTTTCATCACCGACTTCATGGACATTAAACCGGTCGTAGATCACCGCCGGGGTGATCAACCCCTCGCACATGTCTACTGCTATCTGAGCAGCATCCATTAGCTTTGATGAGAGTGATGACTGCCTGCCTTTAGAATAAGCCTGAACCAGTTCGGCAGGCGTCAGGCTTATCGAAAAATCACGCAAAATTGTTGGGGGGGCAAAATGAGTTTTGGATTCCATATGTAAGCGCCATTATTCCGAAGCTTGACGTTAAGTATTCTGGTATATCAATTTACCTATGCTTCTTCCGGCCATGTTCACTGATCGAGGTGCCAGTATTCGCCTTCTTCACGAATGACACTGTCCAGGATGGCCTCGCGGAACTCCGCTAATTCGTTGCATATAGTCTGCCGGGCGAGTTCGACATTGCGGGCGCTCAATGCTTTGATGAGCTGTCCGTGTGTTTCTTCCATCGTTTTGCCAAACTGCCCTAAGACCATGTACCGGGCCAGGCGATCATGTATATGGCCTAATGCCGATTCCAGTTCCTGATTACCAGACGCACTGGCGATAATGCAATGAAAGCACCGATTCTCATCTGTATAACGTTCATAGGAGATGTCATCGTCACCGGAGTAACCGGCATGAACCTGCTTGAGTTCCTCCAATTGTTGGTCGGTGATCTGAGCTGCGGCTCGCTCCACAGAAGCGACTTCGAGTATTTCGCGCAGTTCTAATAGATCACGGAGTTGTTTGAGGGTTATACGGGTAACGAAATAGCCTGAGCGGGGTTTGATCGTGACCAGCCCTTCCTGGCTGAGCATTTGCAGTGCATCCCGAACCGGGGTGACGCTGGTACCGTAGTTATCGGCTAGCGTCTCAATGCTCAGACGATCCCCCGGCTTGCGATGTCCTACAATGATGGAGCGTCGAAGTTCGCGGTATATCTTGTGTTTGGCCGTATCATCTGTTTGGGACACCAATTCACCTCTTGTAAGCAGCCTCAAGAATCACAGCCTACAAGTATATCATACACCAATAATACATCAGATAGCAAGAGGTGATGCATCTATAGGGGGTTAAAAGTATATCTTTAAGAAAAAAGGCCACCGGTTTTTTCACCGGTGGCCTTGAGTACTTGTCTACTACCTTACTCGTGGATAGGCATCATTCTTCAAGCAGGGTGACCAGGGCCTTCAACACGCGCTGTCGAATTGAACGATACGGGATGTAGCCGTTTGACTTGTGGCCGTTGCCGTTCTCGTTCATGTAGTGACGCTCAGCATTTGCATAACGCCAGTTGATCACGGACCGCTGGTAGAGCGCCTCAGCGATTGCTTCCTGCATATCGACTGCATACCCACAATCGATGCAGAGGAAGACTTCTGGCAGGTCAGAGTACCAACGCGTAAACCGCCCGCCGAACGGCTTCATCTGGGTACGGCAGTAGGGGCACTCAATTTTATTAGTACGCGGGTTGTAGTACATCCTTGTGCCTCCTTCGCGTGCTGGTAAAAAAACAGGCCGTTGCAAGATGGCAACGACCTGTTACTTCCCTGGTCTATAAGACTCTTGTTGTTAGGCGGAGACACCTCCTGGCCTATTAAGAGTCTGGGCTGCCATCTTGCCCATCGTGATCCACACCGCTTCCTCGCGCTTGATACCGTCTTCAATATTGAGTCGAGGCATGGTCCGGTTCGGTGAATGACTATCATCTATCTCAGCATATCCAACACAACCTAAGCTGCCTGCCCACACGGTCGTCAGACTGGTGGGTTGGGGCGCTATAAAGGCTGTGTTTCTATTTGATTTGTGTGACAATTGCTTTTTCATCCTTGTCTCTTATCAAATAATTTATGATTGATAGTCAAACGATTTCCAAACCGTTGACATAGTACCACAGTATAGGCGTATCGGTCAAAATTTTCTTTCGGGGTTTTGTAGGATCCAAAAGGAGCAGTCACTTGGTCAAAATAACTGCCCCTTCAATTACTGTGATGAGCTGCTTAGATTCCTGCCTGCTTGCGTTTGTAAATCAAGAAGTAAGCAGCCAGCCCGCCGCCAACCGCCAATACTATCATGACGATTCCCCCACCAATCAGGATCGTGCGGATAGGAGAACCATTTGATGTTGTAGTGGTCTCTTCTTCGGCTGGTTCGCTATCGGCAGCGATCATCTCCTCACCAACTGCCGCTCCGAAGTTCAGTGGTACCTGCCCCCCACCCGAAATGGTAATCGGCAGATCGGCTGGTACTGTCAGGTGATAGTTTGCCGGTGGGATCACCGAAGCCACATAGTCGCCAGATTCCAATTCGGCAAAACAGTAAGGCTCACTGGCCCCATCAGTGGTGTAGGATGCACTTGCTGCCCCAGAGAGATTCACGGTGCCATTAGCAAGCAGCATCTCATCAGGATCACGCAGGCTGTTTTCGTTCGTGTCCTCGAACAAGAGGACACAAATTGAGCCGAGCTGCACCTCGGGCTGTACCTCTGCTATAGCCGTTGGCTCTTCTGTTTCTTCGATCACTGGCGTGGCGGTTGGTTCCGGTGTCGGCGCAGGGCTGATCAGCAGCTCCTGCCCAACCTTTACGATATCAGAGGTTAAAGAGTTCAATTCGCGCAGTGTTTGCGATCTTGTTCCGTAAGCGACAGCAATTCCGCCCAGCGTATCGCCGGGTTTTACGACATGCCACTGCGAACCATCCTCGCGGGGCTGCTGAGTGACAATAACGCCGGGGCTGCTTCCACCGCCGGTACTGCTGCTGGTGGTAGTGCTGGTATTCGCCGCCGGGGCTGCTGTAGCGGTTGGTGCAGTACCCTCGCCGATCACCGTCAGTGAGGCATCGTCCCAATAGACATTGTTGATTACAGCCGGGTATAGAAATGTCGTATAGGTGTAAACTGTGACGTACTCACCCTGTGCCTGTGCTTCAACCAGGAGTTGTTGGTACTGGTCGTAAAATGCATAATCCTGCGACCAGACAATGCTTTCGCTGGCCCAACTGGTACCGCCGGTGGGGTCAATGCCAATTCGCATGGTGGCAGGGTTGGCCCCATCTCCATAGAAGCTGTCGTGGTTATCGCCGCAGTCAGTACCGCCCTCGTCATGCTTGCAGAAGCCTGCCCAGGCATGGCCGTAGATCGTAAAGCGCAGCTGGGCGTTGGCAGGTACCTGCACTCGCTGGTATACACCTGCTTCCCATAACACTGATGGGCGGAAAATTTGCTGGGCAGCATTACCAGAACGCACCCGCACCGGGTCACGGGAGATAGGCGCGATATCGTATTCTGGCACCGAATAGTCCGGGCCTTCATCGTTATACCACCAGGGACTCCAGCTTTCCGCGATATGACCGCCTCCCTCTGCGGTTGTGTAGAGAGGGAAGTCGTACTGTCCTTCGGGGGTGGAAAAGGGTTCAAACCCCGGATTTGCAAGCAGATTACCTTCTTGTTGACTGGGTTGGGCATACACTACGATACCAGGCCCTATCAGCCCAACCAGTATTACAATCAGTCGTGTGATGGCCTGGGATACATTATATTTTTTAGCATTCAAGGTGGCTCCTTCGGCACAGATTCAGGCAGGGCTGAACCATGTGCTTACCATTTTTTACCAATCTGGCTCTCGGATATATTTTGTTAGATTGTTGCTTTACGTTTATAAATCAGGAAGTAAGCTGCCAGCCCACCGCCGACTGCTAATGCTACCACCACGACAATCCCCGCAATAATCAGGAATGTGCGGAGGGGAGAGCCGTCTGTGGGGGCTGTGTCGGCTTCTTCTTCTGCAGGTTTAGCAGCTTCGCCTGGGGCGGTTTCCTCACTAGGCACAACTCCGAAGTTCAACTCGATCTGCCCCCCACCCGTAATGGTGACGGGGAGTTCGGCTAACCCTGTCAGGTGATAGCCCTCCGGCGGGGTCGCCGAGGTCACATAGTCGCCAGAATCGAGGTTGGAAAAACAGTGGGGCTCACTGACACCATCAGTTGTATAGGAATCGCTCATCACACCGGAGAGGTTCATAGTGCCATTGGCGATTAGTGTTTCCTCTTCGTCACGCAGACCGTTCAGATTCGCGTCCTCGAACAGAAGCACACAGATCGCTCCCGCCGATTGTTCTTCTGCTGGCGGCTCCTCAGCAGCGGCAGGTGGAGCTTCTTCTTCAACGACCTCTTCTTCTGTTGGCTGAGGCTCTGGCTGCTCTGACCCTGCGGGTTTGATCAGGAGTTCCTGCCCGACTCGTACGATATCAGAAGTTAAGGCGTTCAAATCGCGGATATTTTGTGCCGTTACACCATAGGCAAAGGCAATACCACCCAGCGTCTCACCGGACTGTACCACATGCCACTGTGAACCATCTTCACGCGGGGCCTGTGTAGCAATAGCGCCTATGCCACCGCCAGTGTTGGTTGACCCAGAATTTGAATTGTCTGTATTGGAGGTATCGGTGGATTGGTTTTCCTCTGGTTGAGAGTCACCACCGGAAGTTACGACCAGGGCCGCATCATCCCAATAGACGTTTACGACCGGAGCAGGATAAAGCGGGGAGCTATAGACAAATACCGTAACGAATTCACCCTGTGCGGTAGCGTCAACCTGGAAGAGATCCCAGTTATCATAGACAGACTTCGACTCCGACCACACAATACTACCTGATGACCATTGCGTGCCGCCGGTTGGATCAATACCAACTTTCATAAAGATGGGATTTACTTCACCGTGGAAGCTGTTGCGTGCATCACAATCCAGGCCGCCATCTAGCGCCACACAGAAAGAACTCCAGGCATGGCCGTAAATTGTATAGCGCACTGTGCTGTTGGCTGGAACCTGCACACGCTGATAAAAGCCTGCCTCGTGGCGTGCCCAGGGTCGGAAATACTGTTGGGCATCCAGCCCAGAGCGTACCCGGTTCGGGTCTACATTAATATTTGCTTGCTTGAACTCTGGCCCGTCAAGCTCATCCCCGGCATCATTATTCCACCAGGGCGACCACCCATGCGCTATAAAGCCACCACCATCATCTCGGAAATATTCTTCAAAGGGCTGCTCAAAACTGGGATTAGTCAGCAAGTTATCCTGCTGCAGGGGTTGGGCATGCGCCTTGCCAACTCCTGTTAACAGAAGAAGAAAAATAATACCCACAATACGTCGGCGCATCATCTGTCCTCATTAATCCAAATTTACTAAACAAAATTGCCTTAAAGGCTATGAACACACTTAACCTGTGCCATTATGAGCACAGGTCTTTGTGTGCGGAATTATATCAAATCGCTATTTGCCTGCCCAACGGGACATATTTTAACTGCTATGCTTGGCCCGAAGTGTCAAAATCCAATACAGCGTGGTGCTTTCAAGTAGAGCCTGGGCGTGACGCAGAATCTCCTGGTCAGCCGCGTAGGTCAGGATTCGGTAGGCTTCATCAATGGGGGCCCAGATAACTTGTTTGTATCCGCCATTCTTGCTTGTTAACTCGCCTGCGAAGGGATAAGCCAGGAAAAATCGAATGCTCTTGTGTCGTCTTTTGCGTTTTTTGTAACTGATATAGTCGTATTCGCTGATACCAACTAATGCCAGCAATTCAACTTGAAGGCCGGTTTCTTCTTCGATCTCCCGGAGGGCTGTCATTTCTATGGCCTCACCGGGCTTACGCTTTCCTTTAGGGAATCCCCAGTAATCAGGGTCCTTATTTGTACCTCCGACCAGTAGCACTTCAATCTGAGAATCACCTTTTAACCGGCAAACAACGCCACCAGCGGCTTCCACCAGTTTGACCGTTTCAGAAGGTTTCCGTGTAATCGTCTTCGTCCTCGTCATCCCATTCGGCTTCCATGTAATCTACTCGTAGTAGTGGATGTAAACTGACCACCTCCAAGGGCGTATGGCATTCTGGGCAAGTTACTGGGTCCCAAAGTTCGACATCATCCCTAAGGTAGATAGTAGCCTGACACTCTGGACAGCGTGCTTTTTGTCGATTGCTTTGTTTGCGGCCCATATCAAAAAACCCTCCAAGCAATATAGAGGCCACAATTTTCAGAGGGATTATACGCCTGACTGCTGGAAAACTCTACTGTGGATGTGAATCCAACCTCTCTATTATATTGAAATTCATTAGCGAGGGCAGCCTTGTAAATCCCACTCATAATATCCTTCAATGAGCTGCATGCCATCCCAGGCATCACCGTTCCGCCAGACAACCATCAGGTAAGGTAGTTCGCCATTTTGGGTTGTCGCATCGGTCGCAACGCAGTATAGTTCATCGGCGCCGTGCGTGGCTGCATCGCCTTCAACAACCTTGGTGATTTTAGCATTGGTGTAGCCATCCCTGTCCATAATCTGGCGGGCGATTGATTCCGCCGGGCTTTCAGATGGCCCACAGGCGGTCAGCAGGGCAATAACCAATAGAATCAACAAAATGTGATGCGCTTTCATTATCATCTCCAAAGCAAAGTGTAAAATGAACGAGGGAAATCATATCATAGGTAGATTAAAAAGGGCCATTCTTTCCCGCGAGAACCTGTGGGCAATAGTGCTTGCCATTATGTTCATCCTCATTTTTACCTGTGCCACCATTGGCGTTCAGCCTGAGTTTGTCTATACGGGATTCTGATGCAAATTGTAACGGGTATCATCTGGGGGATTGGCCTGTTAGCTTTTGCTAGCTTGATCATTATCTCACACCGAAAGGACTCCAGCCCTTCATGGATGTGGGCCGTGCTGGTGATTGTTGCAGCGGCGGCCCTGATCTATGTTCTGACCGGTACGTTTCTGGCTCTGGCATTTCTTGGGCTGAATGTACTGCTGGTACTGGGAACCTGGTATCTGGCCCGGACTCGATTCTGGTGGAGCTGGATCATTGTGCTGGCTGCCGTGTTGATTGTTAGCAAACTACCCTTTGTCCAAAGCTCAGGTGGGGGAAGTGCAGCGAGCCCGGCGGGGTTGGGGTTGGCATTGTGGCTCGGCTTTTCTTATCTGGCCTTCCGGCTGATCCATTTCACGGTCGATGCACATGCCGGTCGTGCCGGTGACCCTACCCTGCCCGAAGTGCTGGTGTATGCACTCCATCCGGCCAGTCTGGTTGCCGGGCCAATCGACCGCATTCGCCCATCAATCAAAGCTCAACGCGATCCGGGTGACATTGAGGAAGACGTTCACCAGGGGGGATGGCGGGTGCTGATCGGGTTGTTCGTTAAGTTTGTGATCGCCAACCCGGTTTATGCCTTCATAGCCCAGCATGATATGGCCCGCAACCCGGATCAGCCGACCGGGATCGCGTGGCTGTGGTTGGTCGCTTATTCCGTCTATTTACTGGCAGACTTTGCTGCCTATTCGGATATTGCCATCGGCCTGGGGCGGATCGCCGGGCTGCGCCTGCCGGAGAACTTCAACCAGCCATACCGTTCGTCTTCACTGTCGGTCTTCTGGCAGCGCTGGCATATCTCGCTCTCCTTCTGGCTGCGGGACTATATTTTCTTCCCTATCGCCCGGAGTTTGCAAAAGGGCGGTAAAGTCAAAAACAAGGGGCTGATCCAGTTTATCGCCCATATGACCACGATGGTCACCTGTGGGTTGTGGCATGGTTTATCAGGTGGGTTTCTGGCGTGGGGAGCCTGGCATGGGTTGGGGTTGTTTGTGTCAGGTCAATATGCTGCCAGCCGTCCCCGTCAGAAGCCGGATGACAGCCTGAAGTTTAAGCTGCGTCAGGCTGCGAACATTGTTGGGACCTACATCTTTGTTACCTTCGGTTGGGTGTTCTTTGCCGCCGATTTCTCGACCGCGCTCCGCATCTTCGGGCGGCTGTTTGGAGTGAGCTAGCATGAAAGAATCGCCATTTACCTCACTCCCGATTTTTTTGCGGGTGATCGCAAAAGCCCTGATCCTGGTCGTTATCTTCAACTTTGCGCTGCTGGCAACCGGCTGGAATCCGATCCGTGCCCTGGTAACGGTTAACACCTGGGGACTGACCGGTGAGGGGCGTGCCAGGTTGTCTTATCCCAGCGATTTTCAAAATGGACAACTGCCCCTGGAGTCATTGCTGGCAGCTCACCAACTGGCATATACCCCAAAGACAGATGACGAATACCGCGTATTACTGCTCGGTGAGTCGGGGGTTGCCGGATGGGGCGTGCAAGATGAAGATACCCTGGCTGCTCAATTGACAGCACTGGATATTCAGATTGATGGGAAAAAGCTGGTGGCTTATAACCTGGCTTACCCGCAGCCCAGTGCAGCCCGTGACATGCTGATCCTTGATGCAGCAGCAGCTTACCAACCCGATCTCGTAATCTGGTTCCTGACGCCGTCTTCATTAGATAATGCCCCGGATATTGTAGGCAGCAACCGGGTTTTCTTCGATCTGAACCGGGCACGGTTTGAGGCATTGATCGACGATTATGACCCGCTGCTGGGCGAGTGGTATGCCGGGCATGGCCCGCAGCTGCTCACCCCTGATCCGGCCTGGCAGGAATACGTCGCCATCCGCGATCAGGAGCTTTTGCCGATCTGGTTAAACACGCTGTTCTATCCATTCCTCGAACCCGATCTGGCTACATCCGACCGGCGGATCGGCAGTGAACCCATTCCTGAGGAAGCGCGGTATACTGATGAACATCCCGGCTTTGAAACGATGCCCAATGAATCGTGGCAATTTTTACGGGCGGGCTGCCAGCGCGCAATGGCAAGCGGTTCCCAAATGCTGGTGATCAATGAGCCAATGGTGATCGGCAGTGGGCCAAACAGTGATGTGAATTACAATATGCAATATGAGCGCGCCCTGTACGATCGCTATCACGAAATCCTGGCAGAATTTACCGCTGAATATGGCATCGGGTATGCCGATCTATGGGACGTGATCCCGGCGGAACGTTTTACCGATACGCCGCTGCACACCGATGCTGAGGGATTTGCGATCTTTGCTGCTGCGCTTGAAGACGTTCTGACCGGTGATACTCAGGTTTCAGAGTGTAGATGAGTATGTTTTCGAGATCGCTTCGACAAATAATCGTGGGTTGGTTGGCCCTGATAATGCTGTTATCGGCCTGTTCTGGTCAGGAAACATCAGGTGGAGAGCCGCCCCAGGGCTCTGATTCAGAAGCCACTCAGGTCATTCAGGCTACACCCACCGAGCGCCCGACAGTCACACCGGCGATCACGGCGACGGCCATTCCCACACCAGTTGAACCCACCCCGATTATCCCGACGCCCCTCCCCGCCGATCAACGTGATTACGAGTTATGTGTGAGTATTGCCAGCGACTCTAATGGGTATGGGCATGTCACCTTTCAGGCTCCGGATACCGAAGAAGTAGCGATCAGCTATATCACGCCGTTGGCTGTGCCCTTACAGGCTCACCTCGATGCGCTTGGCCTGGACTACCTCGATGTAGTGGATCGCAGCCTATCAGCAGGTGGGGTGACCATCGAAAGCTCGAATTACCTGGAAAGCGACCAGTTCTATAATATTCAGCGCGATAAGTGCAAGTTTGTTATCATTACGCCTTTCTACCCTGATGTGGCGGTCAATCTATCAAGCCCAGAGGATTACATCACCAACCTGAACTGGCTGCTTCAGGGTGTTACCAGTTTCAGCCCGACATCGCATATTTTGCTGTTAAACTTTTACCAGACCGACCGGGCTCCCTTTACCGCCGATAACGCTGGGCGGGGATTGAACAAGGAACGGATCGATGCGTTCAACGCGGAGATCGAGAAAGAATGTGCACCAGATGGCGTGATAGGCAGCTATGAGCAGGTGAACTGTGTGGATATCCGCCCCTTCTTTGAGGGGATGGGAACCACCTATATTTTAGGCATCACTTCTCGTCAGGCATATGAGGCTATTGTGTATCGCACCAGCCGCTACGATTACGTTATCGAGGGCTATTATGAACGTAAACCCGAAGGCGTGCTGGTGGGTGATGGTATACATCTGAGCCTTGATGGTCGCGACCGGTTGACCGAACGTCTTGCCGAGATTATCTTTGATATGAATGACGAATTTTAGGAGAGAAAATGGCCGATTCAGAACTGTGTGCAGCGTTGCGCACCTACCTAACCAGTGAAATTATCAATGATCCGGACTATCCCCTGGGTGACGATGAACCGATCATCTCCAGCGGGTTGGTCGATTCCTTCAGCCTGGTGGATGTAGCGCTGTGGATCGAGGAACAATACGGCGTTCACGTTGATAACACCGAATTGAATGCAGACAACTTCGACACTGTGGCGGAACTAGCCGACTATATCGAGAATAATCGCTGATGGCCCCTACGATTCCTGAACAACTTTATCACCTTGCACTTGAGGCTCCCGACCGGGAAGTTCTACGTCTGCTTTATACGGAGCAGGATGACGTGGTGCTTACCCGGATGGGGCTCTTCCAGTCGGCACAGGAGGTGTCCGAGCGGCTCAAGGCAAGCGGTGTACAGGCTGGCGATCTGGTCATCATTGTGCAGCGTGATTCGTTGGCTCTGGCTTCTACCTTTTTCGGGGCGGCGCTGCTGGGTGCGATCCCGTCGATTTTGCCTTTTGCAACGGAGAAACTTCAACCAGAGCGCTACCGGGCATCAATGGCTGCCCTGATCGAGAATTCAAAACCGCGTGTACTGGCGGTCGATGCCCTGGTGGAAGAGGATGTCCGTGCTCTGCTGCCGGAGGGTACAACGACTCCCGTGCTGCTGGTGATCGAGCCGTCTGTTCCCACCGGTGAAGGCGCAGCATTGAACGGGTCATTTGACCCGGATGCAACGGCCTTGTTGCAGCACTCATCCGGGACCACCGGCTTACAAAAGGGTGTTGCCCTCGCACACCGGGCGATCTTCGACCAGCTAGAAGCCTACCGCCGGTCAATTGGCTTTACTCAGGACGACGTGGTAGTAAGCTGGCTGCCGCTCTATCATGACATGGGGTTAATCGCCGGGTTCCTGATGCCCCTGCTGACCGGGGCGCGGTTGGTGCTGATGTCGCCTTTTGAGTGGGTGCGTGCTCCGGCCATGTTGATGCAGGCGATTACCCGGCACGGCGGTACTCTGTGCTGGCTGCCGAACTTCGCCTACAATTTCTGTGCTCAGAAAATCCGTGACCGTGATCTGGAAGAGGTTGACCTGAGCCGCGTCCGGGCGTTTATCAACTGCTCGGAGCCGGTTTATGATAGCAGCCATAAAATGTTCGCCGAGCGGTTCGCCCCGTATGGCGCTGATCTGAATAAATTATCAGCCTGTTATGCTATGGCCGAAACGGTGTTCGCCATCTCTCAAACCCCGGTGGGGCAACCGGCAAGGGTAGATCAGGTAGAACGGGCGGCTCTACGAGTCGATGGGCTGGCAATCCCTGCCAACCCTGGTGAAAACGGGGTAGAGTACATGGTATCCTCCGGCCCGCCGATTGATGGGATGGAGATACGAGTATTTGATGCCGAGCGTAACTTCCTGCCGGAGCGTCAATCAGGCGAGATCGCGGTACGCAGCCCGTATATGATGACAGAATACTACCATCGCGAGGATGCAACCGCCGATGCTTTCTATGATGGGTGGTATCTGACCGGCGACATCGGCTATCTGGCCGAGGGCGAAGTGTTCGTGATGGGGCGCAAGAAAGACCTGATTATTGTCGGGGGACGCAACATTTATCCGCGTGACCTGGAGATGCTGATCAGCACCTCAGTTGAGGGTGTGCATCCGGGA
Organism: Anaerolineae bacterium; assembly: GCA_050288085.1. Classification (GTDB taxonomy): domain Bacteria; phylum Chloroflexota; class Anaerolineae; order Aggregatilineales; family UBA3940; genus JBNKDD01. The sequence goes on from JBNKDD010000036.1 coordinate 16,773, forward strand.
CGGGTGGCGGCTTTTGGTGTACCCAATCCGCGCGCCGGAACCGAGGATGTGGCAATCGTCGCTGAGGTTGACATAGAAGACGCCGAAGCCAAACGAGCTATCGTCAATGATATTCGGCGAGTGGTCGCGAACGGTAGTGATGTAGCCGCCCGTTACATTGAGCTGGTTGAGCGCGGCTGGCTGATCAAGACGAGCAGCGGCAAAGTGGCCCGCAAAGCCAACCGCGAAAAGCTGCTCGAAAAACTCAATCACAATAAGCCCGGCTGAGTGGAATGCGACTCTGGGACAACGCACTCTGGCGAGTCGTTTGCCGGACTGTTGACCAGCCTGGATACCGGGTAAGTTTCCATCGGATCGCCCGGATAGGACTTTAGCAGATCGCCCAGGTCAGCATGGGTGCGTTCTGCCGGATCAAGCCAGCGGTCGTAATCGTCAGCGTGAAGGATAACTGGCATCCGGTGGTGGATAGGAGCCAGCAGTTCGTTGGCCTGGGTGGTGATGATCGTGCAGGAGCGGAGTAGATCGCCGTGCGGGGATTGCCAGGATTCCCATAACCCGGCAAAAGCAAACGGCTGACCGGACTTCATGCGGATGTACATGGGCGTTTTGGCCCTACCCTGTGGCTCGGATCGCCACTCGTAGAAACCATCGCTAAAGATCAGGCAGCGGCGGCGTTTATAAGCTGACCGGAAGGATGGCTTCTCGGCGAGGGTTTCCGACCGGGCATTGATCAACTTACTGGCGATTGTGGGGTCTTTGGCCCAGGATGGGATCAGGCCCCATAGAAAGAAATCCAGTTCGTTCTTCCCGGTGTTGGCGACAACGGCTACCGGTTGAGTTGGCGCAACGTTGTAGCGTGGGGTCATCTCACCGGATATTTTTAGCCAGGGGAAGGTCGTTTGCAGTGATGACGTATCGACGGCCAGTGTAAATCGACCACACATAGTTCACCTCCATTGGTATAGCACAAATGTACTGTATCGATTTGGAGAAGAAATGTCAATTGATATGATGGTTGCACGAACAAAATGCAGTGTGCTTCCATGATGAGTTATCGATAAAATACGGATTCCTTGAACCTTTCAATGGGGAGGTAATTTTGAGTAAAGTACGTGTAGCCATTATAGGCGTTGGCAACTGTGCCTCGTCGCTCGTACAGGGCGTGCATTATTATCAGAATGCAAAAGATACCGATGATGTGCCGGGCCTGATGCATGTTAACCTGGGTGGTTATCACATCCGGGATATTGAGTTCAGTGCCGCTTTTGACATTGACAAAGAGAAGGTCGGCAAAGATCTGTCCGATGCGATCTGGGCGGGGCAAAACAACACAATCAAATTTGCCGATGTTCCGAAGCTTAACGTTCCGGTTCACCGGGGGATGACCCATGACGGCCTGGGCAAATACCTGAAACAAAAGATCGAGAAGGCCCCCGGTAAGACCGATAATATCCAGCAGATATTGAAGGATACCGGCACGCACGTGGTGGTGAACTATCTCCCGGTAGGCAGCGAGCAGGCGACCAAATGGTATGTCGAGCAGGTGTTGGCTGCCGGTTGTGCGTTCGTCAATTGCATTCCGGTTTTCATCGGTCGGGAAGATTACTGGCAGCAGCGTTTCATTGAAGCCGGGCTGCCCATGATCGGCGATGATATCAAGAGCCAGGTTGGCGCGACCATTGTTCACCGGGTTCTGACTCGCCTGTTTGAAGATCGTGGTGTGAAGATGGAGCGTACCAGCCAGTTGAATGTTGGCGGCAACATGGACTTCTATAACATGTTGGAACGTGAGCGGCTGGAAAGCAAAAAGATCAGCAAGACAGGCGCGGTTACTTCACAACTGAGCGAACAGCTTGACCCGGATAATGTTTACATCGGCCCCAGTGACTATATCCCCTGGCTGACCGACCGTAAATGGGCACACATCCGGTTGGAAGGGCGCAGCTTCGGTGATGTGCCGCTCAATATCGAATTGAAGCTGGAAGTGTGGGACAGCCCCAACTCTGCCGGGGTGGTAATCGATGCGGTGCGCTGTGCCAAGCTGGGATTGGATCGCGGTTTGAGCGGGGCACTAAAAGCGCCAAGTTCTTACTTTATGAAAACCCCGCCGGTGCAATATCACGATGATGTCGCCCGCGAGATGACAGAGGCGTTCATCCGGGGTGATGAGGAAAAATAAATCCTCCGCAATATAGAAAGCCCTCCCCATTGCGGAGAGGGTTTTTTTGATCTCAGAATATATATTTGGGTTTGCATGCCGCCATTTTACCCGGTGCCAGGGTAGAGGTTGATTATGGTGTGCTGAATTAAGCAAGCCATGTTATGATCCGGCTTTGTAAACACTTGTTAAATATATATCACATTGCTGTTTCGTAGCTGGTACAAAATCTGGAGCAAAAGGTTGTTAGTTCTAAAGTTGTTGTATGGGTTCAGCACCCTGGGGTTAGCCATTGTCGGATTCAACGCGCTGATCTTATCGCTGATTTACCTGCTTCACCGGCGATCTGAAATCTCACCTCCTTCGGTCGAAGATGGTGATTTACCCTCGGTCGTTGTGCAGCTTCCTATCTATAATGAACAATATGTAGTCGAGACTCTGATTGGGGCGATCTGCAAACTCGACTACCCACACGATAGACTGACCATTCAGGTGCTTGATGATTCAACTGACGAAACGGTCGATCTGGCAGCGGCGGCGGTAGAACGTGCCCGCAGCAAAGGTTATCGGATTGAACATGTGCGGCGTGAAACCCGTGAAGGTTTCAAGGCCGGGGCGTTAGCCTATGGTTTAACCCGGACTGATGCCGAGTTCGTCGTTATCTTTGACGCTGATTTTGTCCCCAGGCCGGATTTCCTCCGCCGGGTCATCCCTTATTTCCTGGGCGATGAAAAGCTTGGGATGGTACAGGCCCGTTGGTCGCATCTCAATGCGGATTACAGCATCCTTACCCGTGCACAGGCATTGGCACTTGATGCTCACTTTGCCGTTGAGCAAACAGCGCGTCATCGCGGCGGGTTGATGATGAACTTCTCCGGCACAGCAGGAGTCTGGCGGCGGACATGCATTGAGGAGAGCGGCGGCTGGCATCATGATACGCTGTCCGAGGATATCGACCTGAGCTACCGGGCGCAGTTGGCAGGCTGGCGGATGTTATATCTGCCGGATGTCGATGCCCCAGCCGAAATCCCGCCCCTGATGATGGGTTTCAAACGGCAGCAAAGTCGCTGGGCAACCGGTACGGTACAGTGCCTCCGCAAGCTGGGGGGGACGGTGCTTCGCTCACATCTGAGCGTCTGGCAAAAGGTTCAGGCTTGCATCCACCTGGGTGGGTATTTCATCCACCCGCTGATGGTGGTTGTGCTGCTGCTTACCCTGCCCTTGGTGATTACCGATCAGATCGGTAGTCTGCCTATCGCCGGTTTAGGATTAGCTATGATCGGGCCGCCGATCCAGACATTGATCGCACAACGGCGGTTACATAAGGATTGGCTGCATCGCCTGTTCGTGTTTCCGCTGTTCATGCTGCTGGGGTTAGGGATCGCAGTCAGCAATACAGAAGCGGTACTTAAGGGATTTTCGTCCCGGCAGTACGATTTCCGGCGGACGCCAAAGTTTCACGTGCATGCCCCCGGTCAATCCTGGGCTTCCAGTGCCTATATCCTGATGACCAACCATACGACCTGGATCGAAATTGTCCTGGCGCTATATGCTGCTGTCACGGCGGTGTTTGCCTTGCGGATTTCACCGGCTGTCGTACCCTTTATGGCATTGTATGCGATTGGCTTTATCTATGTGGCCGGATTGGGATTGTTGCAGGCTCGCACCGCCCGCCGAATCCAGGCCCGGCAGGAACATACTTTCAGCCTGTACGGAACCGGTCGGTAACTTACCTACGTTAACGCTTATTGACATCGGAATGATTTATGAATCGGAGACCTCGGCCAACACAACTATCCTCGCTCTCGCGTCCTCAGATGATAGATCACCTGGCCGACCTGAGAAATTTAGCGAAGAAACTGCGCCAAGCCCCACGACTGGCGATTGATACAGAATCTAACAGCCTTTTTGCTTACCAGGAACGCGTTTGCCTGATCCAGCTTTCCACCGATCAGGAAGATTTCCTGATCGATCCACTGGCCTTTAATCACCCTGGCGATTTAGGCCCGCTGGGTGAATTAACAGCCGACTCCTCAATCGAGAAGGTGTTCCACGCGGCTGAGTATGACATCATGTGTTTGCGGCGTGACTTTGGATTCGACTTTGTCAACCTGTTTGATACCATGATCGCCGCCCGTGTGTTGGGATGGGAGCAGATCGGATTGGGGCATTTGCTTGAAACATACTTTGGGGTGAAGACCAGCAAGCGTCACCAGCGGGCAAATTGGGGACGGCGGCCTCTTCCCAAAGATATGCTCCGTTATGCGCAGATGGATACCCATTACCTGTTATCAATACGCGATGACATCCATGACCAGCTAAAATCCGGCGGCCATCTAGAAGAAGCCAGAGAACTATTTGACGAGGTCTGCAACGTTGAATGGAACGGCCAGGGTTTTGACCCTGATGGCTTCTGGAATATCAACGGCATTCGTGATCTCAGCCCGCGGCAGCTTGCGATATTGCAAGAGTTGTATCTTTATCGTGAAGAGCAGGCCCGCCGCCGGAACCTTCCACCGTTCAAGGTGATGGGAGATAAGACACTGGTTGTCCTGGCCGAGATAATTCCTACTTCAATGTCGGATATGGCAGGCATAAGCGAACGGCAGGTTCAGCGTTATGGGAGTGGAATTCTCAAGGCTGTTCAACAGGGATTGAAAGCGGCCCCACCAAAGCGTTCCCACCAGCGTAATCACCGCCCCAGCGAGGCTGTACATCAGCGATTTGAGGCGCTCCGTCAATGGCGAAAAGAACGGGCGGCTCAACGTGGTGTACCCTCTGACATCATTGTGTCGAAGGATGCATTGTGGGAAGTCGCCCATGTAGCGCCCCGTAATTGGGAGCAGTTCCGTAAACTGCGTAAACTTGGTCCCTGGCGCAAGAAAACCTATGGTGATGAAATTCTAGAGGTACTGGCTAACCAGGATGGTTTCCACTTCAAAGGAAGTTCAAGATGAAGATTACCTTTCATGGCGCAGCTCAAACTGTAACCGGATCGCAGCATCTCGTTGAAGTTAACGGTCTCCGTATTCTGTTAGACTGCGGGTTATTCCAGGGGAAACGCAGCGAAGCACGCGAGCGCAACCGCAAACTCCCCTTTGACCCGGCCAGCATTGACGTGCTGGTTCTGTCTCATGCCCACATCGATCACTCCGGCAATATCCCAAACCTGGTCAAAAATGGCTTTACGGGGGATATCGTTTGCACGTTTGCCACCCGCGATCTGTGTGCGGCGATGCTGCGTGACAGCGGCCATATCCAGGAGAAAGACACCGAGTACGTCAATAAAAAGCGGAAGCGGAAGGGTGAGCCACCGGTTGACCCGATCTATACCGAAGAAGATGCTATCGATGCCCTGGATTATTTCCTGGCGATTGGCTACAACCGGCCTTATAAACTGGCCCCCGGTATTACCCTGACCTTCCGCGATGCCGGGCATATGCTCGGATCGGCGATTGTCACCCTCGATATTGAAGATAACGATGCAGGGCAGGGTACCCGGTTGGTTTTCTCCGGTGACCTGGGTCGGGTCGGAGCACCGATTCTGTGCGATCCGACCATGATCGAGGGAGCCGATGTGCTGATCATGGAGAGCACCTACGGTGGGCGGATGCACCCTTCGATGGCGGACTCGCAAGAGGAATTAAGACAGATCATCAATCGTGCCTACAAACGCAACGGGAAGATCATCATCCCATCATTTGCTGTGGGGCGCACCCAGCAAATTGTCTATATGCTGAACAATCTGTATCATGCAGACAAGCTGCCAAAACTGCCTGTTTATGTGGACAGTCCGTTGGCGGTCAATGCCACCGATATATTCCGCTTGCATCCTGAAGGTTACAGTGCAGAAACCCGAAAGGCGCTGTCGGATGATCCTGATGGGGACATTTTTGGATTTTCCAGGCTGCGTTATGTCCGGCAGGTGGAACAATCAAAAGAATTGAATGATATAGATCAGTCGATGGTGATCATCAGCGCATCGGGGATGTTGGAAGCCGGGCGCATATTACATCATGTCAAGAACAACGTCGGCGATCCCCGGTCAGTCATTCTAATAGTCGGCTGGCAGGCCCCGGATACCCTGGGCCGCCGCCTGATCGAGGGTATCTCACCGGTTCGGATTTTCGGCGAAGAGTATGATGTGAAGGCCGAAGTTGAGGTCGTCAACAGCCTGAGCGGACACGCCGATCATGGCGGTTTGATAGAGTGGGTGAGGGCATTCAAACAGCGACCCCAGCAGATTTTCCTGGTGCATGGCGAGCCTGAAGCCGCCGGGAAATTAGCTGACAGCCTGCGAGATGAATTGCATTACGAAAAGGTGCATATCCCTGAACTGCACCAATCATTTGAGGTTTGACTCCCATAATTATCATCTAACGCTTATACGAGGAGGATAGGATAATGGTCGAACGTAGGCGCTGGCAGTTCTGCCAGATCGAAGTGGGAACAAACAATATTGGCGTTCTGAAACAATTTTTCGCAGACCGTGATCCGGTTGAAACCAGCCTGCATCAAGGTTGGCCTGCGATGTTGGCTAAGTTGGGGGATCAGGGTTGGGAGTTGGTCAGTGTCTTTCCCAATGAAGGGGGGCGCGGGCGCAACCCCTTAACCTATGTCATGAAGCGGCCATTATAGCGTTCGTCAGATAATGTCTTAACAACAAAGATCGACCAGAGGGGGACTTGTACGATGAGCGAGAACAAAGGGCACTGGATCGATAATCAATTTACACCGGGTCACTCACAGGGCGAGACCATTACGGTCACCGACCCGGCAACCGAAGAGGTGCTGGGAAGTGTCCCTGCCGGTACCGGAGCTGATATTGCCGCTGCGGTTGAATCGGCGGAGCGGGCGTTTAAGGAATGGCGGCGTGTACCGGCCAATGAGCGGGCTGATATGCTGCACGAAGTATCCGCAAAGATGCGTGATAATTGGGATGCACTGGTTGAACTCCTGACGCTCGAAGAGGGTAAACCCATCTCCGAGAACGAAGAGGAGATGGAGTGGTCGGCCACTACCTTTGATTATTACGCGGAGATGGGACGTAATTACCGGGGCCGGGTGATCCCGTCAGGGGAGTCGAGCCAGCTTAATATGGTGCTCAAAGAGCCATATGGTGTGGTGGGCTGTATCGTTCCCTGGAATTACCCGCTGCTGCTGATGGCCTGGAAAGTTGCCCCGGCTTTAGCTGCCGGGAATACGGTGGTAATCAAACCCTCAGAGATGACGCCATTAACCACCCTGCTGCTGGCCGAAACCTGCTTCGATCACCTGCCGCCGGGTGTAGTCAATGTGGTGAGTGGCTACGGCCTCCCGGCTGGCGAAGCGCTGGTTAAGCATCCTAATGTTCCCCTGATCGCCTTTACCGGATCGCTGGCAACCGGGCAGCGGATCAGCGAAATGGCCGCCCCGATGATCAAAAAACTGCACCTGGAATTAGGCGGCAAGGATGCTTTTGTTATCGGACCGGATGCCGAAGTTGAAGCGTCGGCAAAGGCTGTGGCCTATGCCGCTCTGATCAACTGCGGGCAGGTCTGTACCTCAACTGAGCGGGTCTATGTAGCTGAGAACCTCGCCGGAGATTTTACTGATGCAGTTGTTGAGGAAGTCAAGGCGCTGCGGATTGGCCCCGGCATCGAGCCAACTACCGACATTGGGCCGATGATCGGCGATAAATACCGGGCGAAATTCGAGTCACATGTCGAAGATGCCCGGCAGCGTGGGGCAACTATCCTGGCTGGCGGCAAGCGCCCGGAGGCTTTTGAGCGCGGTTTCTTCTACGAGCCAACCGTATTCACCAACGTCGATCACTCGATGCTGGTGATGTGTGAAGAGTCCTTTGGTCCGGCGGTCCCGATCATGGCCTACAAGACTTTTGATGAAGCAATTGAATTGGCTAACAACAGCCCCTATGGTTTAGGCGCTGTTTTGCGCACCAACGATGCGCGGCTTGCTAAACGGTTTTACGAAGAGGTGCGGGCCGGTACGGTCTGGATCAACGATCCGCTGACCGATAATTACGCTGGTCCATTTGGTGGCATGAAGATGAGCGGCAATGCTCGCGAACTTGGCGAGGAAGGGCTGGCGAGCTTCATGGATACCAAGCACGTTCACTGGGATTTTTCATCAGATGCAAAGGACTGGTGGTATCCCTACTAAGGGCCTATTTGCAAATCGGCTTTGCTCATTTAGGATAGGCTTAATTAAAGGAGAAAATTTATGCCAAAACAATATAACAGCCCCCCGCAGATGGTGATCGATCCGAAGAAAAGCTACACTGCCGTTCTCAAGACTGAACGCGGCGACATTCGGGTTAGCCTGTTTGCCGATAAAGCGCCGATCACAGTCAATAACTTTGTCTTCCTGGCGCGTGATGGCTTCTATGACAATATCACCTTCCACCGGGTGATCCCGGACTTTATGGTTCAGGGTGGCGATCCGGAAGGGAGCGGGCGCGGCGGCCCCGGTTATCGCTTTGATGATGAGGCCGGTGCACTGGGGATGAAGCATGATGGTCCCGGTGTCCTGTCAATGGCGAATGCCGGGCCAAATACCAATGGCAGCCAGTTCTTTATCACGCATGTTGCTACCCCCTGGTTGAATGGTAAGCATGGCGTGTTTGGCAAGGTCGCCGATCAAGAATCGCTGGATGTGGTGATGAAGATTCGCGAACGCGATCCAGGCCGTGATCCCAAACCCGGTGATGCACTGCACACTATCGAGATCATTGAAGGTTAATCTGCAAAACGGTAACGCAAAAAGGAGCGGCACAGCGGTCGCTCCTTTTTTGTTCCTATCTGAAAACAGCTTTGTTTGACTTGCTACTTATTTAAGAATTAACCGATACAGGTCATAAGCAGAATATCAGTGCCTTTGCTCGATGTGTTGCTATTGTTATCGGTTGCCGTAACGATAATCCTGACATAGGAGTAACTGCCTGCGATGATCTCGGCGTCGTCATTTATGATCAGCGTCCCGACGTAAAGGTCGCCTGTTGAGTGGACCATGGAGATAGAATGCCAATCACCTTTGTTGACTTTCGCGGAATCCATATACTGATACTGGGCGGTCACACTGGCGATCCCAGAGTCATCCAAGGTGACGGCCTTAATGCTGACCGTTTTGGTATCCGTGGAGCAGTAGTTTCCCCAGTGGACTACGTCAGATGGCGCGAAATATAACGTCAGGTCTGGGCTGGTGGTATCAGGGGGGGCACCGCACCCGCCGGGAAACGCCGTCGTGAACGATGTCGGCGTGGAGAATGACCCCAACGTCGTATCGATGATCCCGGCGACGTGCCAGTAGTAGGTGGTGCAGTCTGCGAGCGGGTCGCCTGGCCCCCAACTTCTTGAGTCTGGATTCCCGGTTCCGCCGCTCTGGACGATATTGGTCATCCCGGCATCGGTCGCAATGTCGAGCCGGAATCCTCCAACCGGACAATCCTCGCTGGTGTACGACCATGAGAGTGATGGATATTCATTATCGACTGTTCCCCCATTGGGGGGGCCAGTATTCACCGGCACGGCTATATCGCACACATCAGGTGTCAGGGTAAAAGTGGGAGTTAAGGTGGGTGTGATCGTCGGCGACGGTGTGATGGACGGGGTGGGTGTTACGCTTGGTGTGATGCCGGGGGGGATTGTAGGTGTGATGGTCGGCGTAGGGGATGGCCCCTCCTCCTCTTCCTCAGCAGGCACTTCTGCAACCATCACCGCTCCACAGTCCTCGCCCACGCAGATTATGGACACATCACTGAGTGCTGTGCCCGCAGCATTCACCGCCTGCACTTGAATTTCATATTCTCCTGGCGCAGCAGGATTCCATTCAGTTTCAGCGTAGGTCAACGGGAGAGTCGGATCGGTGCCGATAGTGGCTATCGGCACCGTGTTTCCCAAAAAATTGATTTGCGAGACACCCGGCCCACCTACATCGCGGGCATGGGCTTTAAGCATGAACGGGGCAAGCGGGATGCTCGATCCGGTCGGGGGCTGGTCAAGCCAGGCTTGCAACCCGCCGGAAGCATCTGCTGAGTTCGAGTCGGTGTCGCAGCCCACCAGGGCGAATATCACTATTCCGCTTAACAAGATTATCCACCAGATATGGCGGGAAGTTGTTTTTGTTTTCATCGTTCAATCTCCAACCTATACAAGCTCATCCAGGGTTACGGCATTGGTTCGCCGGTTATCGTCACATCCATTTCGCACTGACCTTCGTTCCCTTCGCCGCTGCCTGTCATTGGGGCGCTGAGCGTGTAAGATCCGTTGATCTGTGTGGGCCAGTTAACCGGATTTGTCGGCGGGAATTCCATAAAAGCCGAGCACGATGTGTCAGAAATGATGCCGTTGTCCATTTCGTGGAAGGAGAAATACACCATTAACCCATTGTCCGAATCAAGCGTCAGGTTTATCTGGTTATTCCCCGTTGAAGCAATAGATCCCCACAAGACAGACATCGGCAGACTGGCAACCGGGTAATCGCCCTCCTCAAGACACCATGCATGGTCTGGACAGGGGTTAAATAATTCATCCCCGGTGCTGCCGGTTCGAAGCAAGGGAAGGTTTGCCCTGACATACCCGGTCAATTCAAGCCGGTGGGTATTAGTGAGCCACCAGCCTTCCCCATTGACATCGTCGATACCGGCAAAACCATCTGCCGGAACAAGATGGAAAGCGTCAAATGTTACATTAACATGCATGGAAGGGCAGGCATCCGTCTCCTGCCACGGGATCGTAGCAACTGTCGACGCCTGTGTGCCCTTAAAGGCCTGCACATCGAGTATGAGCTGTGAGCCACAGGGTAGACCCGCTGTGGGGAGAATTTGCGCGCGGCGAATCTCTTCGCCGGGGCCAGATCGATAGATGTTTTTCGTCCAGACCACGCTCTCTACATCGCTGGTCACGTCACGTGCTCGCATCACAATCAGGTAGCGCGTTAACTCCGCTTCGCTGTGAAAGGAGTTGCCTGTCCAAGTCCATTCCAGCGTGGTTGGGCCGTTGCCCAGCGCGGCATTTAGCAAGCAGGACATCCGAGGGAAGCCGATATACTCGCTGCATCCCGCATCGCTGGGGCCGATGTGCAGATCGCTTGGGGCGGGAAGCTGGAAAGTTCCCCAGATGATATCGATCCAGGGGATGAAAAAGATACCAACTTCCGGCGGCGGATTGGTGGTGATATGGTAAGTGAGGGTCATGTTCGGCGTGGTCTGGGTCAGATCGTGTCCATCCCAGTCCTCTTGCGCATGTGTTGCAGAGAAATCTCCCAGCAGCGAAACCTCAGGACCGCTGCGCCCCCAACATTCCCCTGAAAGTGTGATCCCGGCACTTGTATCACCGGAGATGTGGAATTGCCCACTATTCGGAAGTTGGGTGCTTAGATCATAAGTAACGTCATCCGGTTCCGGCGTCATGTACAGGAAGTCGGCGGCAGGGACACGGAAGTAGCCGGTTCCATCGAAATCGAAGTAGCAATAAACACCATCCCAGGGTGATCCGGTTTCAAGCGTTTCCATTGTGAGGATCAAATCCTCAACAACAGAAGGAGGCACACAGGTTCCCGGCGTTTCCACGTTGACCAGTAAGGTCAGTCCTTCCAGTCCATCTCGGACAGATGCAACCTGATACTGGAATTCTCCCAGGCCGGGCAGTGGTGTGTCGATGTAGCCGGTCTCATCTGCTGCCACGCTCCCGATCAAAGTCAGGACGGGCGGGTCAAGCCGGTAGATGTTATATGACTCTTCATCTGGAGCATCCGTCCAACTCAGTGTTGCCGAGGTACAGTCTGCGGTGATTGTGAGGTCGGTCGGAGGGGACGGTGCACCGGGCACAGGATCGGGAGGTGACTCGGCGGGTGGTGGGTCGGCGGGCGGCAATGGTACCTCGACCTCGGTTTCAGGTGGCAGTGGTGTGTTGGGATCATCTGGCAGATCGGGGTTTGCTTCGAAGATCTCTTCCGGTGATACCCCTGCCTCTTCTGCGATATCCTTGACGGTGTCCGTTCCTGGGCCGACCTTGATTGTCAAGCTGTCAACAATCTGATCCACTACCGTGATCGAGATCACTGCCGAATCGACCACACCCCCCTCTGTTGGGTAGGCACGGGCCATCAGGACATGCCGCCCGGTGGTTAACGGAGTCCATGATTCTGAAAAAATCATGGGGCTGGCTCCGTTCTGTAAGGTGCTGTCCTGAGCGGCAACCAGTGCGCCATCGGCATACAACTCGATGCGTTTCACGCCAGAAGTGTGCGAGGCGGCTGCTTGTACAGCAGCTGGCACATTTTGCGCAACCATTTCATCTGTGGCTGGCGTATTGATCGTGACGTAGGAGCTGAGTGCGGCAGTGGCGGGTTTTGCCAGCAGTAGATAGCCTATCAGGATCGCCACGAGGCAGACCATAGCTGCCCCTATTCCTCCGAGAATCAACCCCGTTGGCAGCTTCCTTGGCTGTGGATGGGGTCTCCGGACTTGCTGATGCTGTACTGTTTGCATAGTCTACCCTTTCTACAAGTAAAACCAATTACAACAATCATGCTGGAAATAGTTAACTGGTTTGAATAGATTATGGGAAATAAGTAAGGCACTTAACCAATCACCTTGAGACAGCTTGGTATAAAAGTCGCATGGGTAGAATGTGGAGGGGGAGGCTGCGCTTTTTAAAAGGCACGTATTCCAGTATACAACAAATTACATTGCCGGGCTGGTGGCAAACTTAGGCAGTCGCTTCAAATCGTCAAAAATAATCGAAGGTTATTTGTTGTGGTTAATAGCCCTGGCAGTGTGTAAAGGCTCTCTCCGACAAAGGGGGGATAGCACTGCGAAGCTGTGCCCTGCTTTGTCGGTGGCGGGGGAATATGATCTACTGACTGCGTAACTCTAGATGGTACAAAAAGGAACGATCACAGCGATCGCTCCTTTTTTCTTACATATTCTGTCGCATTTTGGTACGTTGGAAGATCATAATGCCAGCAGCAAAATAGACCAGCGACAGGATCAATGTTGCGGCAAGACGAAAGCCAACATCAGACAGGTTCACCCCATAGGTCAAAACCTGCTGCAAGGCCATGAATCCATGCGTGGCCGGGAATATGTCGAAGGCACCGATCTGGTGATTAAGCAGGGTGAATACGGTTGGTGCAGGCAGTTGGTAGAAAGCCCCGGACAAGAAAACCTGGAACATAGCAACCGTGCTGCCAACGTTGATCGCCTGGCTATCATTTTCAATCAAGCAGGCCACCAACAGCCCCTGCCCGACACATGAGAAGCTCACCACCAATCCGATCAAGACAGCCAGCCACAATTCCCCCTGATTGTTAAAACCGAGCATCAATGCTACCGCGAATAACAACACAACCTGGATTACAGCAGCAGCCATCTGTGCCAGGCTGATCCCACCGAGAAACCCCATTGCATCCAGCCGGGTCAGGCGGAGCCGCCGAAGCGTATTCCAGCGGATTTCCCGCCCGACCAGCATAGCCGTTTGTGGAACGAGCAGCATCAGGGCAAAGATGATCATGCCGGGGGCGTACAGATCGAACTCGGTTTGTGGGCCGGTGGTGAATAATGGTTCTTCCTCTACCCGGATGACTGGAGTGTACCCGGCAACCTGATTGGCATAGTTGAAGAGTGTGTTATCGAGTAGAACACTGGCCTTCATGAAGGGTGCATACACCGCATCGCCCAGAATGTTGATCTGGGGTAGCTGCTCCCCCTCTTCCGCCGGGTTAATCTCCACCGATGCCACCGCTTTGTGCCCCTTGAGCCCGGCTTCGACTGCGTT
>JBNKDD010000037.1:0-30593 GCA_050288085.1 Anaerolineae bacterium
TGGGCTTCTGCCATGTCGCTCGGTGCCAGTTCGGCTTCTCCGCCCTCCCGTTTCACCTGGTACCGGTCTCGCCACTTTAATAACAAGCCGGTCGTGATCCCCAACTCCCGTTCAAGCTGTGCCGCACTCTTTCCACTGCTTTCCAGCAGTTCCAGTGCCTCCAACTTGAATTCCTTGGTATATGTCCGATACTTTTTCTCTCTCATGTTCCTGTCTCCTGATTTCTCCAGTCTAAGACTTTTTTCCTGTCCGGAAAATCAGGGGAAGGTCACTTGTCACTTAAAAACCGATTGATGAGAACGTAATCGATATTAAAACTCTCTAAGGAGAGAATCCTACATCTTTTTCCAATGCGGGCTACATCTTTGTGTGGTCTGTGCCGCATCATTTTGAGGCAAGATATAACCAGAAAGGAGCAAGTAAGGAATGGATGATATCCGTATCTACACTATCGAAGTGGGGGATCAGGTGGATGAGGATGACTTCAATGCCACCAGCCCTCTTCAGATGACGGTCATAAAAGCAGATTCAGATGTCACGCTGTTCACCATCTGCTCTGACCAATCGGGACTTGTTGGGATGATAAGGCACCTTCACCGGCAGGGGTTTGTGCTGTTATCGGTATCTTTACAGGAGAAAGAAAAATGACCACAGGCGCACTCAGTAAAGAACGTTCTGCTTTTCGAGACATCAACGCGACGCGGGTGATCGTCACCGCCATTGGTGTGTTCTTTGGGATCGGCGGGATGGATCACGGTTTTTTTGAAATTTTGCAGGGTAATACCCCTACAACTGGCCTAGTGATAAATGCGATTGGCGAGGCTCAGCGATTTTGGGTCGAGGGCACGGAACCTGCCTTTACGCTCATCCCTAATTTCTTGATCACCGGCATCCTGTCCATGATGGTCGGGCTGGCTATCATCATCTGGTCGCTGTTTTTCGTCCAGACCAAACATGGCCGGACGGTTTTCACAGGATTATTTATCCTGCTGTTCCTGGTCGGCGGTGGGATGGGGCAGGCCTTCTTCTTTATCCCGGCCTGTGCCTTTGCCACCCGGATGAATAAACCGCTGACCTGGTGGAAGAAAGTGCTGCCGCGAAGCAGTTGGCCGTTCCTGTCCAACCTGTGGGTGGTGACGCTGACGCTGGTCATACTGATTATGTCGTTCGTCTTGGAGATTGCGATCTTCGGCATTATCCCAGGGGTGACGGACCCGGCTCAAATCCAGGATACTTCTATGGTCCTGTTTTTCTCGGCGATTATTTTGAACATTGTGACTTTTATTGCCGGGTTCGGCCATGAGCTTCTGCGGATGGAACAGGGGTAAAGCGATAATCGGGCATTGACGATTTTCAGAGGCGTAGGGGCGACTGGTCAGTCGTCCCGGACACGGCAGTGCCGTGTCCCTACAACAAGTTTATCTTCAGAGTAGAGAGGGAATCCCATGTTGATCAGAATTATTTTCGGTGTGTTTATGGTGCTGCATGGTCTGGTTCATCTGCTGTACTTCGGACAAAGCGCGAGGTATTTTGAACTTCAAGACGGCCTGACCTGGCCCGATGGAGCCTGGGTGTTTTCAAAGTTCCTCGACAGTGGGACGATCAGAATAGCGGCATGCATTCTCTTGATACTGGCTGCTGTCGGGTTTGTGGCCGGGGGTGGGGGCATATTCCTAAAACAATCCTGGTGGCGTCCATTGATCCTGGGTGTGGCGGTCTTCTCTTCGGTGCTCTTCATCCTTTTCTGGGATGGCACATTTCAGCGAATGGATGATCAGGGCTGGGTTGGTATTCTGATCAATGGGGCGATCTTGATCGCAGTAGTGGTGTTTCGGTGGCCGAATTTTGAGTTTTAGCCCACACCCCCCAATCCTTCGGATTTGCCCCCCTTGCAAGGGGGGCGGTTCGAATGGGGCTTCCAGGTCGGGGAAGCCCCATCCCATTATGTTATGGATTGGCAACCGGCGGGGCCGTTGCTTCCAGGTTGCGGAGATAAGCGACCAGTGCGCTGAGGTCTTCCTCGGTGAGGCGGTTGCCCCAGGCTGGCATAACCGTATCAGGAACACCACCCGTGATGATCTGGTAGATGGCTGCGTCAGGCGTTTCGCTGAGGAAGGTCTGATTGTTCAGCGAGGGGGCCATCCGCGTACCGTAGGCTTCGACGCCGTGACAGGTCTTGCAGGCAATGTTGTATAACTGCTCGCCTTCTGCAATCAACTCCGGTGTGATCTCGAAGACAACCGGTTCAGTCTGCGGGAACGCTATACCGGCCTGTTCCAGTTCGGGCCAGCGTTCGATCAGGGTGACCAGCGTCGCGACCTGGTCAGGGTCAAGGGCATTGTCCCAACCGGCCATCAACGTACCGGCGACCCCATATTCAATCACCCGTGTGAGCTCCTCGGTTCCGGCTGCCCGGACTTCCGGGGTATTGATAGCGGGTGCTAAAGCCGATCCGCTGCCATCGAAACCGTGACAGGCCGAGCAGTTTTCGCCGTAGATGGTTAAGCCGACTGCCAATATATCGCCCTGCGGGAGCGAGTTTATGGCGGTGAGCATCTCCTCACCAACTTCCATCTGGACGACTTCCGGTGGGTTCAATCCTAACTCGGCCACCCGTTGATCGACGGCGGCCCAATCAGCGTGTTGTAGAAATACGATCATGTCCTTGACCTGCGCATCGGTCAGGATACCGCCTTCTTCGATGGCCCAGGCCGCCATAAGCGTATTATCACGCCCGCGTGCCACCACGCGATAGAGATCAGCTTCGGTCATCCCGCGCAAACCATCGGTGTTTAAAGCTGGCATCTGCCCGATACCTTCACCGGCAGCGCCGTGACAGAGTACGCAGTTCTCCGCATAGATGTCGGTGGCGGTAGTCACAGACTGCTGCTGAAAGTTGGCTGCGATCTGCGCCTGTTTAGCAGGCTCTAACAATGAGTAAACGGGGATCACCAGGACCAGGATAAAAGTGGCGATCAACCCGGTGATTTTCTGTGCTGGTGTCATAATTCCATTCTCCGCTACGGATAAATGATGTCTTTTGTGCTGGCCTGGTCACGTTCAATCGTGGTGCCGGTATCGACGATGATCTGACCATCTTCAACTGAGAGGGCAAACAGATCGAGCGGGCGCGGCGCGGGGGGATTCAGGACATCCCCATCCAGCGTAAAGGCCGATCCGTGACAGGGGCAGACAAACTGACCGACTGTCGGGTCATAGGGCACTGCACAGCCAAGGTGGGTACAGCGGCGATAGATGGCAAGCAGTCCACCATCGTCAAGGCGAACCAGGTAGAAGCGCCCCAGTTCAACCGGGGTCACACTGCCGGGAGGGTAACCGTCAACGTTTCCCAGGCTGAACTGACCGCCGAATTCGCCCTCGACCACCGCAGGGGCCAGGAACCGCAGCCCGACAAAAGCAGCCTCTCCAAGCATCAGGACGCCTGCTGCGCCCCAGGCGATGGTCAGAAAATCCCGGCGGGACAGGTTTTTCTCTTCGTTCTGTTGGTTGCTCATCACATTATCTCCCAGGGCAGCACCAATGCCATACCTTCGCCTCTAAAGAAAATGCCGATCACTGTCAGGGTTACAAAGGAAACCAGCAGCAGGGTGAAGATCGCCTGGCGGGTTTCACACTTAGCGACCTTAAACATATTCAAAAATTCGGAATAGCCGATCAGCAGAAGTAGTAAGGCTGCCAGGGGTATCCAGCCATTGCTGATGGCCGTCGGCAAGAAGGGCAGCATAGCCGGTAGATCGAGCCAGTATTCGTCTATCAGCACAAAAGCGACCGTCCCAACAAAACCCAGTATCGTGCTCAACACCGCCAGCCAGCGGCCACGCCGTGATCGGAACCAGATACCGGAGGCATCCAAATCGCGTTCGAGATACGGCAAGGCAATCATTCCAGCAAGCGCCAACGTTGGGATGACGATTGCTCCAAACACCGGGTGGAAATGTAAAAGAAGTTCCTGAAGCCCCATGAAGTACCAGGCAGCTTTGGCCGGGTTGGGGCTGTGAGCCGGGTTTGCCGCCTCTTCAAGCGGGGCGTTCACAAAGACCGACCAGGTGATCAGCAAGGCCATCATCACCAGGGCGAAAACCAGCTCGATGCTGACCAGGTAGGGGATGGTGGTCACCTTCTCCACCTTTGGGGGTTCCTCCTCGCGGAGAGACCGGGGGATGGTCAGGCTGTCTTTGCGCACCCGCCAGATATGGAATGAGACAATTGCAAAAATCGATAGGGGGATAAATGCAATATGCAGGCCGTAAAAGTTGGTCAGTGTTGCCGCGCCGACTTCGGGGCCGCCGAGGATCAAACGGGTCAGGGGTTCGCCCACCAGCGGGATATAATCGATCAGGCTGGTTCCAACCGTGACCGCCCAGTAGGCGAGTTGATCCCAGGGCAGCAGATAGCCGGTGAAATTCGCGCCGACAACCAGCAGCAGCAGCATAACACCCATCACCCAGTTGAATTCACGGGGGTGGACAAATCCCCCGGTGAAGAATACCCGCAGCAGGTGCAGCGCGGCGACAACCACCATCAGGTTGGCCGACCAGTGATGCAGGTTGCGGATCAGGGTGCCGAATGCGACCTCGGTTTGCAGGCTGATCATACTGTCGTAGGCCGCTTCCGGTGAGGGGGTGTACTTGAAGATCAGCATCACCCCCGTCACCGTGAGGATGGTAAACAGCAGCAGAAGCAGCCCACCAAGCCCGAAGGTGTAGTTAAATTTCAAGGTGCGTTTGTCAACTTTGGTCGGGTGGATGTGGAGGATCAGGTTGTTCATCACCACCCGCATCCGTCCCCGGTCGTCTTCCGGTGGCAGCGGCTCACGTTGGATCGACTTTGCTACTCGCTCAAGCACCGGCTTCACGGATTGGTCATCATTGTGGTCGCTCATGGCCTTTTCCCCCTGTGTGATTCTTCTTAGCGATTGCCGTTGCCTTTACCATTCCCACTGCCGCCGCCGTTCCCGTTGCCGCCGCCATTACCATTACCACCGCCGCCATTCCCATTGTTGCCAGAACCGGCCCATAAGGGCCGGCCATTGGGGTCGCGCAGCATGACACGTTCGCCAGTCTCTAACAGGGTGATTTCCCCGGCAGTAAATTGATCGCCATTCCAGAAGCCCAGGACGCTGATCTCATCGCCAACACCGATTGTCACACCTTGCGCTTCGTAGAAACGGGGCTGCCCGGATTGAAACGAGATCACCTCGTCGTCGGTGGTCTGGATGGTCATATTGCCGCCCTGGTGAGCGAGCAGGAAGCCTTCAATCGTCACCCACTCATCAACCTGGGCCTGTGGTTCGCCCGTGCGGGTGCCATCCTGGCTGCCGGTCGCGTTCTGATTACCATTGCCACCGTTACCACCATTGCCGCCACCGTTACCACCGTTGCCATTGCCATTTTTCGCACCACCGCTCCACATCGGTTGACCGGTTTCAGTGCGCAGAACGAGCTGCTGACCGTCATCAAGGGTGACGGTTGTGGCGTGGATCATGTCTTCGTTGATTGTGCCATCGATGGCGACATGCTGGCCGACTTCAAGCACAACCGGCTGTGACTGCCAATAATCCGCCGGGCCGAGTTCGACATAGACCTCTTCGCCGCCGGTCTGGGTGACCGTCATGCCGTTGAGGTCAAAGGAAAGGATAGTGCCTTCAGTAGACCAGGCTTCTCCCATCTGACCCTGAGCCATTGCCTGTTGTTCGCCGTTCTGATTCTGGGAACCGGTTTCGTTGTTCCTGTTACCAAATCCCTGATTCTGGATTTCTGTTGTTTGAACTTCTGCTGAGGTTGTTTCAGCATTTGCAGTTGAGTAGATAAGGGCTGCACCACCGCCGCCCACGACTGATAAAGCAAGTACACCGATAATGATTTTCTTCAACATATTCCAATCTCCTTCACTGTTGTGCATGAAAGATAACAGTACATTATGTGGAACTTATGAAGAGCCTATGTTTTTTCTATATCAGGGTGAGTACAAAGATTAAAAGTTGTCAAACTATATAACTATCATATATATTACATATCTTGAAATAATAAAAATCTGCACGATTTTAACCTCGTGCATGATAGAGGCGGATGAAATATATTCCATAAAAGAATGCAAGAATCAAATGTTCTGGTAGCGGTTAGAATGTGCTATACTCAAGAATATCAGTTTCTGCCTCGTAGTACGTTGTAGTCGAGTTAAGGATAGAGCAATGTCAGAGGATGATTTAGTGATTTCTGAGGATCACATATTCGCTTTTGAAGAAGAGGGCATAACCAAATCTGCTAATATTCTTCTAGTCGAAGATGATCATGCTCTTTTGACCGGTATTAGCGAATTACTGGAAATGTCGGACCATAAAGTCATGACGGCAGAGGATGGCATGGCAGCGCTCGAACTGCTCGAAGGGCTGGATGAACCTCCTGATTTAATCGTATCAGATATCCGGATGCCCCGGATGGATGGCCATGATCTGTTAAAAGCCGTGCGTGAGCGCCCGGACTGGTTGACAATTCCCTTCATCTTCCTGTCTGCTAAAGGTGAAAAGACAGACATCTATGAGGGCAGGCTGCTGGGAGCAGACGATTATGTCACCAAGCCATTTGAATTCCAGGAATTGATTGTCTCCATACAGGCTTGCCTGAAACGCCGGAGGCAGATGGCGACTTTCCAGGAAGCCCGGATGGAAGTCCTGAAGCGTCAAATCCTGGCCGTTTTAAATCACGAATTCAGGACGCCCCTGAGCTTCATCGTTGCCTATGCCGACCTGATGTCAAACAGCCCGGACTTTGCCCATTCCGATGAACTGCGCCAGTATATTGATGGGATTATCGATGGCAGTGATCGCCTTCAGGCTTTGATTGAGAGCTTCCTGATTCTGGCAGAGCTTGAGAGCGGGCGCGGGGCAAAAATCTATGATATTCGCCACATCTTGATTAATGACCTGGATGGCCTGGTAGAAAATATTGTCAAGACGCTACAGCCGAGGGCGGATAAACAAGGCGTTATTATCGACCTCCAAATCGCCGAAAATATACCGTCTATTCTGGGTGACTATACTTACCTGGAGCACGCTATCCGACACCTGATTGACAATGCTATCAAGTTTTCCCCGGCCTTGCAGGATGAGAAAGTTATGGTCGAACTCGCTTATGACAGCGAGAACCTGACGATAACGGTTACTGACCATGGCGTGGGTATCTTGCCGGAGGAACTGGATCGCCTGTTCGCTCCCTTCTACCAGATCAACCGAGAGAAGAATGAACAACCCGGAACGGGTTCCGGGTTGGCAATTGTCAAACATGTGGCGAGGCTGCATGAAGGTCGGATCGAAGTTAATAGTGTGCCGGATGAGGGAAGTGTTTTCAAGCTGAGCTTACCGGTGGTTCAAAAAGATGGATCAGATAACTGAATTTGTTCAAACATTGGGACCTGAAGTTATTTATGTGCTGCTGATGGTGGGGGTATGGCTGGCGATTACGGCCATTTACATACCCGGCACCGGAGTTCCAGAAGTCCTTGCTGTGATCAGCCTGGCTGCCGCCGGGGCCGGATTAGTCTTTATCCAGGCTAATGTAGGCGGTTTAATCCTGATATTGGTGGGGGCTGGCTGTTTTCTGGCGGTCATCTTCTATCGCCAACACTGGATAGCCCTATTGAGCACCGGCCTGGCTTTTCAGATCGCCGGTTCGGCGCTGCTGTTTAAGGTCGGGTCACGCCCTGATATCTGGGTGATCGGCCTGGTATTTGTGGCTGCACTGGCTTATCACCAGATCATCCTTCTACCTGGTCTCCTGATCCAGAATCAAGATAAGAAGCTGGATGCCGATATGTTAATTGGGATGGCTGCCGAGGTCGTTTCGACGCTGGACCCGGTCGGGACGATCCGCGTGCATGGCGAATTATGGAGCGCCCACGCCGATAAAGTCATTGCTGCCGGGCAGCAGGTACGCATCACGGAGCGCCAGGGCTTACAGCTTAAGGTGACGACCCTCGACCAGGCTGCGCACGACCGGTAAAGCACTCTCACAACATCATGCAGCAAAGAAACCCGCTCAAACAATTATTACCCTGGGGCATCACGATTGGTATCCTGGTGACGGTGCTGCTCACCTGGGGCAAAGACATTTCCCGATTTATCACCGGCCAGGATATTATCGATGATCTGGCCGGTGACCTGGTGGATACCCCATTCCGCCCAACTCCCACCCCGGTTATTGGCTCCAATGATCCCTACGGTGATGTAGAAGATGTGCCGATAGATTCCAGCGAGCAGCTTGCACCGGACGGGTTCCCATCAGAACCACGCCAGCACGTTTTGAAATATACCGTGCAGCCCGGTGATGCCCTGTTCCTGATCGCGGAAACGTTCAGCCTCGATCCGAACACTATTTTCTGGGCCAACACGGAAACGCTCAACGACAATGTTCACCTGCTGCATGTCGGGGTTGAATTGTATATCCTGCCAGAAGATGGTGTTTACCACCTGTCTGATGGCACACAGAGCATCGCCCAGATTGCCTCACAGTACAGCGTTACACCAGGGGATATTCTTTACTCTGAGTACAACGACCTGAAGGATTACGACAGCACCTATGTGCCACCCGCCGGACTGCGGATTGTCATCCCCGGCGGGCGGCGGGAATATATCTCCTGGCAGGCTCCTATCCGAACCGGCACCGAAAGTGGTTCCAGCAATCCCGAAGGGCGGCTGCATCCCGGATCGTGCCGCGAATTCTATACCGGAACAGGCGGATCAGGGGACTACACCAATCCTCTGGGCAGCACCCCCTACCGGGTGACCAGTGGTTTTGCGCCCTGGCATCCTGGGGTCGATTTCGCCTCCGACCGGGATACCCCAATCTATGCAGCAGAAACCGGCGTGGTGGTCTTTGCGGGATGGCATCGCGATGGGTACGGGGATATGATTATCCTGGATCACGGCAATGGCTGGACAACCTACTACGCCCACCTTGACGAACGTTTTGTCGGCTGCGGCGACCAGGTATCGAAGGGGCAGTACATCGCTCAGATGGGGATGTCCGGCAACGCCAGCGGTATCCATCTTCACTTTGAAATTCGCGAGAATGATGTCCCACAGAACCCCTACTCGTTTTTTGAAATTCACGATATGAGAACCGGCGGCGGATAACATACCCTACACCCACCCCTACAAAGCAGATATACCGGCGTTTTTCACCCCACTCTCGAAAGGTGACAAAACCAATGACTGTTCGATTTGTGATCAAGGTCAGCCAGTATTTTGATTCGGTTTCCCTGATGAATGTGGCGCGGGATGTCCAGGCTTTGCCGGGGGTAGAGGATGCCGCCCTGGTGATGGGCACGGCGGCCAACAAAGCCCTGTTGGAACAGGTCGGCCCGATCACGTCTGAGGTAGAAGCAGCCTCCGCCAACGACCTGATTTTGATGGTCAAGGGGGATGAGGCTGTCCTCGATGGGGCCTTAGCCACCGCTGAAAAACTGTTAGCTAAACCCGCCGAGCAAGCATCGGCAGGTGGTTGGGAACACCGCCCAAAGACGCTGCGCGGTGCGCTTCGGGGCCACCCTGACGCCAACCTGGTGGTCGTATCGGTGGCCGGAGCATATGCCCCCGCCGAAGCATGGAACGCACTCCGGCAGGGGAAACATGTCCTGTTGTTCAGCGATAATGTATCGCTGGAAGATGAGATCGCCCTGAAACAGTACGCGGTCGAAAATGGACTGCTGCTAATGGGGCCGGGGGCTGGCACCGCCATCATCAACAATGTGGCGCTCGGCTTTGCGAACGTGATTCCGCCGGGGCCGGTCGGGATTATTTCGGCTGCCGGGACGGGGTTACAGGAGGTCAGCACCCTGCTGGCAAAACAGGGGATCGGGCTGACTCAGGGGATCGGTGTGGGCGGGCGTGACCTGTCCGATCCGGTCGGCGGGCTGATGATGTTCCATGCGCTTAACGCGCTGCGGGATGACCCCGACACCCAGATCATTGTCGCCATTTCAAAGATACCTTCACCGGACATCTCCGAGAAAATGCTATCGAGCCTGGCCGATTGTGGTAAGCCTGCCGTCGTGATTTTTATGGGGCCGGAGCAGCCCCTATCCGGAAATGGCCTTTACATGGCATCTACTTTACAGGAAGCCGCACTGGCGGCGGCGGTGCTGGCGCAAGGTGGCGATCCATCAACCGTCAAAGCGCAGTTAGCAGATCGGGCAGAGGCGTTAAAAGAACAGGCAGCGGCTCTAAAAAGCAGGCTAGACTCCCGCCAGAAGTATCTTCGCGGGCTGTTCAGCGGCGGGACCTTATGCGAAGAGGCGATGCGAATCTGGGGGAAAAGCGTCGGGGAGGTGTGGTCAAATGCACCGCTCGATGCAGCGTTTACGCTCCCGGATTCATACCAGAGCCAGGAGCATTGTGCCCTTGACCTGGGAGAAGAAGAATTCACCGTTGGCCGCCCCCACCCGATGATCGACAACGATCTGCGCATCCGGCGGCTGCTGCAAGAAGCGAGCGATCCCGAAGTGGCGGTGATCCAGATGGACGTGGTGCTGGGCTATGGAGCACATCTCGATCCGTCCAGCGAACTGGCTCCAGCCATCCGACGGGCTCGTGAAACAGCTTCGGAGCAGGGCCGCGAGTTGATTGTGATCACGGCGCTGACCGGCACTGATGGCGATCCGCAGAATCTCTCCCGGCAGACGGCAGCTTTAGGATCAGCCGGTGCGCTGACCCTGGGCAGCAATGCGGAAGCGTCTCAGCTGGCGGCTTTTGTCGTATCGCAATGAACTGGTTTGTTATCTTAGAGAGAAATAGAAATACCGGGGTGTACAGGAGAATCATTCGCAGACCGAGGACATTCATGGTTGCACCACCCTGATGGATACGCTAAACTGCTCTGTCATGCTGAGACTGCAAAGAACGCTGCCAATGTGGTTCAGGAGAGCTGTTGAGTTTTGCCTGTTGGCTGGCATCATCCTTATACTCACCTCCTGTACTTCCCACGATCCCCCTTCACCGGTTCCCACCGGTATCCCATCTCCAATCCCTGCCGAGGCTGGAACATCCTGTACCTATGCAGCATCGCTCAACGACGAGATGGGGATTAAGACTTTGTCGGTGCAACCCGGCGCGACGGTGCATACCACATGGATACTGAACAACGATGGCACATGTGATTGGACAGGCGTAACGGTAGTCTTTGCCTCGTCATCAGGTCAGGAGATGGCGGAGGGCATCCCTGTCCCAGTGGCGGCTGCGCAGTCAAGTATTGAGCTGGCTATTGATTTAACAGCCCCAACAGAATTAGGGGAATACGGCGGCGAGTGGCGGCTGCGTGCCCCCGATGGTACGTTATTCGGCCCGCCTCTGCGCGCTGAAATGAACGTCCAGTTTCCCACACCGGCCTACCCAGAGAGTATATACGCGGTGGATACACAGGCAGGGTGTGTCCTGGATTTAGAGTTCCAGGACGATGTAACGCTGCTGGACGGGACGGTTGTCCATCCAAACGAAGCCCTGCAAAAAATATGGCGTGTTAAGAATACCGGGACGTGTGACTGGCTGGAGGGATCAACTATTGCCTATCAATCCGGCGAAGTTATTGTAACCGGCAGTGCAGAGCCAATCCCGGCCACGCGTAGTGGGGAGACAACCGATATCCAGGTGAACCTGACCGCTCCGTCCCAGGCCGGATCGTATATCGGGTGGTGGCGGCTGCAATCAGCCGATGGAACCCCGTTTGGAGCTGCGTTATATGCAATGATCACAGTAGCCGGGTCACCGGTAGCCGGGTCTGGTGGCAAGAACCAAACCCTGACTCCTGCTCCCACCATGATAACTTTACCCACTGTCGTGCCTCCAGCCACCTCTACGCCAACGCCCAGCACGACACCATATACGCCCTTTATCCACAATGTCAGCTATCACTCCCGTGAGATCTTTCTGGATGGGCAGACAAAGGGCAATCGGGCTAACGTTTTTGCAAAAATAGGCGACAGCATCACGGAAGACCGGGCCTTCCTGTTCCCTATTGGCGATGGAAACTACGCGCTGCACGATTACAGCTTTTTGCAGCCGGTCGTCAATTACTATATGGCGACCCCCGTGCGAGAGGGCAATTCGTTTAATAACCAGTCGGTGGCAGCCGTCTGGGGCTGGTCTACCTTCGACCTGCTGAATCCAGACAAGGTCGCCGGTACCTGCCCCGGCAAGACGCCGTTGGAATGCGAATACAGCGTTATCAAGCCCGCCGTAGCCATCATCATGATCGGGACCAATGACGCCATACCCAGTTATGACCTGGGTGGATACGAAGCGAATATCCGGCAGATCATCGAGAAGTCCATCAACATGGGGGTTATTCCGGTCATGAGCACGCTGCCCTATGATGAGTTCGGGAATGTGGACCCATATAACCAGATCATCATTGCGATGGCAGTTGAATATGATGTGCCGTGGATGGATTTTTATAGCGCTATCTGGGACCTGGAGAATCATGGCCTGAAAGACGGCGTACACCCTTCTATCCCTCCGGGCAATGATCCGGCCAACTTCACACCGGACAATCTCCAGTATGGGCAGACCGTCCGTAATTTACTGGTGCTCCACGTACTGGATAAGGTGTGGCGCGAAGTGCTGGCATACTAGGATCGGATAACGATTCTTTTAACTAACGGCACATTTAACGACACATTTTGTCGTGTTGTCGGGCCTATTGCACTTGACTTATTTTTGTTGTACCATCCAATCGTTTATGCAATCAGCGAAGTAGTTTGCATTTGGAGTTTGCCAATTATGACCTTCTCAAAAAGAAGCTTTTTATTCGCATTCGTCCTGGTGCTGCTGGTCTTCACCGTACCAGCAGCCGCATCCTACACCGGCAGCCCGACCATTGAGGCTGCTAATCCCTCCTCCGATGCGATTACGACGGGAATCACAACCGTGGCCTTGAATCTGCGCCCGGAACCAAACACGAACAGGCCGCGCATCGCCCTGATCCCTAAGGGGGCAACGATTGATGTGTATGGGCGGAACGCGGCAAAAACCTGGCTGTCTGTTGCCTATCAGAATAAACAGGGGTGGGTCTCTGCTCCCTATGTCACGCTGGCAAGCGGCAGTGTATCGGACTTGCCGATTATCGGATCGACATCATCGCCATCACAGGAACCTGTTTCGAGCGGGCAGTACACCGGCCACATTTATAATGTAGGGCCGCACCTGGACAGCACCTATCAGTACGGGCTGCAAATCGGCAAGAACCCTCACGCCTTCACAAAGGTTGGCGACTGCGAGATGGAATTCCGGTGGTTCCTCCAGGATTTCGATGCGGGTGTTTATAATCTGGGCGATTACCAGTACCTCCAAAAAGTTGTGACCCAGTTTTCTGGATCGTTTGCTCACCAGGGTGAGGTTGCCAATGCGGGTATGTCGTCATCGGCAATATTCCAGGAGTTCTGGGCTGACCCGGCTCTCTGCAAATCCGATGAGACACCGCTGGCTTGCGAATATCGCACGCACAAGCCGATTATCGCCCTGATGATGCTCCGCACCATCAACAAGGATGCGGTCACAAATGGGCAGTTTCATTACGAGGTCAACAAGGCCGTTACCTATTCTCTCAGCCAGGGGGTGATCCCCGTTCTGCAAACGATCCCCTACTGGGGGCCAACGAACCCGGACACAGAAGCCATGAACGACGTAATCCGGCAGGTTGCCAACGAGAATAATGTGCCCCTGTGGGATTACTGGGTAACGTCGGAGCAACTGCCTAATCGCGGCGTGACCAGCGATTATCATATCGACCGGCCCGCAGACGGAAATGGGACGACTCTCTTCACCGATGACCGGATGCAGATCGCGGCTAACCGGCGAAATCTCGAAGCGTTGGAAGTATTGCACGCTATTTTGAAAGAAGTGCAATAGGCTCCTACGAAGTTATAGGAAATCTTTATGCTAAAGTTTAGATTACCTGCAGCCGGGGGATGGCTCTTCGTACTCATCATTATTGCAAGCCTGTTTGGAACCGGTGCTGTACATGCACAACCAGCCGCACAAGATGGTAATTTGCTCACCAATCCCGGGTTCGAACCGTTCAGTACCCCCGAAGGGCAATACGACTATCCACTCATTGTGACGCCACAGGGGGGCGGACACGTTGCCGGGGGATGGAGCCCCTGGTGGTATTGGCATCCCGATTCGGAAGACATCTTTCAGAGCTATATTGCGCCGGAATTCGACATCGCGCCGATCTCCCGCGATCCATTCCGTGTGCGATCAGGGAATGCCGCACAGCAGATATTCCGCCCCTTTACGATGTGGAAGGCGGGAGTCTACCAGACTGTAACGGTTCCTTCTAATGCGCTGCTGCAATTCAGCGCCTACGGCCATGCCTGGGCAGGCTTCTGTCAGCGAACTGACGGCGGCCACGACTGCGGTGACAATCACGACAGTAATTATGGAGAAGGGCAAAACCCGGCTATCATGCGGGTTGGCATTGATCCATATGGCGGCACCGATTGGGCCAGCCCGTCGATTGTGTGGTCTCAGGACTACAATATCCATGACTATTATGAACAACTGGTCGTTACGGCTCAGGCCAAGGGCAACCGCGTAACCGTCTTTACCTACACGACGTTTATTTACCCGGCTGTGGTCAATAACGTTTACTGGGATGATGCCGCCCTGGTCGTCACCACCGGCACAGCAAACACGCCCCCGCCATCCGCGCCAGCTGGCGATTTAACCGGCCTGGTGCTGGAAGCGAATACAACGTTAAATGTCCGCACCGGCCCCGGCATGGACTACGCTGTTGCAGGCCAGATTCAACCGGGGACATTCTATACCGTGTCGGGTCAGTTGGGTGACTGGTACAGCATCGACTTTAACGGCCAGACGGGTTACGTCTATGGACCACTGACAACGGTGAGCTCGTCGGATATTCCCCCAGGTCAGGGGGTTGAACCGTCAGTTCCGCTTAATGTTCGCAATGGTCCCAGCACCGAGCATTCCGTTATCGGGGTGATTTACCCCGGTACGCTTTACCTCAAGGTCGGACAACAAGGCGACTGGTATCAGATTGAATATAGTGGGAATTTAGGTTGGGTTTATGCACCTCTGGTCATAGTGCATTAGATCAATTATTTTGCTAACTCGTTCCTGCGATGCTATTTTCTTCGCAGCTTGAATGATGCTAATTTGGGAGCGTTATTTGCGACGGTATAAATCATCCATCATTTTATTGGTATTGATGTTGTGTGGCTGCTCGGCCACTGCACCGGCTACTGATCCGACTGAGACGACAGCCCCGCCATCACCCGAACCTACATCTGAGCCAACGGTCGAGTCACCACAGCCAACGGCCCAGGAATCCGACATCACGGTACTCACTGCCCCTATTGTGCCGGAAGTGCCACCGTTGGTGCACGAGGTCTACGCGCAAGGTGCTGCCAATGGACGCGATCCCGGCATTTTCACCAAAGTCGGTGATTGTATGTCCGCCTCGGCGGATTACCTGTTCCCCTATTCGGATGGCACATATGATCTGGGCGAGTACAGTCAGCTTCAAGAAGTGGTCGATCACTTTGAATCGATACCCATCCGCGAGGTAGACGGTCAGCAGGTTAACTCATTCTCGAATCCCAGCCTAGCGGTCTTCTGTGGTTTCAACAGCGCCGCACCGCTTGACCCGATATGGGCCGATCCAGATTACTGCGAATCTGGCGAGTCTTCACTCTCATGTGAGCTTCGCGTCTCGAATGCGGCTTTTGTACTCATCATGCTGGGTACGCACGATATGCACTTTGAAAAGGAACGTTTCAAGGGTTATCTGGAGCAAATCGTGGTGGAGGCGATTGATACGGGGGTTGTGCCGATTCTGATCACCTTCCCGCCGCGCTCGGATGATCTGGAAAAGGCCGAGGATTATAATGGTATCGTGGTTGAGGTGGCACAGGAACAGCAAGTTCCGCTGGCTAACTTGTGGCGAGCGCTGCATGACAAACCGAACTACGGCGTACAACCCGATCATCCCACCGCATTGAGTCTTCCGCAGGATGGCTGTGCGACCTGTTTTACCGAAGAGAATCTACAGGCCGGGGCTACCCAGCAGAATTTGGTGGCGTTGATGGCACTCTATGAAGTGTGGAGTAACGTGTCGGAGTAGTCGGAGTAATCTGAGTAATAAAATTCACTCGTGTTTGGTTGAGCCGGTATGTAGGGATGAATACTATGATAAAGCGTTCAGCGGCACTCCTGATGCTGATCATCGCCTTGAGCGGCTGTACGTTGCCCAGCACAATACCAGCAACTGCCAACCCGGATCATGTCACTGAAGAAATCGCAACTATTCAGCCGACATATCCACCCACCATCACACCTCCAGCCACAGCCACACGTACCCCGCACCCGACAAACACCCCCCGGCCAACCCCAACATCCACAGCCTCGCCGACCACCCCCACAGCAACAGAGGCAGAGACAGCGGACGAAACAAAAACGGGCGCACTATCAACAGCCAGTGATGAGGCGGAATCCTCCCCAGCTGAGACAATCATAGACCCGACGGCGGCGGCAAATAATAACACGCTGGTTCCGGTCAGCAGCGGCCAATACAGCGGGCATCTAGCCAATATCGGCCCATACTTGAAAACCATCTACGCACGCGGACAACAGCTTGGAAACAATCCGCGGGCGTTCTCGAAGATCGGTGATTGCGAGGCAGCCTTCCCCACGTTTCTTCAGGACTTCGACAAGGGCACTTATGACCTGGCCGATTATGAATATCTTGAGGTAGTGCTAAAGCACTTCACCGGGTCGTTTAAGCATGTTGGTGAGGCCGCCGATGGGGGGATGTCATCGACAGCCCTGCTCAATGCCTTCTGGGCCAACCCTGATACCTGTGAGGCCGGTGAGACACCACTGGCCTGTGAATACCGGACACATAAACCCAGCATTGCCCTGATCATGGTCCGCACGATTGATATAAATGCTGTCGAGAATGGGCAATATCATAACGAGTTAACATCGATTGTACAGTACACCCTCGACCAGGGTATTATTCCTGTTTTATCGACCATTCCCTATTGGGGGCCGCAGAATCCCGACACAGCCCTGATCAATGATACAATACGACAGGTGGCAGCCGAGAAGAATGTGCCATTATGGGATTTCTGGGTAACGTCTGAGCAGCTTCCGAATCGCGGGGTTACGCAGGATTATCACATCGCTGACCCGGCCTATCAGCGGGCTACATTCTTCGATGCAGACTCACTGCGGATGGGGGTAACCCGACGGAACCTCGAAGCATTGGAGGTGCTGCATGCTGTCCTGGCCCAGGTCAATAAAAATTAACAGATGGCAACAACAGGCCAATAGAGCAAGTTTATAGTGGAGAGAAGAAAGTTATGCCCAAAAAAGCAGCAATAGGTGGGGTAGTGATCGTGATACTGGTGCTCCTCACAAGCCTGATCAGCGGGTGCGCGAAGCCCGCAGAAGAGACGGAATCACCGGAAGAAGTCGAAGTGACGGAGGAGCAGGTCGAAACCGAGGAGCCGACAGTTGAGCCAACGGATACGGCCCAGCCCAGCGACACACCAGCCCCCACCGCGACAAAAACCCCGAAGCCAACCAAAACCCCGACATCCACCGCAACCGACACTCCGCTGCCCGCTGCCGGTGACTCGGAGGCAACGGAGGAGCCAGCCGATACCGTAGAGCCTACCCAGGAAGAATCTGTAGAGCCTACTCAGGAAGAGGCCGGTGAAGTGGTTCCGCCTGGAGAGAGTGTCTGGGTGTTGGACACAGAAGCATCTGAGACAGGCTCCAGCGCGGAATGCCCCGCTCCCTTCTTTGCGGACTTCTACGGGTTAGTGCGGATCGAGACGATTGATAACGGCGTAACCTGGATGCGTGCCCAGGACGGAATAACCTACACCCTGCTGCGCCAGAGTCCCAATGTCTATTGGGGAACCGGGGCCAGCATCTATCCTGGTTATACGCTGACCATCAGCGTGGTGTTTACCAGCTCAAATGGGTTGGGCGCAACCTTCGTGCTGATCGATCAGGCGATTGAAGGGTGCAACCATTACTGGAAGTATGGGGGCACCCTGCGCTAAGGATCATGACTTGGGAGGAGCGGTGTGGCAGTGATGCACACCGCTCTATTTGTTTCCGCACAGTGAAGTGAATGGCAAACCTTAATGCATCAACATAACGAACTCGAAAAACGGCTGTGGGAAGCCGCCGACCAACTCCGGGCCAACTCCGGGATGCGGGTAGGTGAATATTCTCTGCCGGTGCTGGGCCTGATCTTCCTGAAGTATGCGGACGCTCGTTTTGAGGAAGCAACAAACCGGCTGTCGGACAATCACAAGTCAGGGTCGACTGTGCTCTACCTGCCGGAGGGAGCGTGGTATTCCACCCTGATGAAAAAAGATGAGAATGTCGGGCAGGCGATCAACGATGCCATGGAGTTGATCGAAGCGGAAAATGTGGCGCTCAAGGATGTGCTGCCCAAAACTTACCACCGGATGGAGAACTTTCTGCTGGTTGAACTGCTGCGCATCTTCAACACGATCCCGATGGACATTGAAGGCGATGTATTCGGGCGTATCTACGAGTACTTCCTGGGCAAGTTTGCGTCGGCGGAAGGTCAGCGCGGCGGCGAGTTCTTCACCCCAACCAGCCTTGTCAAGCTGATCGTCGAGATCATCGAGCCGTATCACGGGCGTATCTTCGATCCGGCCTGTGGGTCGGGCGGGATGTTTGTGCAGAGTGCCCATTTTGTCAAACAGCATCAAGGCAATGTCAACGGAGATGGAGATACCAGCATCTACGGGCAGGAGAAGATCACCCAGACGGTGCGACTGGCAAAAATGAATCTGGCCGTGCACGGGTTGGAAGGCGATATCCGCCCGGCGAATACCTATTATGAAGACCCTCACAAGATGCTGGGCCGGTTCGACTTTGTG
Organism: Anaerolineae bacterium; assembly: GCA_050288085.1. Taxonomy (GTDB): domain Bacteria; phylum Chloroflexota; class Anaerolineae; order Aggregatilineales; family UBA3940; genus JBNKDD01. The sequence continues at coordinate 18,964 of JBNKDD010000037.1, forward strand.
ATGGCTAATCCGCCGTTTAATGTGGACGGGGTGGATTACGAGCGGCTGAGGGATGACCCGCGCCTGCCCTTCGGTATTCCATCAACAGATAACGCCAACACCCTCTGGATTCAGTTTTTCTACAGCGCCTTAACGATGAACGGGCGGGCCGGATTTGTGATGGCAAACTCGGCCAGCGATGCCCGCGACGGACAACAAAACAGAATTCGTGAAGGATTGATCCGGTCAGGCGCGGTAGATGTGATGGTGGCTGTTGGCCCTAACTTCTTCCATAACGTCACGCTGCCCTGTATGCTGTGGTTTCTCGACCGGAGCGAAGCACGACAGGATACGACGTTGTTCATCGATGCGCGGAAGATTTTTATCCAGGTGGTACGTGCCCGGCGCGAATACACCCCCGACCAGATCGAGTTTATCGGCAATATTGCCCGGCTGTACCGGGGACAGGAGCCGGAGTTGTGGCGAGGAAGTGGGAAATGGCTGCACGAACTGTTCCCGGATGGCGTATATCAAGACATCCCTGGCCTGTGTAAAGTCGCCACTCTAGATGAGATCGCCGCGCAGGGATGGAGCCTCAATCCGGGGCGCTATGTGGGAGTCGCCGCCCGTGAAGATAACGATGGCTTTGATTTCAAGCGGACCATGACCGAGCTGTACGAACGGCTGGAACTGTTGAACGTTGAAGCGCACGAACTGGAGAAACAGATTAGCGAGGATATGCTGTGGCTGTTGAGAGATGATGATGATTGATTATGATTGACAAAATATCCGGCTCTGCATTTCTCGACTATTGTGAAAACCTGCGTGCAGAGAATCCAAAGCGATACAAAAAGGTATCTCCACTACTCGATTTACCCAGACCGCCGTTACCGGATAATTGGGTTTGGGCCAGCCTGTCCCAGGTTTGTGAACGGGTATCGGTCGGGCATGTTGGGTCCACCGCCCCATTCTTTTGCGATCCAACTGAAGGCATTCCTTTGATTCGATCACAGGATGTTCGACCTGGCAGGCTGGATATTGAGAATGCCGCTTGCATAACACGAGAGTTTCATGACAGCCATAAGAAATTCCATTTACGGGGAGGGGATATTCTCATAGTCAGGTCAGGAGCTAATCGAGGAGATTGCTGCGTGGTTCCTGATAACATGGGGAATCTCAACTGTGCCAATATCATATTTGCCCGTCCTATAATGCCAAACGGGTATCTCGGCTACTATTTGCAAAGTCCATTGGGGCGAGAATGGCTCCTTGCTTTGTCGACAGGTTCAGCACAGGGTATTATCAATACGCGATCAATAGCCAGCATTCCTGTCCCTATACCATCCCTTTCAACTCAACAAACCATTTCCAGGATACTCTCCACCTACGACGCCCTGATCGAGAACAACCGGCAGCGTATCGCCGTATTGGAAGCTGCTGCTCAGACCCTCTACCGCGAATGGTTTGTCGAGATGCGCTTTCCCGGCTGGGAGAATGTCGAGGGGATTCCGGTTGGTTGGGAGATCACGGCTTTAGGGGAAGTCAGTTCTCTTATTACCAGGGGCTACCCGCCCGTCTATGAAGATGAGTCCAACTGCCGTGTTATTAATCAGAAATGCATTGGTGACTTCAAGCTAGATCTATCATTAACACGCGGCAATAATGAGGATCAACGCCCCATTAACAAGACTGAAAGATTTGTAGCGTTTGGCGATATACTGATCAACTCAACGGGAATTGGAACGCTTGGTAGGGTGGCACAGGTTTATGATGATCTGGTGAAGCATACAGTAGATTCTCATGTTACTATAGTCAGGCCGGACCGGTTAAAAATTAACGTTGACTACTTTGGTATGTTACTCCAAGATATGCAATATATCTTTGAGCAGATGGGGCGAGGAGCAACAAATCAAACAGAACTCAGAAGGACTGAAGTCGAGGAGTTGACAATCCTGAAACCTCTTCGAGCCACACAAGAGCAGTTCTCAGAGCTTGTACACCCAATGCGTCAACTCATACAGGAATTGCTTAAACGCAATGCTGTCCTACGCAGAACCCGCGATCTACTGCTGCCACGTTTTATCCCTCAGAGTTCGCTACACCATTGCGGCAGTAGAAGCAAATCAATGCCGATGTCAAAATGACAGGTTTTAGCAGAAATAGCTATTGATCCTTAATATTTTAAGGGTGACAGATCAGGCTCAATTGACATTGATTTATTTGTCTTATATAATATTGTTAACGTTACCGGGAAGGTTAACGAAAAACCTTACGTTCTGTAGGATTTTTACAAGCATTTTATCCTGGGTGATAAATAACAGGGCTAACATTATCGAATAAATTCGATTATCACCCCACTACACTTGTTTGCAGCCTCATACACTAAACCCAGCATCAAATCCAGGGCTGCAACAGCAGGATTAAAGTATCTCGCATTAAATGATATTTAGAACCTATCTGTAAATCACCACAGGGACAACACAAGCCAAAGGTTTGTCCGGGCGCGACAGTGAGCACTCGAAGTGGCCCTACGCAATTATGGATAGATATTAAACAAACTGAAGAGTAAAACTACACACTATTACATAACCCCGCCAACGAAGCGAACAAGTGCGGTATTTAGAGAGTACACAGTAGCAATAAACCAAGGATTTTTTCCAGTCGATTATAGACCCCCATTATGAGCAAGGGTTCATGTGCAGCAGGTGGAGACACAACCACTAAAACCCTTTGGAAGGGAGGAAAGCCTATTAGAGAAGAAGGGGATTTTGTCCAAGTGCCATGTGACCATGGCCGAAGCTTTTTCGCTTCGAAATCATCAACACATGAAAAGACACACCATAACAGGAATGTTAAGGAGAGAATGATGAGAATCACAAAAATCTTGATCATGCTTACATTAGCAGTGTTACTTCTTTCTGCTTGCGGTGGGACCGCCGCACCGGCAGCTCCCGCTGAAGAAGCTGCTCCTGCCGAGGAAGAAGCTGCTCCCGCTGAGGCGAAGACCTATGCTGATATGACGATGTGCTACCCTCAGCTCGGTGCTGAGAGTGACTGGCGTACTGCCAACAGCGCTTCCTTCAAGCAGACTGCGGAAGAATTAGGCTTCGAACTGATCTTCTCCGACGCCCAACAGAAGCAGGAAAACCAGATCTCAGCCATGCGTGCCTGCATCCAGCAGGGCGTGGATGTGATCGCTCTGCCCCCCGTGGTTGAAGATGGTTGGGATGCTGTCCTGACAGAAGCCAAGAATGCCGGTATCCCGGTCATTATCGTGGACCGTTCCGTCTCGGCAGATGAGTCCCTGTATGCCGCCCACATCGGCTCCAACATGTCTTTGGAAGGCGAGCGCGCCGCTGAAGAATTCAACAAGCAATTCCCCGAAGGCGCCAAGGTTCTTGAGCTGTCTGGAACGACCGGTTCCGGCGCTGCAGTCGGTCGCGCTGAAGGCTTCCGCGCTGCGCTCAATGACAACATCGAGATCATCGACTCACAGACGGGTAACTTCACCCGCGCGGAAGCTCTGCCGGTGATGCAGGCATTCCTGAAGAAGTACGAGCCCGGTGTTGATTTCCAGGGTATCTTCATCCACAACGACGACATGGGCATCGGCGCAATCGAAGCCCTGAAGGCCGCAGGCGTTGAGCCGGGCGATCTGTTCATCGTCTCTGTGGACGGCACTCGTGGTGGCTTCCAGGCCATGATCGACGGGTGGTTCCAGGCTGATGTTGAATGCAATCCTCTGCTTGGCCCACAGGTCGCGGAAATGGCCCTGGCGCTCATCAATGGCGAGACCATCGATCGCGAAGTTCTCACCAACGAGACTGTCTACTATCCTGACAATGCCGAAGAATTGCTGCCAAGCCGTCAATACTAAAACGGTAAGGTCTGTGTACCTCTACACAGAATAATCTAGTTGACAGGGAAGTGGCACAAAGCAGGACGCCGCTTCCCTGTCACAAGAGGCGGTAAATGTAACAATTCTTTCTTGACAGACATTCCGGTCATTGTAAAATTGCATTGCTGAGGACATAAATCTGAGGGATGGGCCTAGTGAAATTGGGCGCAAATGACCCCACAGTTGAGACACCATTCCCCCCCAACAACGACCATCAAAGTATTTTGCCGTAAAGCGTGACGATGGGATTATTTGCGCCGCAAAACACTGGGGAGGAAAGGCGTTGAAAGAAAAACTTCAAATGGGCAATTGTGTTGCGGTGGTGCATGACCGTAAAAGGGTCACCGAATGTTCTGGCAGCGTGGAAGACCAAGACCCTGACTCATACCATGGCAGGTGAATTATGAAACAGACATCATTTCTTAGACGGCTCCGTGACAGCCAGTTATTCTGGCCGCTTGCGGCCTGGGTCATTATCCTCGTGTTTAATGCCATTGTTATGCCGGGCTTCTTCAAAGTTGATATCATGGATGACCCTGTATACGGAAAGCATTTTTACGGCAACATCATTGACATCTTCAATAATGGGGCACCGCTGATATTGGTGTCAATCGGGATGACATTGGTGATCGCAACGGGCGGTGTTGACCTGTCCGTTGGGGCTGTGATTGCAATCTCGGCGGCAATGGGCACCGTATTGATCAACCCGGCACTAGGCAATAGGTTAATCGAAAACCGGATTCTGACCGAGAACACAACCCGCACTCCCTTACCACTCATCATTCTGGCCGACCTGGCCGCCGGTACGGTGTGTGGTCTATGGAACGGACTGCTCGTTTCCAAAGCAAAAATCCAACCAATGGTTGCTACATTAATCCTGATGGTTGCAGGTCGTGGAATTGCCCAGCTCATTACAAACGGGCAAATCATGACGATTTATTACACCCCTTACTTCTGGTTTGGGAATGGCTATATCCTATACCTCCCAGTCTCCATTTTTATTGTGGCGCTGGTATTTATCATAGCCTGGTTGTTAGTACGCAAAACGTCAATTGGTCTGTTCATTGAGTCAGTTGGGACCAATTCGACTTCAACCTACTACAGCGGCATTAACGAACAAAACGTCAAATTGTTGGCCTATGTCTTTTGCGGCATTTGTGCAGCCATTGCCGGGCTGATCTTCAGCTCCTATGTCCACAGCGCAGATGGGAACAACAATGGACTGTACTACGAACTGGACGCCATCTTGGCAGTCGTCATCGGCGGAACAATGATGTCGGGTGGACGGTTCTCATTATTTTCCAGTGTGATTGGTGCGGTCATTATCTGGACGTTCACGGTTACGGTCTACAGCCTGGGTGTGCCAGGGAATGCCTTGTTAGCTGCTAAGGCAGTATTGGTTATGTTAGTCATCCTGCTCTACTCCGATTACTCGCGCCGTCTTATAAGCCGACTATTCGAGAAAAAAGGTTCTAAGCATGAAACAGCGAGCTAAACTCTTCCTTTCCCGACACGGGCCGGTGCTGTTAACCTTTGTGGTCTTCATCCTGGTCTACTTTGTGGGCAGCCAGATGTATCCTGCCATGCAAAGGCCACAGGTATTTTTCAACCTGTTCATTAATGATGCCAGCCTGCTGCTTGTTTCGATTGGGATGACGATGGTAATCCTTACCGGCGAGGGTGGGATCGATCTTTCGGTCGGCGGGGTGATTGCTCTGGTCAGCACTGCTTCTGCTGCGATGCTACGGGGCGGTATGAGCCCGTATGTTGTCCTCCCCCTGATGATCATCCTGGGTATCGCCTTCGGGGCGATGATGGGCTGGATGATCCAATATCTCAAAGTACAGCCCTTTATTGCGACCCTGATGGGCCTTTACCTGGCACGCGGTCTGGCGTATATCATCAGCCTGACATCGGTCACCATTACGGATCCGATGTATAAGGAAATCGCGTTAACACCGATCTATCTTCCGTTCATGGAAAACGTGTATATCTATCCGACAACGTTGGTTGGCCCCATTATGTTGTTGGTAACAATCTACCTGAGCTTTTTCACGCGCTTTGGCCGCACGATCTATGCCATGGGCAGCAATGAACAATCCGCTGTCCTGATGGGTCTGCCGGTCGCCCGTACAAAGATATTAGTTTATGCGTTCAGCGGCTTTTGCTCTGCCCTGGGTGGAATTGTCTTCAGTATGTCATTGCTGGCAGGCTATGGACAGTTTGCATCCGGGATGGAACTTGATTCGATTGCTGCTGTGGTGATTGGAGGGACGGCACTAACCGGTGGCGTAGGTAATGTCATTGGCACTTTGTTTGGTGTCTTGATCCATGGCACGATTGTGTCCATTCTCCAATTCAACGGCACATTGAGTTCATGGTGGACCCGGATCGGCGTTGGTATGCTGACCCTGGTCGCGATCGGAATCCAAAGCATATACTATATCAGGCAGAAGCGGTCATGAAGGCAGCTTCTAATGCAGGCTTAAATGAAGAAGTGGCTTGTAAACCGCTTTTCCGCCGGATAGATCAACAAGCCCCATCTTGTGAATCGAGGTAATGTATGGTCGAGCCAAGTAAAGAAATCGTGATCATGGAAGGCATCTACAAATCTTTTGTGGGTGTCCAGGCGCTTGATGACGTTGATTTCACGCTTAATCGTGGTGAAATACATGCGCTGGTAGGAGAGAATGGGGCAGGTAAATCCACCTTAATCAAGGTGTTGACCGGCGTTGAGCAGCCAGATGCCGGTGCGATCATGATCAATGATCAGAAGATGACCATCCGCTCCCCGCAGCATGCCCAGGACCTCGGTATCAGCACGGTCTACCAGGAAACCAACCTCTGCCCTGATCTGAGCGTGGCAGAGAACATCCTGATTGGCCGGGAACCGATGAAATGGGGCTTTCTCATTGATAAAAAGGCCATGACCGAAGATGCCAGGCAAATTCTACTGGGATTGGGAGTCGACCTGGATGTAGAACAAACACTGGGGACATGCTCGGTGGCGGTCCAACAAATGGCGGCCATTGCACGCGCGCTCGAAATCGCTTCGGCTAAAGTGCTCGTGCTAGATGAACCTACCTCCAGCCTGGACATGAGTGAGGCTGAACAGCTCTTCGAGGTTATGCGTAAGCTAAGAGAAAGCGGAGTGGGTATTATTTTTATTACCCATTTCCTTGACCAGGTCTTCGAAGTTGCTGACCGCATTACGGTTCTGAGAAACGGGAAGCTGGTCGGCACATACGAGACTGCGGCCTTGACACGCATGGAATTGATCAAGAAGATGATCGGGCGAAGTCTGGCCGCCTATGACGACATGTCAAAAGCCAAGCAGGAAACCAGCCAGTATATTGAAGGCGAATCCTTGCTTGAGGCGAAAGAACTCGGCCTCACGAATTCCGTGGAGCCATTTGACCTGGAATTACATGCTGGCGAAGTGGTTGGACTGGCCGGTCTACTCGGTTCAGGGCGCACGGAAATAGCGAAGCTTCTATTCGGTATTGATAAGCCGGATAAAGGCTCGATCACGATGGATGGTAGGGCGATCAAGAGCTTCTCCCCGCTCGATTCCATCACGCGTGGCATAGCCCTCTGCCCAGAAGACCGGAAAGCTCAAGGAATTGTCGGTGAGCTGACCGTAAGGGAGAATATCATCCTGGCTATGCAAGCCAACCTGGGCTGGTTCAAATATCTGAGCATGAAAAAACAATATGAGATTGCGGACAAGTATATTGAACTACTCAATATTGCGACTCCCTCAGCCGATCAGCCGGTCAAGAACCTGAGCGGCGGCAACCAACAGAAGGTGATCCTCGCCCGCTGGCTCGCTACGAACCCGCGGCTTCTGATCCTGGATGAACCTACCAGAGGGATTGATGTGGGAGCGAAGGCAGAGATTCAGAAGATGGTGCTTACGCTGGCCGAAGAAGGTAAGGCTTGTCTCTTCATTTCCTCAGAGTTAGACGAGGTTATGCGTACCAGCCACCGTATTGTGGTTCTGAGGAATCGGGAAAAGACGGCAGAGTTCCCCGGCGATGTCGATGAGCACACAATCATGCATTCTATTGGTGGAAGTGATTAGTGCACGCCTGTAGTTTCATTTCAAACGAAATTCGCTTTATGGATTTGTAGGCAAGCCTCAACATATCCACCAGGTTTCTTTAATAAACAACAGACCCCGGCAATGCCGGGGTTTTATATTTTCTCGAAGACAGCCAGACTAGGCCGCTTTAAGTTCAAGGGTACGCTTCTGCCAGCCATCGATCTTGACGCCTTTGATCAACAGCCAGACGGGGAAGGCGATTTCTGCAACCGCGATAACCGTGGCGATTATGCCGGGTGTTGTCTCGTAGCCTGATACCAGGAGCAGACCGGTTGTGTCAACCAGATACCCAACCCCGGCGAGCAGAAACAGGACACCCAGAATTCTGGGGAAGTAGCCCGATTCGTAAATCAGGTATCCCAGGATCAGGACATGCGGAACCAGGAAGGCAATCCCAATCGTGAAACCATAGCTGTGTGCATCGAGGAAAAGCGTTACCAGTGCGTCAACCTGCTCCGGGCCAAAGACGGTCAGATAGTTTGCGCCGTTCAAGAGCTGCAAGACAAAGTAGTAGTTCAGCAGATTCAGACCGTGGATAGTCGTCATCGCTAACCGTGAAACCGCCGCTATCAGGGACAGGGTTTTGTTAACCGGTTTGAGCAGAATGTACAGCACAACAGACAAGATGATTTCGCTCAACAGGACAATCAGTTCGCTGCCAATCGCGCCGAACCGAAACAGGGATTCAGAGGCAGCGATATTTCTGGCGGTGGCGGCTGCATCGCCGGTTACGATCAATTCACCGGGAACATAAAAATGCGCGAAGATAGCTGCAACGGTGATCACCAGGTACAGGATGCCTGCAAATCGAGCGGTCTTTTGAGGTGAAGTCATGATAGATACTCCTTAAAGTGTTATGGGCCAACCGTCCAAAGCGAGTTTTTCAGTCATCGTTCCCACTGATGGAGACGGAGATCAGCGGCATTCCTAAATCGCGGATTTTTCTCAACAATCCGTGTAAGGCAGCCTGATCGACTACCGGGCCGGATAAGCGTGTGTGGCCGTCGTCTTCCAGGGTGATGGACATGCCTTCAAACCAGTCTTCCCACTGAGCATCAAGGTGGCCTTCAATCCGGATGTGATAGACTTTTGGTTTGCCTGACATACCCTTTTCCTGCTTTGGTGGTTCATAAGGTTCACAAGAATGAGAACCTGTTCAACGTTGCAGATAGCTTATCAACAAGGGGGTGTCAGTGTGTAGACACTAAAGTGTTGGTTGGGGGTGTTGTTCTTATTCTTAAATCAGACCTAATTCACGGGCACGAGCTACCGCTTCGGTGCGTCTTTTAACTTGCAGCTTGGCATAAATCCTGCGGTTGTGCCCTTTGACGGTATCCAGAGCGAGGAAGAGCCGCTCACTGATTTCACGATTAGAGAGTCCCTGGGCAACGAGGTCTAGTATTTCTAATTCACGCTGGCTTAACGGCTCGATAAGCGGCTGGTCGGAGAGGTGTGAAAGCCGGGAAGATGTTCCGAATGCAGCCAGCAGCTTACCGGTATAGTCCGGCATGATGCCACGAGCGGCGGCTTCGGATAAGAGCTGGGCCATTGCCTGCCCTTCATCAACAAAAAGCCGGATAAAGCCGTTCGGCGCGGCCAACGTCAATGCATCACCTAAGAGACCCACGGCTGTATCAATATCGCCGAGGGCATGATGGGCAAGAGCCTGTAGGATCAGCAGCTTGAGGCGTTCATCCGGCAAATCCATTTGCTGTGAATCCAGTATAGACAGCGCGGCGGAGGGATTCCCATCAGCCAGGTGAATCCTGGCCCGGCTGATGGGCAGGTCGTATTCCTCGGCTAACTCGGCGGCGGCGGCCAGATTGCCCTGGTGAATCAAAACAAGCACCCGCGTGGCGGCGACATCAGATAGGAGATGTTCAAAGTTACGCTCTCGCACAAACTGATCAGCTTGATCCAGGGCAGCGACAGCACCTTCTACATCCCCCTGAGCCAGTTTCAGGCGGGTGAGGAACAATCCAATGAGGCCGGGTGAGTCAACGTTCTCCATCTGCCGTGCCAGCGGAAGACTCAACTGGAGGTGGTGCCGGGCAGCTTCCAGATCATTCCATTGATAGAAGATGCGACCCAGCCCAAAATGCGCCTCGCTAGCACCGGGCAGCGGGGGATCACCGGCCAGTGGAAAAACCCGGCGATAGGTCTCAACCGCTTGAGGGAGCTGGTTATCTGCCTCCTGTACCTGGCCCAGGCAAACTATGGCGGCAATGGTGATCATGGTGTTTCCAGATGCCTGACTGATCTGCATGGCTTCAAGATAAGCCTGCCGGGCCGCAGAGCGATCTTCCTGGAGTTGGTAGGCGTATCCCAGAGTCCAGGAAACCGTTGTTCGGACAGGCAGGTTATCCGGGTGAAGATACTCCAGGGCGCGGCGCGATTGAGTAATGATGGTATCAATCTGGTTGTGGGGAACGGCCAGCATCGCCCGGTTAGCGGCAATCTGTCCGATCAGATCACGAGTCATGTCATCAGGGTCGGTGCTTTGCAGGGCAGCTTCGGCAGCTTGCAGCTTCTCTTCTACATTGCTTATCTGCTGCCCGATAATGGTCAGCACGGTGGCGTAACTTACCAACAAGGCGGGCCGGGCATCTAACACCGCCGTTGGCAGCGACTCAAGCCAACTCAGTACCGGGGCCATCGCTCCCCGAAAATAGAGGGGCATCCCCTCCCCTTCCATCAGACGCTCGGCACGCTCTAGATCATTGGCCGCAGCCGCGTGCTGAAATGCTTCAATTTCCAGGCCGTTTTCTTCAAACCACTGACTGGCCCGTTCGTGTAATTCAGCTATATCTCGCTTCTCAGCGCGTTGGTGCAGACGTTGACAGACCAGATCGGCGAAGAGGTGGTGATAGCGATACCACAGCCGCTCCCCATCCAGGGGAATAAGGAACAGGTTGGCGCGTTCGAGGTGTTCGAGGGTTTGCTGCCCGTTCTCCTGGCCGGTGATCGCATCACAAAGGGAGCCGGTCAGCCGGTCAAGGATGGCGGTTTGCAGCAGGAAAGATTGGATGCTTTCGGGCTGCCGTTCGAGGACTTCCTCAACCAGATAGTCCAGTATAAAACGGTGAGTGCCGGTAAAGGATGTGATGAAGCCGGTTTTGTCTTGATGACCTTGCATTGACAGCGCGGCTAATTGCAGCCCTGCGATCCAACCTTCGGTGCGTTTATCCAGGGCCGCGATGGCTTCCGCCGAGAGGTTCAGACCCATTACCTGATTGAGAAATCCGGCGGCTTCATCGGGCGTAAAGCGCAGGTCTGCGACGCGCAGTTCGTTCAATTGGCTCCGAGCCCGTAAGCGGGCCAGGGGAAATGGCGGGTCTTCACGGGTTGTGATGATCAGATGCATTTGCGGCGGCAGGTGCTCGATCAGAAAGGTGAGAATCTGATCAACCGGCTGTGAATCGACAAGGTGGTAGTCATCAAGGGCGAGGGTGAAATCTTCCGGGATGGCGGCAATATCATTTAACAGGGCTGTCAGGATTAATTCAGATGGCGGCGGCTGGGGGGATTGAAGCACACCTGACACCCCCTGCCCGATGGTACTCTCAATCGTCTGTAGAGCGGTAACGAGATAGGTCAGGAAGCGGGCCGGGTCGCTGTCACTATCGTCCAGAGACAGCCAGGCCGCCG
>JBNKDD010000038.1:0-30535 GCA_050288085.1 Anaerolineae bacterium
GCGCTGCCCGGATATCAGATCAAAACGATAGACTTGCTCCCGACCATCGACTACCCCGGTGACAAAGAGTAAATTGCCGGACACAAGTTGGGGTTTGGATGTGAACTTCATATCAGGGGCAGAAATCTCATATTTGGCGGAGATACGCCCTCTTGAGTCTACATCAAAAAACGTAATCCTGGCAGGTTCCAACTGTGCCTGGATCAACCAATCGGCCTCATCTGATTGGATCAGATCATAGAAGCAGTCGGGATCTCCGTCTATTGTATTCAACACCTTTTGGCTATCAGGATCGATGATCTGAATGGTGCACTTATCATCGCCGAGAATACCCCATACAATGAGTAACTCCGAGGGGCGTGATGAATACTGCCGCCAGGTAACGTACACGCCCACAGCCAGTACCACCAGAGCCACAGCGATCAAAATATAGAACTTAAAAAGTCTTCTGGGCTTGCCCATGATAACCACCTTTTGGGTAGAACAGCGTGTAACACATATGCCTAGAGGGTTGTAATGAGTTTATGACAATCTTCACTTCTGCTCCAAATCCAATTATACTGAATCCTGAGGGAATTGAATCTTCTGATAGGGAAGTGAGGAAAGTATGGATGAAATTACACTTTCGATCAACGGGCAGCAATACACCGTAACCATCCATCCAGATATCCCGCTGCTGTGGGTGCTCCGCGATCAACTGGGTCTGACCGGGACCAAGTATAGCTGCGGCACCGGTCGATGCGGCGCTTGTACCGTTCACGTGGACGGGGAAGTGCGGCAGTCATGCGTTACCAAAGCCACATCGGTCACTGACAGCGAGATCACCACCATCGAAGGGCTGGACAGCCCGGTCGGAAAGGCGCTTCAACAGACCTGGATCGATCTGAACGTGCCGCAGTGTGGCTACTGCCAGCCGGGCCAGATCATGGCGGCGGCGGCCCTGCTTGATAGGAATCCCGGCCCCACCGACGAGGAAATCGACGATGCCATGCATGACAATCTGTGCCGCTGTGGAACCTATCAACGCATCCGTGCCGCGATTCACGCCGTGGCGGAAGGAGTTGAAGCATGAAGACCCTGACACGCCGCGATTTTATCAAGGCATCGGCGCTGACCGGGAGCGGCCTGGTGCTCGGTTTTATGATCGGGTGTAAACCGGGCGAGACAGCCGAAACGCCTATCGTCAATGTATCACCTGGTGCGACTAACCCACCCGCACAAGAATCCGATGCAGCAGCGACACCAGAACCGGAACCCACCTTTGAGCCCAATGCCTATCTGATCATCCGGCCTGATGGCACGATTACGGTACAGGCGCACCGCTCCGAGATGGGGCAGGGCGTGAACACTTCCGTACCCATGATCGTGGCTGATGAACTCGATGCAGACTGGGACTCGATCCGTATCATACATGCGCCCGCCGACTCAGTTTATGGCAATCAGGTCACAGGGGGCAGCCAGAGTATCTCCAGTTCCTATACCCCCCTGCGCCGCGCCGGAGCCGCCGCCCGCATGATGCTGATCGCTGCGGCAGCCGATCAATGGGGCGTATCACCGGCAGACTGTACGACCGAAAACGGGACAGTCCGCAGCGGGGATCAGACGCTCACTTATGGCGAGTTGGCGTTGGCTGCTGCTGAACTGCCCGTCCCCGAAGATATCGAGTTGAAAGACCCGGCAGACTTCACCATCATCGGAACCAGCAAGGGGCTGATCGACAACCCGCAGTATGTCGATGGCAGCGCTGAGTTTTGCAGCGACATCGTACTAGAGGGAATGCTCTATGCGGTGATCGCCCACAGCCCGGTTTTAGGCGGCGAGGTCGTCAGCTTTGATGCCAGTGCCGCCGAAGCCGTTGAGGGTGTTGAGCAGGTGTTACAGGTTAAGAACGGGGTGGCCGTCCTGGCTACTTCGACCTGGGCCGCCCTGCAAGGCCGCGAAGCGCTTGATATCACCTGGGATGAAGGGGCCGCCGACCTGTCAACGGAGGGCCTCCGCGCGGATGTGGAGGGTCAAATCACGCTGCGGGACGATCCCAATATATTTGAGGCCGTCTATGAAATTCCCTATCTGGCACATGCTGACATGGAGCCGATGTGCTGTGTGGCTGATGTTCAGGCTGACCGGTGTGACGTATGGGCCCCGACGCAGGATCGCCAATCGGCGCAGCGAGCCGCCTCAACGGCTGCCGGTGGTTTATCAATGAGTAAGGTGTTTATCCACGTGCCCCTGATCGGCGGTGGTTTCGGGCGGCGCTTACAGGTGGATTACGTTGAAGAAGCGGTGGAGATTTCGATGCTGGCAGGCTGCCCGGTGAAATTGTTCTGGAGCCGTGAGGAGGACTTCAAGAACGATTACTTCCATGCGCTAAACTTCCACCATCGCTTCTCCGAAGCCGGTACCCTGGCGATCAGGCAGGATTCAAAGGCAGCCTTTAGCCTGGACATACGAACCGGGGCGTGGCGCTCGGTTGAGGAATTCAATGAGTCGTTTGCGACCAACTGCTTTCAGGATGAACTCGCTGCCGAAGAAGGGCTTGATCCTTATACCTTGAGGATGGAGATTCTCAGTGAACGGCAGCAGGGAGTCCTTCAGCTTGCGGCGGAAAAAGCCGGGTGGGGCCAATCGCTCCCTGACGGGCACGCACATGGCATTGCCGTGCACTCAACGTTTGGGGTGACTCACGTGGCGCAGATTGCAGAAGTGTCTATCGAAGACGGGAAGATTCGCGTCCACAAGGTGACCTGTGCAGTTGACTGCGGCAGGGTGATCAACCCGGATGGCGTGGTCGCCCAGATGGAAGGCGGCATCATCTTCGGGATGACGGCGGCCTTGTACGGCGAGATCACGATTGAGGACGGGCAGGTCCAGCAGAGCAACTTCGATGATTACCGGCTGGCGAGGATGTGGGAAACCCCCGTGATCGAGGTGCACATCCTTGAGACGGATAACAGCCCCTCCGGGATCGGTGAGATGGGAGTTCCACCGATTGCCCCGGCGATTGCCAATGCAGTCTTTGCGCTGACAGGTAACCCGGTCAGGAAGCTGCCGATTCGGATTGAGTAGTACTTACACAGCTTAGGATAAAGGCGCAGGGTTGGAAATTCCTGCGCCTTTTGAATTTATGGTTGCAGAGGCAGCGATTGCATGCTATTGTTTCTACAATGTAGATACAGGAGGTGCGTGGAATGGAAACACATATCCAGAAATGGGGAAACAGTTTGGCATTGCGTATCCCACAGGCATTTGCCACCGAAGTAGGGTTGTCACAAAACACGCCGGTTGAGTTGACCCTGGAGGAGGGGCGGATTGTGATCAAGCCCATCCAGGCAGATTCCTACCGGTTGGAAGATTTGTTGGAAGGCATTACCCCTGACAATCTGCACGGGGAAGTCACGACCGGCGGCCAACTCGGAAATGAGACCTGGTGATGGGCGAGTATGTCCCTGAACGTGGTGATGTGGTCTGGCTAACCTTTACTCCGCAGGCTGGGCATGAGCAGGCGGGACGGCGTCCGGCATTGGTGCTGTCCCAGGCATCCTATAACGGAAAAGTAGGTCTGGCCCTGTTCTGTCCGGTTACCAATCAGGTCAAAGGATATCCCTTTGAAGTAGCGATTCCAGATGGCATGGCAGTCACCGGTGTGGTGCTTTCGGATCAGATCAAAAGCCTGGATTGGCGGGCCCGGCAGGCTGAATATATCAACTCTCTGCCGGGGGAAGTGCTGGCCGAAGTGATGGCAAAGATCGCCGCACTGCTAAAGATATAATTGAGTCCGGGCCAGCGACCGAGGGTGGCATATTAAAGGGAGTTATATGCTCTTTGCCTGCGCCTCCCGGTGATCCACAACCCCATCTGGATCACGCTCTCCCCTGCGGCCTATTCCTCTTCTTCCTCCTGCTGGGATAGGGCAGTGTCATACTGCTGCATCGCTTTGAGGGCCTGTTCAGCCAGTTCCTCGTCAGGTAGCAATGAGCGGACGTTCTCCAGGTTCAGGCGCTTGGGCCATAGGGATGCCTGCCGGGCGACGAATGGAAAACGCACTTTGGCGATTGTGGGTTCCCAGGGGATGCTGATCTCTTGAAGAACCTGCTTGACTTTCGATTTGCGGTTGATTTTGGAGTGCTCTTTCATCTGCATGACCATTTCATAGACCAGGGTCTTGCGGATGCTCACCAGGTTCGACCACGAGAGCACGATAACCATCCCGTAGATCACCACCACCGAGTTGATGTACAGGCTGTTCGTTTCATAGAAGTTCAGGACACGCACTCCCCAGGTGCCCAACATGCTTTCGATAAAGACTCTTACCATAGTTTTTCTCACCCTTTGGGTTCATACAGAAAATGGGGCGTCAACCGACGCCCCATCCTTCACACAGTGTGAATAGTTTGACTGGATAACCGATTAGTCACCTGCGGCTTCAGAAGCTTCCTTCTTGGGGGCACCGGCGATGACTTCCCAGGCCTCCGGGTTGCGGGAGTAGAAGAATATCAGGCCAGCAACCAAAACCAGCAGGATCACGATGCCGATCCAGCCGAGGGACTGGGCCAGAGTCACGAATATCCAGGGTGTTGGCAAGAAGCCGTCAGCCACGGAGGTGATGAGCGTTGCATTTGCCGCCGCCTCCGGGAACTCGAAGTTGGAGGCGATAGCAACTTCGGTCAGCAGCGGAGCTATCGCATTGGCGAAGAAGAAGCCAATAGCGATGCAGATCGTGCCGATAATGATGATCCGGACGACGTTCCCACGGGTGATCGGTGCGAAGATCGCGACCACGAAAGGGAAGACTGCCAGGTCAACGAACAGCAGCACGCGGTTGCCGGGGATGATGATCGACAGCAGGATGGCAATCGGTACCAGGATCAGCGAGGCTGAAATGACCGACGGGTGACCGATCAGGATCGCGGAGTCCAGGCCAATGTAGACTTCACGGTCAGAGCCGCGCTTCTGCATGAATTCGCGGGCTGCTTCCGAAATCGGGATCAACCCTTCCATCAGGATTTGAACCATGCGTGGCAGCAAGACCATAGCTGCCGCCAGGTTGACACCCAGGTTGAGCACTTTAGCCAGGAAAGCCTGGAAACCATCAACGGCAATTTCGGGAATGAAGCCGATAATGCCCAGGATCAAGCCGATCAGCAGACCCAATACCATCGGATCGCCGAAAGTGGGGCCGAAAGCCTTCTGAATGGCCTCCGGGTCGGCTTCCAGGTCACGCAGGCCGGGGATCTGGTCGATCAGCCAGTTGAGCGGGATGGCGAGCGGAACGTAAGCTGAGGATGTTCCGTGCGGAATGGAGATGCCGGGCAGGTTGTAGAAGTCCTGGACTGCCGGGCCGGTCCAGTCGGCGAAGAACAGCATCAGGGCCGCCATCAGGGCTGCCGCTGCCAGGCCCATCCACAGACTGCCGGTGGCAGCAAAGATCAGCGAGCCGATGAAAGCGAAGTGCCAGAAGTTCCACAGGTCAACGTTGAGGGTTTTGGTCCAGCGCAGGGCCAGCATCACGACATTGACCAGCAGCGCAATTGGGATCACCCACAGCCCGATGTTGGAGCCGAAGGCAATCGCCGCCGCGGCTGGCCAGCCGACGTCAACGATGTCGCGCTGGATGCCCAGGTTGTTGGTCATGGCCAGTGCGACCTCGCCGATTGCCCCCAGCATCAGGCCGATCACCAGGTTAATACCTATTAAGGCCACACCGATTGTCACTGCTGCACGGAAAGCCCGCCCCACCTTTGCGCCGAGAATAAGAGCAAAGATGAAGATGAAGACCGGCATCAGAACGGTTGAACCGAGTGCATTCAAGAAGCCTTGAACGCCCTGCAGAAAAGCAAGCATTTGTTACCTCCTAAAAAGGCCAAAAGGTGACACACAATCAATGAACAAGAACGATTGATAGAATGATTTTATTAACGTTTGCCCTCCTCCTCTTTATACGTTTGAACTTTGAGAGGAGTATCCCCCCGAGCTTGATATGATTACTTTTTATCTTTGTCTTTATCTTCAGCCTTGTCTTCAGCCTTATTTTCAGCCTTGTCTTTATCTTTATCTTCGGCTTTGTCCTCGGCTTTGTCCTCGACTTTGAGTGCATCAATGATCTGTTTAAGGGTAGCATCCTTGCCAATGCCGGTCAGGAAGGCCAGGCCCTGTATCACCGGGACCCCCAGAGTTTGAGATACCGGAGTTGTCGTGACGATCAGGTCGGCATCTTTGGCGAGGGTCGGGACTTCAGAGGCTTTGCATTGGCGGGTCACTACTTTGAGCTCCGCTTCCTTGCAGGCTTCTTCAATGGCTTTGGCAACAACGGTAGAGGTCGCAATCGCTGTACCGCAGGCCACCAGGACGACTTTAGCTTTCATATGTGCAGACTCCTTGAGCTTCTATGATGCAGAAATCTCAATCTCTTTGAGAATGGATATTACTTCCTCAGCCTGAGCAGCTGCCATCAACACTTGAACCGTTTCGGGTTGTTGTAAAAGCAGAGCTACCTGCTGAAGCATATCGACTTGTGATTTTGGCTTGTCCAAAGCCAGCATGATAACCATCTGCACCGGTATTTCCTGGTTGGTTTCATCCATGCGATTGAAGAACACCGGTTTTTTCAGTGTGGCAAATCCCACCGCCGATTTCTTGACATACTCGCAATCGACATGGGGGATAGCTACGTTCACATCCCCATCCAAAAGGAGGCCAGTTGGAAATTCAGCTTCCCTTGCCAGAGCGGCCCTGACAAAGTCGTTCTTGACAAAGCCTAAATTTTTGAGGACGCCACCAAGTTGTTGGATGACGTCGGTAGAACTATCTGCGTCCATTTGTAGAACAATGGATTTTGGATCTAAGAAGTCAGTGATTCCCATTGTAAATATTACCTGTTATGTGTGATAAGAAAGGATAACGAATAGTTGTCGGGATGACGCTGGTGATAGTCTCTACTACATGTAACACATTCAATGTGTAATGGGTTCGAGTGAGTTATTGGGAGCGGTTGGCCCAATTTGCGAAATCCCTCATCTATATTGCTATGGTACTATGATTTTAATTAACTGTACAGAAGGTTAGCTTTAAGTTGGTAATAGAATAGATAGATACTCCCTACTTACTAATGGGGATTGGCAGGCAGTAGGAGAGAAGAATGAGGACTGCGGACATGTTCATGCTTCCCCATTGCCGGAGAACCCCATCTTGACTTTCACCGGATTCTAGGCTAAAGTAACAATTGTGAAACTAAAATTCACATTTGTGAACTATCGTATACCATTATGATTGGTTTGTCAATGGTTTGACGGTAGTTTTTGCCTCTAACCGCCGGTTGGTAAAACAGCTTGCTTTTTCATACATAATACGGGCATCATGGTTGGATATTATCAATCTTGCGAATTAAACAAATGGTGATCCTATGACCAGGTATACACGGGGCAAAGATCGGGATGAACTGCTGGCAGAGGTAGCGGAACTGTACTATGAGGACGCCCTCACTCAGGCAGAAATTGCCCGGACCATTGGCCTGACTCGGTCGGCTGTGTCACGAATGCTGACCGAAGCCCGTGAAAAGGGTATCGTCGAGATCAAGATTCGCCGCCCGCTGAGCTTCGATGAGGAGTTGGAGCAGGCCCTGGTCGACCGGTTTAATTTGCTGGGCGCACACGTCTTAACCTGGCAAACCGAAGGACAATACGACCGGCTGCGTGGTCAGCTTGGAAAAGCGGCAGCTCAGGTTCTACAAACGATGTTGACACCGCATATGACCCTGGGCGTGGCCTGGGGCAATACTGTCAGTGCGACCATTGACGAGCTTGAGTTATCCGATCAAATCGCCTTGCAGGTGGTCCAGTTGGTTGGGGTGCTTGGTTCGAGCAGCCATGCCTTCAACGCCCAGGCATTGGTCGAAAACATTGCTCGTATGGCAGGGGGAAAGGGTGTTTACCTTTATTCGCCCTTTATTGTGGAGGATGCCAATACGGCCCGTGTGCTGCTCAACAGCCAGAATGTGCGCGAGGCCATGACAGCCGGTAAAGCCTGTGATATTGCCCTGCTGGGAATCGGTACCACCAGGGCAGATTATTGCAGTCTTTATCTGGGTGGGCATATCTCTCAGAGGGAACTAGAGAGTCTACAGGCAGCCGGGGCGGTTGGTGATGTGTGTGCGCATCACTTTTCCATCGACGGGCATCTGTGCACCCTTGAATTCCATAAGCGCCTGGTGGGTATCGCCAGAGAAGATCTACTCGCTATCCCTACGCGGTTAGGTGTGGCCGGTCATAAGGCGAAAGCCCCGGCCATCCTGGGAGCACTGCGGGGCGGGTATATCAATTTGCTGGTGACCGACAGCCAGGCGGCGGAACTTGTCCTGGAAATGGCAGAACAACACTACTAAATCCTTATGAACTTAGAAAAACTCAAAACGCTCTTAATTGATGGTGATGGTGTATTGTGGCGCTCCACTGAGCCGATTCCCGGCTTGGGGCGCTTTTTTGATGTGTTAGGCCAGCGGGGTATTAACTGGGCTTTATTGACCAATAACAATACCCAGACGGTTGACACCTACGTTAATAAGCTGCGGGGCTTTGGCATCGAGGCCGACCCCAGCATGGTTTTCACCAGTTCGACGGTCACTGCCGATTACCTGATGCGCCGCTATGGGAAGGGTGCTCCTCTCTACGTGATCGGTGTAGCCGGGCTGATTGATACCTTGAAAGCGGCGGGGTTCGATGTTCATCATGGCGACTCACCGCCCCCTTGCGAGGTGGTCGCGGTCGCGGCAGGGATGAACCGGCAGCTTACTTTTGAGATGGTCAAGATCGCCATGCGCCTGATCTTCGGTGGGGCCGAGTTTGTCGCCACCAATACCGATGGCAGCTATCCGACCCCGGAGGGTATCGTCCCAGGGACGGGGATGGTGATCGGGGCGCTCCGGGGTACGGCTTGCGTTGAGCCGACCGTGCTCGGTAAGCCTGAACCCGCCATGTATGAAGCGGCGATCCGACATTTCAACGCCGACCGGGAAACGACCGCCATGATCGGTGACCGGCTGGAGACGGATATTCTCGGTGCACAGCGGGCGGGCATTGGTACAATAGCAGTACTGACCGGGATCACAAACCCGGAGCAGTTAGCGACCAGCGATATCCAACCAGATCACGTATTTGACAGCATCAAGGAACTCAGCGACGCACTGCTAGGACAATAACAGCATGACACGGCCACTGATCCTTTTGACGAACGATGATGGTATTGAATCGCCAGGACTGGCCGCCGCCGCTGCCGCTCTTGATCCACTGGGCGAGTTGTTGATTGTCGCCCCCGCTTTTCAGCAAACCAGCATGGGACGGTCACGGTCGCAGCAGGGCGGGCGTGATGGACAGCTTTTTAAACGGGACGTCGTGTACGGCGATCAGCGATGGGATGGCATCGCGGCCAATGCCACGCCTGCCATGGCGGTCGAACATGGTTTACAGGAATTCGCCCGCCGCCCGGTTAACCTGGTGGTCTCCGGGATCAATCACGGTGAAAATATTGGTGCCTCCATCACCGCCTCCGGCACAATTGGGGCCGCACTGGAAGCCGCCGACCGGGGTATTCCTGCCCTGGCCGTCTCGTTGGAAACCCCTGGCGAGGATTATCACCATTACGACACCGGCCTTGACTTCAATGCAGCCATTCATTTCACCCGGTACGTTGCCGGGAGAATGTTGGCTCAGGCCATGCCGCCTGATGCGGATGTCATCAAATTGGACATCCCGGCCCAGGCCACGCCGGAAACCGGGTGGATAGTCACCCGCCAGGATAGAATAACCTACTACTCTCCTGAGCTAACCCATCGCACCAACCCCTTTGAAGGCACTGCAACGATCATCAAGCACCATCCGGCCAAGGGGAAATATACGGTCACCGGCACGGATGCTTACGCCTTGACCAAAGGATTGGTGTCGATTACGCCATTGAGCCTTGACCTGACCTCGCGCGTGGAGTTGGAGGAACTGAAAACGTTATTTGATTAAGTGGAACAAGATAATGGATTTGGGAAAACCTTCGGTTTTCGAACGGCCTCAAAACCTTACTTGTTCCTGTAGTAGTTGGGCCATTTATTAAAGGAGTAAAACCACTACCTATGGTAGTGCGTCCAGTGAATCGGGTTTAACCGGTCTAAGGGGGTATCATGGTACCACCTGGAAGGTGCGAAACTTCAGGAGGAAAACATGACACCCCGATTTGAGAAACTATCCCATTCACTGTATGAATGCAAATACCACATCGTGTTCTGTCCAAAATATCGAATGCGAGTGCTGAGAGACGAGATAGCCGAGTACACACGACAACAAATCTATCAGCTATGCCGCCAGAAAGACCGGGTTCGGGTGTTGGAACTGAATGTCCAACCGGATCACGTGCATCTGGTACTCAGTATCCCACCGAAATATGCTGTGTCGAACCTGATGGGCTATTTGAAAGGCAAACTGGCGCTGCGGTTGTTCAGCCAATTCGAGCACCTGGGCAAGCGATATTGGGGGCGGCACTTGTGGACACGAGGCTATTGTGTGAGCACCATTGGGTTGGATGAAGAGAAAATCCGCAAGTATGTGAAATGGCAAGAGAAATGCGAAAAGGAACAAGAAGCCGCCCAACGCAGACTATTTGATTAACCCATAACGATAAGATCGCACCTTCTAGGTGCATAACCTTAAAGCCACCACCTTTGGTGGTGGTCATTTACTTAAAATCTATTGTCTGGCCCAACTTAGGGCTAAACCAAGTGAAGGAGCAGGTGATGACTGAACCGATGCGTTGGGCCATCCTGGGGACGGGTAAAATTGCTAACCGGTTTGCCGCTGCATTGAACAACATCCCGGAGCAGGCGGAACTACTGGCGGTCGGATCGCGCAGCGAGGAGTCGGCAGCCGCCTTTGCCGACCGCTACCACGTCCCAAGACAGCATATCGGCTATGAACAGGTTGCCGCCGATCCTGATATCGACGTTGTCTATATCGGCACACCGGGCGTCTTCCATCAGCGGGATGTGACGATCTGCCTGGAAGCTGGTAAGCATGTCCTGTGCGAGAAAGTGCTGACCATGAACACGCAGCAAGCACAGGACGTGATCGACCTGGCTCGCGATAAAAACCTGTTCTTGATGGAAGCGATGTGGACTCGCTTCTTCCCGATCCACGTCCGTATCCGCGAACTGCTGGCCGAAAAGGCCCTCGGTGATCTGCTCGGAGCCAACATATGTTTTATGGCGACCGTCCCCTTTGATCTCGATAACCGTTTCTTTGACGTAAGCCTGGGGGCCGGGGTGCTGCTTGATCTCAGTTCGTATGGGATTGCCTGGGCTTACAGCCTGTTCGGTGAGCCGGAGGAGGTCAAGGGACTGGCGCATTTCGGCGAGTCGGGTGCGGATTACCAATCCGCCGTGATCATGCGGCATGGGGGCGGACAGATAGCCAGCATTCTCAGTTCGCAGATCGCCTATGAGGTGAAAGAGGCGGTAGTCTTTGGGACAACCGGCAAGATCGAGATCCACGCGCCCTGGTACAAGCCCGACGCGATGACGATTCACCGGGCAGGCCGGGAGCCGGAACTGGTCGAAATGCCGCTCGGCGATTACAATGGCTACGAGTACGAAGCCCTCGCGGTGATGGACTGTATCCGGGCCGGTCAAACCGAGTGCGACATCGTGCCGCTTGACGATAGTCTCGCCATCATTAACATCATGGATCAGGTCCGGGCGCAGTGGGGATTTGTATATCCGGGTGAGTGATTTGAAGGTCAAATTATCTGTTGAGCAGTTTAGAACCGCCGCGACCATCGGCCTGGGCCGGGCGATTTTGCATCTTCAACAAACAGGCGATATTCCCGATAAAGACTTGCTTTTACATCTCATGCTGCACAGCACCGCCTATGACTCTCAAATAGAAGGAGGGCGCGATTGGTATGCTTTCCAACTGGTTCAAGCCAGCGGGCAGGCACCGTCCTATATACAGGAATTTTGGGAAGCGCTGAAGGACTTTCCCCCTTCAGATGACGCTGATGAGTATCAGCGCATGGGGATAATTGGGTATCTGGCCGAGGCGGGGGAGGCTGAGACGGATAAGCAGTTATTTGATCGAACGGCTGCTAACATCGCAGTAGGGTCGCGGGCCGGGGTTCAGGAAGTTATTGAACGGAACGGCGTGTCCGGTGCTGAGTTTGTCATTGACCGGTATCAGGAAATTGGCGATTGGAATTATATCGATCTGTATTTCGATATTGCCCGTGCTTTTGAAGATTCGGAAGAGATACAAAACTTACCCTTTGTCCAGGAATTGGTGGAATGGGGAAAGCGTAAACTCGGAAGTCCAGGGTCAGCCCGAAATCAGGAGCAAGTGTCTGTTACTTATGAAGACTTCAAGAACAAAGTGAACGAAGATCCTACAGCAATGCGATCAGGCTGTGGGCGACCGTGGTCAAGGTGGTTCAAAACCGCATCTGATGAGGAAATCCGGCAGGCGGCAGAAGACTTCATGATGTTTGCCGCCGATGATTATGATCACATCCTTTCGTATATCTCTCTCTTTGCCAAACGAGCCTTCCCGCTCGATCCGGCCATCCTGATCGATATGGCACGGCAGTATACAGACGAATCGCCGTGGACGGAAGCGGGCATGATTCCAGAGCGGATGCTCCCTTTCCGGGCCTTTATTGCGTTGTCAAAGATTCGGCACCCTGATGTCAGAGCCTTTGCGATTGAATGGATCCAGGAATCCAGGGAGCTTGATAATGTCGTGGGTCTGCTGGGGCAAAATTATCAGCCCGGTGATTGGAATCTCATTTCATCGGTGCTGCACGCTGAACATTCACCGGAAACACTGCATGGTATGGGGATGGGTATCAGAGATGTGTTTAAGGCCCACCCTACGAAAGAAGCTTTACCGGTGCTCCAATTCATGATTGAGCATGGCCCCTGTTCATTTTGCAGACACAGCTTTATGGAAGGCATGCATCAACTGGGCGGGCTGCCTGAGTTGATGCGGGTCGAGGCACCGTTCGACTCCAATGACGACATTCGAGAATGGGCTGAGGGTATTGGGGCACATTGAAGTTTTTTTGGCGTTTGCTCGATTTAACCCCCTGCCACCGCTGAGGCGGTGTCTGCCCCCCTTTGCGAAGGGGGGTGAATCACGGCGAATGCGCTTGCGCATGAGCGTGATGGGGGGTTCAAGCTTCAATACAATCTAACCGTCCAACGGCATAAATTCTCCCTCTAATACTTGATTTATAAATTTCATACGTAGTTCAGACACTCGTCTCCTA
Source organism: Anaerolineae bacterium (assembly GCA_050288085.1). GTDB lineage: Bacteria > Chloroflexota > Anaerolineae > Aggregatilineales > UBA3940 > JBNKDD01. Next base: position 13,291 of record JBNKDD010000038.1, read on the forward strand.
GAATCTCTTTTATATGGATGATGTATGGAGAGGAGACTTAGTGTATGGACTTAAATCGATTTACCCAGAAAGCACAACAGGCTGTGCTTGATGCGCAAAACCTGACAGGAGAATACGAGCACAACGAGATTGTGCCCGGCCACCTGCTGATCGCTTTATTACAGCAAACGGATGGTGTCGTACCGGAGATCGTCGCCCAGATCGGGACGCGCCCGGCGACCATCATCTCGGAGATGGACAGCACACTTAACACACAGCCCAAAGTACGGGGCAGCAATGTCCAGGCTACGTTAAGCCGGGCGGCTGCCGACGTGCTGACCGAGGCCGAAAAACAGGCCAAGCAGATGCATGACGATTACGTCTCGACCGAGCATATCCTGCTGGCATTGACCAACGACCGGTCGGTAGGGGATCTGCTGGCGCGGCATGATATTACGCACGATGCCGTTTTGCAGGCACTCCGCATGATCCGTGGATCACAGCGGGTGACCTCGCAGAACCCTGAAACGACCTACCAGCCATTGGAAAAATATGGCCGTGACCTGACCGCGCTGGCCCGGCAGGGTAAGCTCGATCCGGTCATCGGGCGGGACCAGGAAATCCGGCGGATGGTGCAGGTGTTGAGCCGCCGCACCAAGAACAACCCGGTGCTGATCGGTGAGGCTGGTGTCGGCAAGACTGCTATCGCAGAAGGCTTGGCCCAGCGGATCATACGTGGCGATGTACCCGAAAGCCTGAAGAACAAGCGGATCGTGGCCCTGGATATGGGCGCATTGATCGCCGGGGCAAAGTATCGCGGCGAGTTTGAGGAACGGCTCAAGGCTGTCTTGAAAGAAGTCAGCGATTCGGGCGACATTATCCTGTTCATTGACGAGCTGCATACCGTCATCGGGGCAGGGAAGGCCGAAGGCGCGATGGATGCCGGTAACATGCTCAAGCCGATGCTGGCTCGTGGTGAACTGCATACTATCGGTGCGACCACGCTGGACGAATACCGCCAGCACATCGAGACGGACGCGGCATTAGAGCGGCGGTTCCAGCCGGTATTTGTTGACGAGCCAAGCATCGAAGAGACGATTAGCATCCTGCGTGGCTTGAAAGAGCGCTACGAGGTGCATCATGGTGTGCGTATTCAGGACCCGGCGGTGATCGCAGCGGCGGTTCTGTCCGCTCGTTACATCACCGACCGACAGCTCCCAGATAAGGCCATCGACCTGATCGATGAGGCGGCAGCCCGCCTGCGGATGGAGATCGATAGCAAACCGCAAGAGATCGACGTGATCGACCGGGCAATTATGCAGCTTGAGATCGAACGCGAGGCGCTGAAGAAAGAAAAAGACAAAGCCAGCAAAGAGCGGCTGAAGAACATCGAGCGGGAGATCGCCGAACTGCGTGAGCAGGCCAACGCGCTTCATGCCCGTTGGCAGCGTGAGAAAGACGCGATTATGAATCTGCGTGAAACCAAGCAGCAGATTGAAGACACCCGCCTGGAGATCGAACAGGCTGAGCTTCGCGCCGACCTGGAACAGGCCGCTCGTCTGCGCTATGGAACGCTGCGTGATCTCGAATCACAACTCAACGAGCAAGAAGAAACCCTGAAGCAGATTCAGTCTGAGGAAGGCTCGATCCTGAAAGAAGAAGTTGACGCCGACGAGATCGCGCGGGTGGTCAGCAGTTGGACGGGTATTCCGGTCGTCCGCCTGCTGGAAAGCGAGATGCAGAAATTGCGCCATATGGAAGATCGACTGCATCGGCGGATCGTCGGTCAGGACGAAGCGGTACAGGCTGTATCGAATGCAGTGCGCCGCGCACGGGCCGGTCTGCAAGACCCGAATCGCCCGGTGGGCTCATTCCTGTTTCTCGGCCCAACCGGTGTCGGTAAGACCGAACTGGCCCGCGCCTTAGCCGAATTCCTGTTTGACGACGAGGATGCCATCGTCCGGATCGACATGAGCGAATACCAGGAGCGTCACACGGTCAGCCGGTTGATCGGTGCGCCTCCGGGTTATGTCGGCTATGACGAAGGCGGTCAGCTAACCGAAGCGGTACGGCGGCGTCCCTATGCTATTGTGCTGTTCGACGAGATCGAAAAAGCGCACGCTGAGATATTCAATACGCTGCTCCAGGTATTGGATGAAGGCCGCCTAACCGATGGTCATGGGCGCACGGTGGACTTTAAGAATACCGTCATCATCATGACCAGCAATATCGGCAGCCACTTCATCAAGGAAGAGGGCGCAGAAAGAGCCCGCGAACAGGTCATGCAGGCACTTGACAAGCACTTCCGGCCTGAGTTCTTGAACCGGTTGGACGAGATCATCCTGTTCCATAACCTGAGCAAAGAGGATATCAAGCACATTGTGGACATCCAACTGGATCGGCTGGCGGCGATCATGGCCGACCGCAGGCTGACGGTCGAACTCAGCAATGCGGCCCGCGATTACCTGGCCGAGGTCGGTTACGACCCGGTCTACGGGGCACGCCCACTCAAGCGTGTCATTCAGCACGAGCTGATCGACGGGCTGGCAATGGCCCTGCTCGATGGGGAGGTGTTGGAAGGCGATCACATCATGGTCGATGCGGACGCAGACGGCAGTGGGCTGGCCTTCTATCCGGCTGAGTCGGCGACCCCTCACCCTGAGCATGCAGAAGTGATCGAAGGCGAGATCGTCTAACAACGTTACTCCTCGCATTTAAAAGGGCTGAGCATCTCAAATGGCATGCTCAGCCCTTCTTCTTTTTTTAAATGAGTTGGGTTCGGATCTACAGCGGGAGGGGCCAGAGAATCACTCAACAGGCTGTGTAGGCCACTTCCATGCCGTCCAGATGATGATCACCAGGAACACAGCTTCCAGCAGTTCATAGAGTCTCCAATACAACCAGACTTCGCTGCCACTGCCTACAAACTGCGTACCAAGCAGGACCAGTACATGGAAAATTCCCACAATGATGTTCACCAGACGATTCGCTCTGGCCTTCAATGTGAGGGACATAAGGACCATGAAGCTCGGAAACGCCATCAACGCCGCAGCGATGATCAGGACTCCTTGAGTGAACGCCATGCCTTCCATCTGCCCATCGACCAGTTGCGCGACGTGCCCCGGCTGATGGAGTGATAACATGTCGTTGTAGATATAGAAGAACATCAAGGCTACCCATAGCAGGGCAAGCCTGAACTTCACATTCACTTGCTTGTCTTCCAGTACAATTGTTGTCTTTTGCATGTTCATTTTTTCCTTTTTGTGTTCTATACACTCTCCACCCATTCAACGGAAATAAATGATGCTTTATTCGGTTGGGGATGATATGCCGTCGTTGCCGGGTCTGTTGACATTTGGAGCTGTCTGCCCCTCATTGCGATCTGCTGATCACGACCTCGCTTCTCTTGCTCGTTATTTGTGGGGCATGTTATCATGTCAGTTGTGCCGTGGAGCAGCACCTAACCTACATTACCCTCGCTGCGGTACGTTGGTTTCTATCTGACCATTGAGGATAGGGGAACAATCATGGCCCGTTTGCGCCGTTCGATTCCTGATCGTTTGGCTCGCACTTTTCTGATCGCGATGCTGCTGGCCCTGTTGGGTTTTGCCGGGCAACCTATCCAACCGGTTCAGGCTGCAACTTATCCCTGCTCCGAGGCCGGGCTGGATGCGGCTATCGCTGCCGGGGGCGGCCCACACGATTTCGGAGCGGGAGCCTGTACGATCACTGTTACTTCTCCCAAGTTCATCACCGGAACCTTGATATTAGACGGAACTGGCGCGGGGGGTAACCTGACCATCAGCGGTGGCGGTTCAGTACAAATATTCACCGTCACTGGGAACTTGACATTGCAAAACCTGACTGTGGAGCAGGGCTTTTCGGCTACCTTCGGCGGTGCAATCTACAACGATGGCGGCACAGTCACTATTGATAATTCAATCTTACAGAATAACCATGCGCCTGAAGGCGGTGGAGCTATCAATAATTGGTGGTCTGGAGTGGTTACTATTCAGAACGGCAGCCTGCTGACCGGTAACACAGCAACCGCAGCCGCTGGAGGGGGTGGCGGTGCGATTATGAACAGAGGTATGGTAACCATTGATAACTCTACTTTAAGTGGCAATACAGCCTCCACCAATGGCGGTGCTATTCATAATTTCGCCCAACTATATGTATTAAACAACAGCCAGATTACCTCAAATACAGTACTCAATGGAAGAGGCGGCGGGGTTTTTGCTGGTGCTCTAACCGTGATCGACAACAGTCATGTCACCAACAATCAATGCTTTGGTACTCTTGGTGGTGGTGGTATTATGACAGCCAGCGGCACCCTGACGATTCGAAATGGCAGTACCATTACGGGCAATTTTGGCGCTACTTATGGTGGTGGGATTCAGATCACTGACTCCACTGTAGCCAACAATACCGCTACAGACATGTCGGGCAGAAATATCCATACTAATAATCCCATCAGCGCTCTTGGCCCTCTTACTATTACCAATTCGTTCATTGGTCCTCCGACTGGCGGCGGCACCAATTGCAGTGAATTGCAGGTTGACAATGGTGGGAATTTCGATACGGATGGCACTTGCGTCGGCATTCCAGATATCGATTTGCAGCGCCCGGCAGGAACTTCCATCGCAGATGGTGGGAACGATTTGGTCAGTGCGCAGCCGGTTGGTCCCATGACGCTGACCTACACCATCAGCAATGCACCGGGGGCACCGGACTTGATCATCCCGGCAGGCGGCGTGACAGCCTCAAACCTGACCAATGTCAGTGGTTTCACGGTCAATACCGGCTTACCGCTGACGATCGCCGCCGGGGCAACCGCCAACCTGCAAATCGAGTTCAACATTGATGCAACGGGCGTTTTCAGCTTCGACCTGGATATCGTCAACAATGATGCTGATGAAAACCCCTACAATATTGCCGTATCGGGCACCGGGACGATTAACATGGCAGCGACGGCAGTCTGCAACGGTAATAACCTGGATGTGGAGATCACAGCGGGCGACGATCCGTTTGATATCACAGGGACGGGGCCAACTCTGCCGCAGAATGGCATCCCTATTGGCATCACCGCCCTGACCGGCCCTGGAACATGGACAGGCGTTACCGTCACCGAGACGGCAGGCGACCTGGAAAGCGCCACCCTGGGCAATTTCACCTGCCCACCTCCGGTTGTTGTTGGTAGTGGTGGTGGCGGTGGCGGAGCGGCTCAGGTGGTGGGCTGCAATGTGACGATCGATGTGGAGGCCGATCACGAGGTGGTCACACCGGGTGACCGGGTGACCTGGACGGTGCTGATCCGCAACCCCGGCCCGGATGATTGTCAGGTTGTGCAGACTTATGGCACCATGCCGGGCGAGTTCGCGATCACCGGTATTACCCCCTCGCGCGGCAATCTGATCTGGGACGGCGGGCAGTATTACCTGGTGGAATTAGGAGCAATGCCGATCAACGATCAAGCAACAATTAGCATTGACAGCCTGCTGCAAGGTGTGACTCTGCCGGAAGGGGCAGCCGGTCAATCCGCCGGGAAGAAAATCTGCCTGACAGGCTACATCACCGACCCGGTTAATGACACCGACTGCGTGACTCTCTTCCCCGATACCCTCCCGTCAACCGGTGGGCAGCCGGTGAAACCAATCCCATCCTGGGTTTGGCTGGTGACTGTCGGGGCTTTGATCGTAGCAATAGGCGGTTACACGATCAGGCGGCAGGTGATATAGGGTCGATATCCTATCACGATTTCGACCGGCAGGCATGGCACAAACCGTAAAGCACCAGGTGATCGGCCTGGACTTCAAAGCCGTGCCTGCTGTCGATCAGGCCGGTCAGCAGTTCGACCGTTTCGTGATCGAGCGGTTGTTCTGCGCCGCATCTCCGGCAGATCAGGTGATGGTGAGGTTGCTCCCCGGAGATCTCGTAGACCGTCCCCCGATCCGCTGTTTCTGCCGAAACAACCAGTCCCAACTCGGTGAATAAACCCAATGTGCGATAAACCGTTGACCGGTCTACTGACGGATCGACCGCCCTGACCCGCGCGTAGATTTCCCCCAGCGTGGTATGCCCTTTGCCCTCGCAGATCGCATCCAGGACCAGCATCCGCTGTGGGGTGACCCGATACCCCTCTGCGCGGATTTGATCGGCGCAGCCCTCTGAATCGTGTGACATGCTCAACTCACCTTTTCGCAGGTTTTTGCAATAAGCAATTGTAGTCCACTTTTTCATCTACAATCAACTCTGTAGGGGCGCAGCATGCTGCGCCCTGGGCAAGACATTCAAACCTTTGGTTTGCCGCGTTCCTATGTTTATCTGGCTGTAAGGAGATCCAATGACAGACGTTCACGAAGCAGAGCATCATCACGACCACGATCATGATCATGACCACGACCATCATCACCCTCATGACGATGGCGGCCTATGGGTGAAGATTGCCTCGGCGCTGCACCTGCCCGGCTATGCCCACGATCACGGCAGCCTGTCGCAGGACAGCACCTTCATGAACAACGAGTTGGGCATCCGTACTATGAAGCTGGCCCTGCTCACGCTGGGGATTACGACCGTCCTCCAGGTGATCATCTACCTGATGAGCGGCAGTGTGGCGCTGTTGGCTGATACGGTCCATAACCTTGGCGATGGCCTGAACTCGATCCCCTTGTGGATCGCTTTTGTGCTAGCCCGCCGGGCAGCGACTAAACGCTACACCTACGGCTACGGGCGGGCGGAAGATGTGGCCGGGATTGTGATCGTCCTGTCGATTGTTTTCAGTGCGGGCTACATCCTGTATGAGTCGGTGCGCAAGCTGATCACCCCTGAGCCGCTGCTTTACCTGGGGGCGGTAGCTGCCGCTGCGGTGATCGGGTTTATCGGCAATGAGATCGTTGCCCTGATGCAGATCAGGGTTGGGCGCAAGATCGGCTCGGATGCAATGGTGGCCGATGGGCTGCATGCACGGGTCGATGGCCTGACCTCGTTGGCGGTGTTGGTTGCCGTGATCGGAACCTGGCTGGGTGCACCCATTGTCGATCCGGTAGTGGGGATTCTGATCGCCGTGGTGATCGTGGGGATCACCTACAGCGCGATCAAGACGGTCTGGTACCGGGTGATGGATGCAGTCGATCCGGCCTTAGTCGAAAAAGCGGAAAAGCTGTTCAAAGAGCATGACGAGGTAAAAGCCATCAACCGGCTGCAAATGCGCTGGGTCGGGCACCAACTGCATGCAGAAGCCGTGATCGTGGTTGATGGCGGGCTGACCACGTCAGAGAGCGAGACACTCACCGATCATCTCGGCCATCACCTGCATCATGCCCTGGATAACCTGGCCGAAGCGACCATTGCCATCAGGACGGGAAAGAGCGAACCTGCCGGTTAGGATCACCGGAACTGATACGTGAAAAGAGCGCCGGGTAGGCGCTCTTTCGTCACTGGAATCCTCTGTTTAGCACTTAAACGTGCTCACGGGCATACTCTACGGCTTCGTCCAGTGAGCCAAATACCCGGACGCTTAGACTGCCATACTGGGCCTGGCTGTAGGCTTTTGCAACTGTTTCGATGAGATCGGATGTGGTGACTACCACGAGCTGAGTCAGGTTCGGATGCTTGAAAACGGCGCTGTCGCCCCGGGTGACTATTGCTCCACCCATGACCATATCGCCGAATTTCATCTTCAATTTGGTGGCATCAATAATAAAGCAGTGAGGCGTCTCGACACTATCTAATATCTCTCCAACCTGTTGAATGCTAACAGGCAGGTCTTCCTTGAGGGTGAAATCATCATTCATGATTTCCACGATGATATTTTCATTCTCGTAGTAGTTTAGTTCGAACGTCATGTTTTACTCCTGATCTGGTCGTTGTGTTGAAATCTCGCCGATCTAAAGAATTTTGCTGGTGGCGGCTCTGCGCACTCAAATAGACTCAGAAAGGTGTGATTATACAATTTTCGATAGGACAGCCCTTCCGGTTACGTATTTGACCCTTTGGAACCGAGAATAGCAAAATTTGTCAGGCTGAGGCAGCTTGTCACAAAGCAATCCGTTAACCGATCATATCCATCATACACATCTTCACAGCATAAGTTGCACTTTGTAACGAAATTGAAACCTTGTACTTGAAGTTATCCCCTTATACTAAGCATGTAGGAGCAAGTGATTCTTTTTACACACACAACAGAGGAGTAAAAGAATGATGAGTCTATGGGCTAAGGCCAGAAAGCTGCTGTCTGCCTCGGTCGGGGTCAGCTTTGTCTTTCTGGTCATGCCGGCTATGCTGAACATGTACCAACAGTACAAATGCAACCCCGGTCACAGCATCATTTGTGACAACTTCAATGGACAGACATTCTTCAAAGATGAACATGGGAATGCATTGTGGTATCGAACCCCACCGGCGATTGACTACGACAATGCTAACGTCTACGACAACCGGCACGAGGGGCCGCTCCATTACTTGCGAGTTGGGATGACGAGCGCAGTTACAGACCAGCACGCGGCTTTCGCAGAAATCGGCCTGGTGGAGATCAACAACTACCTGGCAGATTTCCCTGTGACAGTCGATTCGCGGGTTGAGGCAAGGCTGCGGTTTGCTCCTGATATGCAGGCCAGCCCGGCTCCGGGTACGGCTGTCGGCAGCGCCGGGATGCTGTTCTGGTCTTATCATCAGGGTTCAATCGACTATGAGAATCACATCCTGCCGCCGCCTAATGATGCCTTTGGCTTCGTCTGGCAGCAGGCCGAATCAACCCCGCTGGCCGGGTTCTGGATTTCGAATGTGGCTGACGGGATACCAGGGCAGTTTGTCCCGCTGTTTAGCGTTGATATGTCTCAATGGCACACCTACGTGATCGAAAGACGGCATGATACAATGACTTATTACATCGATGGTGCTCTGATCCAGGAACAGCCATTGAACCAGCCTGACAGCATCACCCTGCCTGACGATCAAGACCTGACGGTCGATATCTGGCGTGACAATATGCGCTACAACTTCGACCCGAACATCTTTGAGTACATCATCACCTTTGAAGACCTGACCCAGGATTCATGGGTTGACGTTGATTACTTCCAGGTCACCTCCTTGAACGGTGGTGGCGGCGGCTGCGGCGGGGGTGGCTGCGGCGGCGGGTGGTAATTGACAGGATAAATGACTGAACATTACCTGTAATTCCAGGTAAAAAAGGCCGCACCAGGCTCTTGCTCGGTGCGGCCTTTAGTTTGACAGGTAGCTCTGAATGATAGACACTGCCTGCCCGATACCGTCCTCCTGGCGGATTTGCTCACCGAGAGCGGCGGCACGTTGGCAGATCGCCGGGGTGGTGATAGCAATGTGGATGGCATCAGCAAGCCTTTCAGCCGTGAGCTTCCGGCGCGGGATCGGTGGCGGCCCGACTCCGATCTGCCCGACTCGCCCGGCCCAGAATGGTTGATCTCCGGCAAAGGGCACGATGATCGAGGGGATACCGGCCCGCAGACCGGCGGCAACTGTCCCCGCCCCGCCGTGATGGACAACCGCTGCCATCCGGGGGAACAACCAGCTGTGCGGAGCCGCGTCGATCTTGTATATCTCGTCGGGCAGATCGGCCTGCCCGATCCCTGCCCAGCCGGTTAACAGTAAGCCGCGCTGTCCACTCAAAGCAAGCGCCTTCAATATAATCTCGGTGGTTTCCTCTGTCCGGCGTTCTGCCATACTGCCGAATCCGATATAAACCGGCGGCGGCCCGCTCTCCAGAAAATCGAGCAGATCGGCAGGTGGTCGGTAATCGGCGGCATGATCCAGGAACCAGTAACCGGTAACGTGGGCTTGATTATCCCAATCGGGCGGCGGGGGGATCACCGCCGGGCTGACATGATACAGCCGAGGTAGGGGGCTGCCGTAAGGCCACCGGGTCAATGGGATGGGCGGGAGGTCTAACCCATCTCTCCGCCAGCGATTGAAGGACCGTCCCGTGATCTGCTGCCAGGCCATCTCCGCCATGATGTGTGTCAGCCGGTTGATCCAACTGCCGGTTACCGGCAGCGCAGGGAATAAGGGGCTGGGAAAAGCCGACGTGCGGCTGAAGGCGGGCATTGTCAAGGCCCACAGGCAGGGGATGCCCAGCTTTTCGGCGGCATGATAAGCGCTCATCCCCAGCGTCGAGAAGATTACCGCGTCGGCCTGCTCACAGGCTTTCAGTGTGCTGTCACACATCTGAACGACCGCCGGTTGAAGCGTCTGCATTAACTCCTGCATCCCCCGGATCAGGCCGCGCCGCGATTCGAGCAGCGCCCGCGCTGCCTCCGATTCGGAGATCGTCTCCCTGACCCGAAAACCGATTGGGAAGAAGTCCAGTCCATAACCGGTGATGAATGTCTCGAATTCGTCCCCGGCCAACAGGCTGACCTGATAGCCTTCCTGTCGTAATCGCAGCCCCAATGGGATGTAGGGCTGCACATCACCCCGTGACCCAAAAGCGAATATCGTGATTCTCTGCAAGGGTACTCTCCTGGCCTCAGGATGTGTCGGTATCGAAATCGTCTACCAATGCCAGGATTTCTTCGTTGGGAGGAATGTCCTGCATGCTGTCCCCATAATGGACAAAGCGGGCGGTACCGGCCTTATCGATCAACACCTGGGCGGGCATCCGTCCGAGCTTGAACAGGTTGACCTCCTGCCCGTACAGCTTCAGGACGCTGTGTTTGGGATCAGGTAAACCGGTAAAGGGCAGGGATTCTTTCTGCCAGTAATTGGCAAAGGCGGCGGCATTCTCAGGGCCAACCACCACAACTTCGATATTGCGATCAACAAATTGGGAATAGTCCTGGCGCAACTGCGCCATGTGCGCGCGGCAGTATGGTCAAGCAAAGGTGCGGTTAAATACCAGCAGTACATTTTTCTGCCCGCGCAGATCGGACAGGTTGAAGGGGTTACCGGAAAAATCCGGCAGGCTGAAATCCGGCGCGGTTTGATCGAGAGAAACGCGGGGCATAGAATATCCTTTCCGTGTCTGTTCGTCTATCAGGTGTTACTGTTGTGACTCGATTTGCTCCTCGTGCTGATCGACCTGAAGCTCAAGGAAGTACGCATAATCGGCGATGGCGGCAGCCTGTTGGCCCTGGGCTTCGGCGATTTTCGCCCGGACATAATAAGCGGGCGCGTACTTCTTTTTCTTCTTGATGGACTTCTGCACGTCTTCGAGGGCGGCTTTGTGATCGCCCTGGGCTAACAGTAGTTCGGCCCGGTGGATCAGGGCGGCGGGACTGTTACGGCTCAATTTGACGGCCCGGTTGGCGTTGGCGAGGGCTTTTTGTTCATCGCCCGCCGCGGTGCGTTTATTCGACCGCCGGATGAAGAACTTCGCGATCAGCGGCAGGATCACCAGGGCGGCCAGCACATATAACCCGCCGGGGATGGCAATCGCTACCACAATCGTCGTGATCACCCGCCACCAGGATTTACCCGCCAGCGGCGATCCCATCCCGTCGCCGGAGGAGTCATCCCCCTGGAGGAACTCTAACGCTTTATTGCCGTTTTGCTTGAACAACCCGTCAGGCTTCTTTTTCATGGTGAAATGGGTTTTGTGTTTAGGTAGGGACACGGCATGCCGTGTCCCTGATCTGAATTGATTGAACTACTATCCTTCCGGCGTCGGATCAACGCCGGGGTGATCCTCGGCAAAGTTTTCCAGGTGATACTCAGGCGATTTATCAAATGCGCCCTTGCAGCCATCACAGCAGAAATAGTAGGTTTTACCATTATATTCTGACTGAGATGCCCATTTACCCTTTTCAGTGGACATGCCGCAAACCACGTCATAGACGGTTGTCATGATATTTTTCCCTCCGTGGGATATGTCGTGAGTTTGATTATGAGCCTGTTTGAAAATGCAGACTTAAAATCAATATCCTTTATGAATATTGATTATATTGATCGGCATAGGGCTGTGCCAGCCAGAATCGTAAGCGGCTGCCGGTAACAGGGAGGCCAGGCCGGAAGGATGGTTATCCCGGTGATTGTTGTATTTCCGCCGTACCCTCTCTCGCCGGTGGTGACATCAACGCTCCAAGTGTAGCCAGCGCAATCACAAATGCAAGGTAACTATCAAACAAGCGCCGGGAGAAGAATCCAACGACAAACACCCAGATGGCATAGTAAATAACCGCCACTGAAAGTTGATTGTGTCGCCACTGCCGGACAAGCAGTATACCCAACACCGGGAATCCGATCAGCATTTGGATCAATCCATGTGAGAACGGATCAGTCGCCGAGTCAACGATCCCCAGTTCGGGCAGCACCATACTAAACCCGAATCCGGACATCGGTGGGCTGTGTTCAGTACTTCCGCCTAAATAGGAGAAGGTATCTTCCCAGAAGGCAGCCGGACTCCAGATAAACCAGGGGAGCACCACCAGCCCAAAAATAAGGCAGAGCAGGAGAAATGGGGTTGAGGCACGCTTGAGCTTTTGTTTCAGTGTGCCTTCACCGCCGATATAAACAAAGAAAAAGGGAACGAAAAACCAGGCTAACTGTTTGGTCGTACAGGCCAATCCAAGCATGATAGCTGTCGCTATCGTCCGGTCGCGGTGCAGTAGATAGATCGCCAGCACCACCCAGAACAACACCAGGATATCGTTTCGCCCTTCGATGAAGGAGGGGACAAATATAGGATTCAGGCCCATGATAAGCAGCCAGGTCAATTGTTTGTCCGGGTCGTGAATTAATCGCTGCCCCAGAAGGAGCACAACAGCCAGGGCTGTCATAAAGAGCAGGCGGTGATCAAACCATCCGAAGAGCGCTTCACCCAATACCTGGAAAGGCAGGGGAAAGATAAACATGAACGGCATATAGGTGTAATGGAACATAGCCGGGTTGACGCTCATATCGGAGTAGGGGATCGGCCAGAGCTCCAACAGCGTGCCGAAATAGTCCTCAATGTAAGGGTTCTTTCCATCAAGTACAAACTGGACTGCGGCCTCGCTTTGAAGCAGGCTGTCATGCGAGAAGCTGTGTGGAGCTTCCGCCGTGACATGCCAGAAGATCATCAAGATGGTGGGTAGGATGGTGATCAGGCCGATGGCAAGCATCACCAACGCCCATTTGGTCAGCCGGTTTCGCCTCTGTTTTTGTTCAGTCTGAGGATTCGCCAGGTCAACCGCCCAGAAGGCCCCAACGACCAGAAAGGCCGCAATCGTGACAATCGCCGAATCGGGGACCAGTTGTACGGCAATGTTGGTGAAACGCAGCGAGGCATGGCAGCCAACCAGGATGGCAAACAGGATGGCCTGATCGGACAGTACGCCCGAACGATTAGATAGAGTTTTCATGGTCATATGAAATTTCTCCTGGGTTATCAGGTCAGGCCGGGTTCATAGCTAACCATTTTCACCCGCCAGGTATCAGGGATCAGAATCGATTGTTTGGTCTGATAATCATAGGCCACCTGGGTGCTGCTGCCAACGGCAGCCAGGGCGTCGTCCCGTTCGCGGATCAGGGCGTAGGCCATATCGAAGCTTTTCTTCCCCAACCGGGATACACGGACGCACACCCTCACCCCATCACCATAACCCAGCGGCAGCTTGAAATCACACGAGGTGCGGGCCAGGATAAAACTCATCGTCTGCCACTGCCCATCCCAGCCGACCACATCGGCGAAATACTCGACGCGGGCCGTTTCCATATAGGTAAAGTATCTGACGTTGTTCACATGCCCCAGCACATCCACGTCGGCGTAGCGAATGTCTATATGATGCGTGTATCGGAACAGCTCTTGAAGGTTCATATTCATTCAATCGGATTGTATCAGTGGCCCAGCTACGGCTATTGTATCACGAACATTTGATTTAGCGGTTGCGACTTTATGTCGGTGTGTTACAATCAGGAGTGAACCAGCTACGCCGAGGGATTCCCTCGGCGCGATGCTGTATATAAAATTAGGTCAGTGAGAGGTCTTTTGGCAGAGATACGCCCTTTGCGTTGGTACGATCTATCATTTGCCTATCGGCTAGCCAGACAGGGTACCCACTTCACCACCGAAACCGACCCGGCAATGGGTAACCATCTGAGTTATGGATTCCTCTCCGGCTTAAAACGGTTTCAAACTTATGTGTTGCGAGAACCCAAAGCTGGAGGAGTGGGCCAGTTATATTATCCAGGAGACGGGCGGCATGCCCACCTGTCTTATCTGGCCCCTGCGCAGACGCCTGATCAGGCCAATGAGCATCTCTGGCTGTGCCTCCTTGATGGGCTGACCCGAGTGGCCGGAGAGCGTGGGGCTGTCAATATCAGCGCTGAGGTTAATCGAGAGTCACCCGCAGTAGTTACGCTGCGGCGTGCGGATTTTGCCATCTATGCCTATCAAGAGTTATGGGTGAGGCCACCGGCTCCGGTAGAGAAAACGGATATATCCCTGCGATCACTTCAAACGGTTAATGCACCGTCCGCATTGGCCTTATATAGTGTACTCACACCAGGGTTGATCAAGCAGGCCGAGAACCCACCAACTCAGGCTAACCGGTGTTATATAGCTGGTGACCAGGAGGGACTATCGGCAGTTGTTGCGGTTTATCGAAGCGCACGCGGCAGTATGCTGCTTGAGGTTTACGTACGACCGGAGTCGCAGCACAAAACCCGGAACATTATCAACGCAGCCTTAGCTCAGGTCGGAGCCGGTTCACGCACTATCTACTACCGGCTGCGCCGTTACCTGGGCTGGCTGGATACCACTCTAGATGATCTGGGTTTTAGCCAGCTTGAAACACAGGCTTTTATGGTTCGGCACACGGCAGTCAGGGTGAAACAACTAACTCGCAAGGCCCTGCTGCCAAGAGAAGATGGGATGCCTATTGTCGCTTCGATTGATTCGATTGGGTAGTTATATTTTTTAGTTGAAGAAATCATATGGAACATCGTATCACAGACGATCTAGATAGTCTGCTTGCTATACTGCCATCAGAAGTTGAGCAAGTCATCCGGCAGATTGACCGGAATGACGAACTGCTTGAGGTCATCTTTGACCTGGGGCGCATACCAACTGCCCGGTATCTTGATGGAGAATATAACCTGCTGGATCGAGAAATTTCCCAGGTGGATATCGATCTGGTGGTTGCACAGGTAGGGGACTTTGATGCGGACAACCGGGCGGGCATCGAACGTACCCTGCATCGCATTTCAGCGATTCGGAACCGGCGTGCCGAAGTCGTCGGTTTGACCTGCCGAGTGGGGCGGGCCGTATTTGGAACCATTGACATTATCAAAGACATCATCGAATCGGGAAAGAGCATCCTGATTCTGGGTAAACCGGGCGTCGGAAAGACGACCATGCTGCGCGAAGCAGCGCGTGTTCTGGCCGAGTCGAAGCGGGTGGTGATCGTCGATACCTCAAACGAGATCGGCGGGGATGGTGACATCCCCCATCCTGCTGTTGGCAAGTCGCGCCGGATGCAGGTCCCGACCCCTAACTTACAGCACGAAGTCATGATCGAGGCGGTTGAAAATCACAACCCCGAAGTGATCGTCATTGACGAGATCGGGCGCGAGTTAGAGGCTCTGGCCGCTCGCACCATCGCCGAGCGCGGTGTCCAATTGATTGGAACGGCGCATGGTATCACGCTGGATAACCTGCTGCTCAACCCGACGCTGTCTGACCTGGTGGGTGGTATTGAGAGCGTGACGCTTTCCGATGACGAGGCCAAGCGGCGCGGGACTCAGAAGACGGTATTGGAGCGGCGATCACCGCCGACCTTCCATGTTCTGGTTGAACTGCAAGATCGCAATTCGCTGATCGTTCAGCCTGACGTGGCATTGGCGGTTGATATGCTGCTGCGTGGCCGTCCGATGAGGCCGGAAGCCCGCCGCCGGGAGTCGGATGGAAAGATCACCATCGAGACGCCACCGTCCGCACCTCGTGAGCGCGGAAACAATGGGCGGCAGCACAGCCCTCGCAGCAATGCCCAACCGTCATTTGAATCGGAAGAGCCGCCGCCCCGTCGTGGACAGGAGCCGACTGTTAAACGGGCTGGTAAGTTACAGACGATTAGCATCTGCCCTTATGGGATCGCCCGCAACCGCCTGATCGAATCGGCGCGGCGGTTGAAGCTGCCGTTGAAGGTTGTCGATTCGCTGGAAGAGGCCGACGTGCTGTTGACCCTGAAGAACTTCTACCGGCGGCGACCGCGTTTGATCGTTGATGCTGAACAAGCCGGTATCTCGATCTACGTGCTGCGGGCCAACACCGTCACGCAGATGGAGGACTTCCTGATCGACCTGTACGACCTGGCATTGGACGGCGACCACGATCTGGAACGTGCCCTGCGCGAAGTGCAGGAAGGTGTCCAGGCCGTGCTGAACGGCGCGCCCTCGGTTGATCTCTCGCCGCAGAAATCCCATGTGCGCCGCCAGCAGCATGAGGCTGTCCGGCAGGCCAACTTGCAATCACATAGCTATGGCAAAGAGCCAGAGCGGTACATCCGCATTTACCGCAACTGAGATGTTCATCAGCTTCGAAGGGCCTGACGGTTGTGGGAAGACCACACAAATAACCCTGTTGGGTGAATACCTGACCCGGCAGGGTTATTCGATTCGCCAGACCCGCGAACCGGGTGGAACGGCCATCGGGGAGCAAATCCGGGAGGTGGTGCACAGCACCGATAATCAGGAGATGGCCCCCTGTGCCGAAATCCTGTTGTATTCGGCCTCGCGGGCCCAACTGGTTGCCCAGGTGATCCGACCTGCCTTGGAAGCCGGTCAGATCGTCCTGACCGACCGCTTCTTTGACAGCACTTTTGCCTATCAGGGCTATGGACACAATCTCGACCTGGAGGCGCTGCGCCAGATCACGACCTTTGCGACCGGTGGCTTATGTCCCGATCTGACTGTTTATATCGATATCAAGCCGGAGGTTGGGCTGGAACGTCGGTTAAAGGGCAAAGACCTGGAATGGAACCGGCTCGACGCCCAGAGCCTGGAATTTCACCGCCGTGTCTACGAGGGTTACCAACGCCTGATCGAATCGGAGCCGGATCGCTGGCTGGTTGTAGACGGCAACCGCCCGGTTGAGGAAGTCCAGGCGGATGTCCAGGCGGTGGTTACGCAGCGGCTTAAATGATGATGAACGTTTGGGGGCGGGACATATCTCGTCCCGTTCTTGTCATGAAATGCTTTTTGGGTGTTTGTCCAGCAGCATCGCATGAGGATCAATCCTCATGCTAATGGATAAATCAAAATGAACTCGCATAATGATTCAAGGGGAGAGGCGAGTACTTCTCCATGAAATTGGTCTCAA
>JBNKDD010000039.1:0-29982 GCA_050288085.1 Anaerolineae bacterium
GGCGCCAATCGGGTTCCAGCGGCGCGGGCGCTTGCGGTCAAAGAACAGAGTGACGATCAGATAGACACCCAACAGGACGGCGGTGGCAATGGTCAATGAGGGACGTGCCCCGTACAATCCGGCTACCACCGCGGCAAAAGCAATGGGAGGCCCAACCAGTGGGTTGACCAGCATGACCATCGTGCCGACAATCCCGCCGATCCATAGGGCCGGATAAAGTTGGGCATCACCGACCATCTGGCTGAAATAGATCACACCCAAGGCCATGAAGAGCGCCCCTAATGACTGTCTCAGCATGCGCAAGACGGTTCCGGCTTTGTTCCCCCGGTTGGGGTCAGCCTGAACCGGCCATTGGCTCAAGGCAAATGCTATCACCGCGCTGACCAATCCCAGGGTAATTGACATCGGGGCAGCGGCTTCTAATGCTTCCGGCCTGCCCGTCAGGTGGGCGACCAGCAGAATTCCCAGGGAAAGCAGCATACCGGCCATCCGCCAGAGGGGAGATTGTACCCGGCGGTTGGAGACGCTCAGGACGGCGGCTAAAGCCCAGGCCACAGCGATTAATAAGGGAAGGCCCTGTGTCTCGGCAAAGACTCTACCCAGAAAGCCGAAGGTGGTGCGTACATTCTCCCAGAGCAGCGCCGGTTCTCCCCAGGCCCGCCATACTTCAGGGCTGAATAACCCCAGGTAGGATTGTTCAAAAGGCGTGCCGCCAATGGCGAACTGGGTGACATCGACCCGGAGCGGGGCGGGCAGCAGTCCACCCGCATTGGGCCAGCCTAACGTGGTCGCGAAGAGCATGGCAAAGAGCACGCCCAGTGCGGACGGCAGCACCGTCCGGCGGACGCGCATCCACCAGGGTACAAGCAAGGGAACCAGCCAGCCAACGGGTGTCCCGGCTAAAACTGTCGTAACGATGATCAGCATGATCTCGCGGTAATTAAGGCGTGCCCCGGCGACGATCAGCATCGCCAACCAGATCAGGGCCAGGCCGGGTGTTTGCGGTAAAAGCGGCACCAGGATCAGGGCAAAGGCGACCAATCCGCCCAGCGTTGGCGCACCGAGTAAACCGTAGATGAGCAGGCCGGGGATCAGGGCCAGCACTGCGTTTTCTACGAATCCGCCGCTGGTCAGCCGGGATAATATGACATAAGTCGCCAGACTCAGGGCAAGCGATTGGAGCCAGTAGCCCAAACCTTCACGCTCGTTGAGCCAGGTGGAAATGCTGTTCAGGCTGATCTCAACATCGCCGACTTTAGCCGCCGGGACAGGGGCGGTCGCGCCGGAGGCGGTTCGATCCGGTGCAGGGGCCGCAGCAACCGGCGCGGTTGAGGCCGGTGCGGCCTGGGCAGGAAATGGAGAGGCCATCGTGCTAGATGGTATCTCGACCGGTGCAACCGGCTTTGTTCCTGCGCTGGTTTGTTCAAGGCCGGATACGGGTTTGCCCTGCGCGGCCCGTTCCAGCGCTTCGGCCATTTTTTCCACGCTCTCAAACCGGTCTTCAGGCTCCTTCGCCAGCGCCTTCAATACAACTGCTTCGACTAAAGGTGGGATGCTGGCGTTGAGCGAACGGGGCGGGGGTGGCGGCTCCTGGATATGTTTGAGCATCACGGCCATCTGCGAGTCGGCGTCAAAAGGTCGCTGACCGGTTAGCATTTCAAACAGCATGACGCCGAGTGAATAGATATCTGCCCGGTGATCGACGCTATCACCCAGACCTTGCTCTGGAGCCATGTAATTTGGCGTGCCAACGATGTTATCCGTCCCGGTGAGGTTCTGGTCGCCTTCCAGGGATTTGGCGATTCCGAAGTCGGTCAGGTAGGCATGTCCCTGGGCGTCGATCATGACGTTGCCGGGTTTGAGATCACGATGGATCACTTTCTGGCTGTGAGCATAATCCAGGGCGGAGGCGATCTGTGAGAAGATGCGCACTACCTCATTAAGCGGCATTCCTTTTTCTTTGATCCGGTCGCCGAGTGTGCCTGCGTCAAGATAGCGCATGACGATATAGAGGACACCGTCTTGCTCGCCGAAGTCATAAACTGGGAGGATATTGGCATGCTCTAAACGGGCAATGACCTGCCCCTCGTTGATGAATCGCTTGGTGAACAGTTCATCGCTGCTGTAGTTTTCTGCCATGATCTTGATGGCAACATTGCGGTTCATTGAGGGTTGGTGCGCCCGGAAAACTCCGGCCATACCACCCTTGCCGATTAACTCTAAGATTTTGTAGGGGCCGAGTGTCTTACCGACATACTCTTCCATAGGGCGAACATCTCCATAAAACACACTTGGGGGGAATGTTCAAATCGTTGACGAAGGTAGTTTACATCACTCAACATCACGGCGCGAATCAACACAATGTAACAAATGTGTTACAATTTATCAGGTCATCATGATGATTAATCATAACTCGTAACGGGAGCCAGGTTGATGGATGTTGAAATTCTCGATACGCCGTTGATCTTATCACTGCTGTTCTATCCCCAATCAACAGAGCCGGGGAAAAGCAGGGTGGACGGAGTCACCGACGGGGTTATCCCGGTTGCGGACAATGTCGAGTTGGGTTACCGGCTGTATGCTCACCAACCCGATGCGCCGGTCATTCTGTATTTTCATGGGAACGGCGAGATTGTGTCTGATTATGACGATCTGGCGGGTGAATACAGGCGTGCCGGTGCGTCCCTGCTGGTGGTGGATTATCGCGGATACGGATGGAGCAGCGGTGAACCCACTATCAGCACTTTTCTGCCAGATGTAGAGCGGGTGCATCAGTCCGTGCCGAGCATCCTTAAGAAAGCCGAGCTGGGTAAGCATAAAGCCTTATTTTTAATGGGGCGCTCACTGGGTAGTTCGTGGGCGATTCACCTGGCTTATCGCTACCCGGACAGCTATAACGGCCTGATTATTGAGAGCGGCTTTGCACAATTGTTTCCCATGCTGGGGCGGATGGGTTTGCAGGTGCTGCCTGGCCGCCGGGCGAAGGACCCGATCGGGAACCTGAACAAGATGAAGGAAATCAAGCTGCCCCTGTTGGTGATACATGGCGAGAGCGATCTGCTGATTCCGATCAAGCAAGGACAGATGTTATATGATGCTTCCCCTGCCACTTATAAGCGCTTACAGATCATCGAGCGGGGGGGGCATAACGATTTACTGTTTCGTGGAGCTGAAGAGTACTTTAATGTAATTACCGAGTTTATCCGAGAGATAGGTGATGAGGAACGATGAGAATGTTAAAACTAAGATCGATATTGATATACGAAATTACCTATGGCTGATCGCAATACTACTTCTAGCAACGTGGCTGCGATTTCATGAGTTAGGCAACCCCTCGTTATGGGCAGATGAGTTAGCTACCTGGCGTACCGCCTCCTATGGTACGCTGCTCCAGGTCATCCGAGCTGTCCCCAATCCCTGGCCTCCGGGCCATTACATCCTGATCCATTTCTTGCTTCACCGGGTCGGGGATTCGGAATTTATCCTCCGGTTCCCGTCGGCCTTGAGTGGTGTCCTGTCGATTGCGGTGCTGTTCACCATCGGGCGGAGATTGTACTCAGCGCGAGAGGGGATGGTCGCGGCGGCACTGTTGGCGGTGATGTGGTTTGGGATTCATTACAGCCATGAGGCTCGCGCCTATTCAGGGTTAATGCTTTTTACTCTACTGGCAACCTATTTCTGGATCGTGATCCACGATCAACTCAAACAAGGCGGCAGGCTGAAGCCTTACATGGTGGCCGGTTACGTGATCCCGGCAGCGCTGGCGATGTACTGGCATTACTTCGGGATGGTTATTATTGGGCTGCATGGCCTGGTGTTGATGATCATCTTTGTACGGGATCGGAAGGCGTTCGGGAGGGTGCTGTTGATCGGGGTGTTTCTGTTCCTGGTCTTTTCCCCCTGGCTACCGGTGCTGATGGGTGATCTGCTGCAACCCAATCACTGGGTGTGGGTCACGCCGCTGGGCGATCCGGTGACCGAAGGCTATGGTTTTCTGCTGGCCGTTTTCCACCGTTCCCGCCCGTTGATGGTGCTGGCCCTGGCCCTGATGGGGCTGTATGTGGTCAGGCGTTACATCCTACGAGCGGGTAAAACGGATAAAACCAGTACCCCTGCAGGCGTTGATATTTTGCTGCTCCTGTGGTTTTTGCTGCCGATTACGATCCTGTATGTCAAATCGAAGCTGCTGACACCGACATTCGTTTACCGGTACGTGATCGTCTCGATCCCGGCGGCTTATCTGCTGGTGAGCCGGGCAATTGTATCGACCTGGCGGCGGCCCCGGAACCTGGTGGTGTTCAGCGGCGTGTTGGTGAGTTTGATGGTGGGCGACCTGTTCTTTCATATGCGGTACTACGACAGGCCAAAAGAAGAATTCCGGGAGATCGCCGAGTATGTGGCCGATCAGAATGAAGCCTATCATGAGAATGCCATGGTGGTCGGATTGGTCTATAAGATTGCCCCGGAAAGTTCAGACTATATCGATTATTATCTTGAACAATATGGGCTTGACTTGAGGGTCGATCTGGCAGGGGGACGGGCGGACGATATCCTGAAAGTCGTCGAAAAAGTGTGTGCGCGGCAGCCTCGTTATATCTGGTTTATCAGCGGGCACGATCAGCCAGATGCAGTCTTTATGGACTTCCTACGCTCTCACTTTGATTTGATCGATCATCAGGAGCGGCACAAGGCTGATGCGTGGCTGTTTGAGATGGCCCCGTCTGATCCGTGCAGCAATCAGGGGTGAGTGGTGGGGGGGCGCAGCATACTGCCTGCGCCCCTACGAGTAACAAATGCGGTGGCTACCGGTCGCGTGGGAGCAGGATGTCGTAGGTGAAGCCGTTCATCTCGATTTGCTCGACCACATCGTAGTTCTGGCCGATGGCTTCCAGCACCGGATAGGGATAAATCCGGGCGCGGAAGACTACCACACCGAATTCCTGGTTGTTGATCATCTCCTCCATCTCGGAGGTATCAAGGGCATTGTTGTTGTACAGGTTAAAAAGCTGCGAGGGGTCGGTGACAACTTCCTTGCCCGCATAGACGGCGAACATGGCCTCTTCTGTGAAAGCCGGTTTGGGTGAACTTTTGACGTAGTCTACGATTCGCCACCCGGCATCAATATCTTCTTGAGTCGGGTGGTGGCCCAATTGGGTGTAGCCAGCGGTATCGTAATAATCCTGCCGGAAGCGGTTGGGGTCGTAGTCAGGAATGTTGAGTGCCTGGGCGACCGGTCGGGTCAATGGGTGGTTGAGCGGCAGGTGAAGGGTCGAACGCATCTGATAGATGAGCAGCAGGGGCACGATGATTCCCCAGGCGGCTAACCCGACCTGACCGAGTTTCAGCGATTTATCCTCCGATCCGGTGGATTTTTCGCGGAGCCAGTTCCGCAAGACGCCCAGGCCCAATCCAGCCCCGATGCAGGATGCGACAATCGCTGCACTGAAATATGAAAACCCCGCCCCCCATTTTCCACTTAGCGCCCCGGTGATCATTGATACGAGGAAGTACAGGGTATAGGCGCTGATCCGGTCCAGGTAGATGGTGTATAGAACGTAGCCAACCGTCAATACGATCAGCACGCCATGTAGCCTGAACCAGAGCTTGAAGAAGTTCATGGACTGGTTGGGGATAAATGGGTTGGAATTGGCGGTGATCATGTTGATCCACCACTCCCCACCGGTAACAATGTTGAGCAGCCAGAAAATCAACCCGGCTGCCGCCGCAAAACCAATCGCATAGATGACAGCTTTACGGGGTTGGCGCAGGAAAAAGAAGATAAAAGCGGCGGCTACGGCGTCAACTGCCAGGGGTTTGGTGTACCCGGCGAGCATCAGGAAGATCAGAGAGAGCCACAGATAACGCTTCTTATCCTGCTCCTCCATTGCGCGGGCCATCATCACGACGCCCAGTAATCCGAATAAAAGCATGGTGAAATGCTGGCGGAAAAGCGGGCCAACCTGATAGACAAAATTGGAGGCGAAAAAGGCCAGCGTGACCAACGCCCCGGACAGCCTGTCGCGGGTTTCGTGCTGGACGATCCAGTAGATGGTGCCGCCGATGATTAGCGAGACACAGAAAGCCCAGACTCGCCCGATCCAGATTTGGGGGCCGAACAGCCAGATGAAAGGCACCAGCAAAGCGGGGAAGACCGGGCCATAGGGTGAGGCATAAAAAGGATAAGCCCCGTTATCAACATAGATGCCATCGCCCCGGCTGAACAGCACCGCGCTCCACATCTCCAGACCTTCCCCCTGGTCGTAGTCGAAGGGAAACTGGAGGAGCTTGATAAAGTAGATCACATAGACGACGAAAAAGAAGATCAGGGTGAGAAAGGCTGCCGCCATCAGCAGCCACCCGATCCAGGTGGCGATTTGAAGCGGGACGGACAGCTTGCGGGTTTCGCCGATAGAAAAACGTAACTTCTCAATGAGTATGCTCATTTAATGCTTAACCTCAGGCCGGGCGGTCGCCCAGGGGGATCAGTGATGCGCCGATCAGCATGGCGATGATTCCGGCGGCGAGTCCGGCTTGCTGCAAAGGGCCGAATCCGCTCCACTGCCCGGCCTGTACCAGATCGACGGCAACTGCCCCGGCGATGATCAGGATGCCAACGCCGATTGCCATAAAACCAAGAATACGCTTGGTGATCATATCTATGCTCCCCGCACCGATTCGATGATTTCTGCTGCCAGGTCGTAGCGTCCGAACTGGGGCATTAAGTACAGCCCGCCCGCCATATCTTTGATCTGGGAGGCTAACTCCTGGGCGATCCGAACGCCCTCCTGTGGGGCATCGTCCCCGGCGGCTTCGATGCGTTTCATGATGGTGTCGGGGATGATGATACCCGGTATCTCGTTGTGGAGAAAACTGGCGTTTCGCAGGCTGTGGAGGGGCATCAGGCCGACCAATACCGGTGTTTCCAGCGGGCCGTGCTGGGCGGTGTAATGTTCCATAAATTCTTCATAGCAGGCCGGATCGAAGATCGGTTGGGTGATCAGGTAGTCTGCGCCGCCATCGAGTTTCTTTCTCAGGACCTTGATCTCGCGGTCGATGTCCTTGGCGTTCAGGTTGAGGGCGCAGCTTACGACGAAGTTGGTCGGGCTGCCGATCTTGTTGCCTGCCCAGTCCTGGCCGTTGTTGAGATGCTGCTTGATCAGGCGTACCAAACCCGATGGGACGATGTCGTAGTTATCGGCGGCATCGGGATAATCGCCGATGTGGGTCGGGTCGCCCATGACGACGAACAGATTCCGCACGCCCATCGCGTGGGCGGCCAGCAAATCACCCTGAATGCGCAATAAGTTGCGGCCCCTGGTAGGAAAATGGAGAACGGTTTCGATGTGGGCTTCGCTTTGCAGAATGTGGCAAACAGCCCAGGGGCTCATCCGTAGGCGGGCCATCGGGTTGTCCAGTACGTCGATCACATCAGCCCCGGCCTCGCGCAATAATTGGGCAGCGCGGAGGGATTTCTCGGTAGCGATTCCGCGAGGCGGTGACATCTCGACGGCAATAACGAGGTCGCCGCGAGTTAGCTTCTGAGCGAGTTCGCTAGGGGCGGGGGCTTCGTCAAGGGCCTCATCGATCTCCTCCGGGTATGCTACATCGATGATGTGGCTGACCCGGTCGGGATCATCGAGGGCGGCCCGCATGAGCTTGATGTGGTCGGGGGTGGTGCCGCAGCAGCCGCCAACAATGGCAACTCCTATGTCACGGAGCGCGAGGGCGTAATCGGCGAAATAATCCGGGCTGGCGGAATACATCACGCGACCGCCGACATATTCCGGCCAACCGGCGTTAGGGACAACGGAAAAATGAGCGTCCGGGTGGTTGGATTGCATGGCCCGGACGATCCGGGTCAGTTGGGCCGGGCCGTTTGAACAATTGACTCCGATGACATCAACGCCCATCCCGGCGAGTTTTTCGGCGGCCTGCTCCGGGGAATCGCCTAAGAGGGTGCGGTTGTCACGGGTGAAGGTCACCTGGGCGACGATGGGCATATCAGGGCAAATAGATTTGGCCGCACGAACGGCGGCTTGAAGCTCGTGGATATCGGAGAAGGTTTCGAGGATCAGGAGGTCAGGATTGCCCTCACATAAAGCCTCGATCTGCTCGTGGAAGGCTTCATAAGCCTGTTCTGGGGTGACTCGGCCAAAAGGAGCCAGACGGACTCCCAATGGGCCGACGGATCCCGCGACAAAGATGCCGGGCTTGAATGTGGCATCAACGGCCTGTCGGGCCAGCCTGACTCCGGCCCGGTTGATGTCGGCAGTCTGGGCGGCCAGGCCGTATTCTGACAGTTTGAAACGGTTGGCCCCGAAGGTATTGGTTTCGATAATCTCTGCCCCGGCTTCCAGATAAGCGTGGTGTATCTCAAAGATCAGCGCCGGGTTGCTGAGGTTCAGTTCGTCAAAGCAGGTGTCGACGGAAATGCCCCTGCTGTGGATCAGAGTTCCCATTGCGCCGTCCGCCAGGATCATACCCCGATCGAGTCTCTCACGAAAGCTATTAGACATGTGTTGGAAGCCCTCTCACCTATCCTATCAAAGCAATTGCGACACTTTACCGTCATCGCCTCGATTGGGCAAAAATCGCTATTGATATGTCATATGCCTCGGCCTAGAAGAATGCTTTAAATAGCTGGATGAATGATGGCCCCAAAATCACAATTGTGCAGGCTGCACTTTGGACGGTGAAGCTTATGATCATAAAGGCAGCAATCACCAGGATAACGTTTAGTTTCAGATTGTTTTTGAGTGTCCACCTGATAAGCAGGAGATTGACCCCTATGGCAATCTCCATCAACAGGATGATGGCAAAAGTAAACGGCCATCCCATTGGAATGGGCATGCCGGGGATATAAGCTCCAACCGGCGGCCCGGAGAAAAGTTGGGCCATGTAATCAGGATTGATTACCAGTAGGATGAACATGAGAAAGCATGGCAAGATGCCCAGTGCGATAGGGGCAAAGTAGGTCAGAAGGGGTGAATAACTTTCTGGCTGCTCTTCATTGGATCAAATCCCTCGTCGTCTGTCACGTGATTGTCTCCTATTGAGGTACTGAGAACTCTTTGACTATCTGAATGGCCGTCGGCCCCAAAGTGATGAGCATGCAGGCCACAGTCTGTAAAATGAAGTTCAAGAATAAGAAGATGGCGAATGGCAGTATGACTTTCACAGGGAGTTTGTTTTTGCGTATCCACCTGACAAACAGCAAATTGACCACCAGGCAGATTAAGGCTAACAGGACGGCGGCCCCGATCACCGGGAGGCCCAGCGGGATTGATTTACCGGGGATATAAGCACCCTCCGGCGGGCCATAGGCTAGCTGGGCCATGTACTCAGGATTAACTGCCAGCAGCACCCCGGCACTGATGCAGGGTATGCTGGTTAAGATGCCAGCGATGATAAGGGTCAGCAGCGGCGAACGGCGTTTCGATTCTTCCGGGGTATACCATTCTTCTCCTGTCATGGCAACCTCCTATCTCCTCTGCCTTATATTGCTGTCAGGGCAATGGCGAGGGATTCTATTGTTGTCTTACACGTGTGCGTATCGGATAGTCGAGACAAGACAAAGCGCTGTCAATGCAGATTTCTATCATGCCGGTGAATGTCCCCACCTGAACGGCTGTTGCATCAAGTTGAATAACCGTGGTTTGGTTTGGCGGAATATCGACATCAAAATCATAATTCATTTCATCATCACGATCCTGGGAATTATAGAAGGTGGGCTGGGAATCATGAATGAAAATACCATCTAAATAGGTTGTGTCCACTTCGATTTCTTTGAGCACTCTGGATTCTGGTAGTGTATTCTGGATGCTAATCTCGATAATGATCTCTTCGTTGATCCGAACTTCGTCCGGTACAGCCAGATCGATGGTTACTCCCTCCGGCGGCTCGGTGGCCGCGAGAAGCAATATGACTCCACCAACCACTACAAACAAACAGAGGAATAAGCACCCAGCTCCGATTCCAACAATCGTCCCTGTCCGCGACTTCGTTTCCATCAAACTACCCCATTGGCATGTGGTGGCGGGCGGCATAGTGCCCCGTCACGTGGTGGGAAAGCTGCCGTTCAATGTCGGCTAAGAGGCTGCTGGCCCCAAAACGGAATAATTCAGGGCTGAGCCATTCGTCGCCGAGTTCTTCTTTGATGAGAGACAGCCAGGTCAGTGCGTCCTTTGCCTTGCTGATTCCGCCCGCCGGTTTGAATCCAACCTTGTAGCCGGTCTTTTTTTCATAATCGCGAATGGAACGGGTCATCACAAGGCCAACCGGCAGCGTCGCGTTGACCTTCTCTTTGCCGGTTGAGGTCTTGATGAAATCTGCCCCGGCCATCATGCAGACCAGGCTGGCCTTTTTAACATTGGTCAGGGTGCCGAGTTCGCCGGTTGCCAGGATGGTCTTCAGGTGGGCATCGCCGCAAGTCTCGCGGAACTGCTTGACCTCATCGTAGAGAGCCTGCCAGTTATTGAGCAGGACGTGCTCACGGGTGATCACGATGTCGATCTCTTTGGCTCCAGCCTCAACCGACTGTTCGATCTCGGCGACTCGCTGTTCATAGGGGCTGAGGCCCGCCGGGAATCCGGTTGAAACAGCAGCCACCGGGATGTTTGTTCCCTTCAATGCCTGGACTGCATCACGCACCCGGCGGTGGTAGACGCAGACTGCCGCAACCGTGATGTTTTTATCGCCGACGCCCAATGCATCCAGGATGTCCTGGCGGGCGGGTTGGCGGGCTTTGGCACACAAGCGGTGGACGTTGCTGGGGGTGTCATCACCGGACAGAGTGGTCAGGTCGATGCAGGTAATGGCCTTGAGCAGCCAGGCAGCCTGATAATCTTTTTTAACCGTGCGGCGCGTGCCTAGCGTGGCAGCCCGGCGTTCCGTTGCGCTCCGGTTTATGTGAGATGACTGCACCCACCCCAGGTCAAGCGGGGTGCCGGGGTTACGTTCATGGGACATGTGGATTTATCCTCCAGGCTGAGAACAATGCCCAGCCTTGTAATCTGATTCTTGACAGCCGCGACAACTGCGGCCTATCGATTATAATACACTTTAGGACTTATGCTGTTCAAATTGTCCTGGGCGCAGCATGCTACATCCCTACTCCCATCAGTAGGTACGAGGGGATTATCGTGCCGGGATGCGTAACTTCTTTATCTACAGACCTGTTTTATAGAATAGAGGAATACAAAGAATACATGACTGAAGAACCCCAGGAACAGGCTTTAGAACGGGCCGCCGACCGGGCCGAACGGCTGCTGATTGAGCGTATTCTCGATGGCACCTATCCGCCAGGAACCGATCTGCCCGGAGAGCGGGTCTTGAGTAAGGAGATGGGCCTTGCCCGTCCGGCCCTGCGCGAGGCCCTCCAACTACTCAACCGGGATGGCTGGCTCGAAATTCAACAGGGGAAATCAACACGGGTCAGGGATTATTTGCGGGATGGCAACCTCAATATTTTGATCGGGCTGCTGAAAGCCGATCCGAGTCACCTGCCTAATTTTGTCCCCGATCTGCTTGAGTTGTGGTGTCAGCTTGCCCCGACTTACACCGCTGATGCGGTGCGCCGGGCACCGGGATTGATTATCGATGTGCTGGATAAGTTTGCCAGCCTCAAAGAGGGGCCGGGGACTTATGCCCTTGCCATGTGGGATTTACACCATGCACTGATCCAATATTGTGGCAACCTGGTTTATGGCCTGATTTTCAACGGGTTCAAAGACTACTATTACACATTGGCGCTCTTTTATTACCGGGTTCCAGAGCATCGCAACGGCGTGCGTGAGTTTTGCAAAAGGCTCCGGACTGCCGCGCAAGAGGTTGATGGCGAAGCCGCCGGTCGGCTGATGGATAGTTTCTTGAGGAGTACTATGGCGTTCTGGGATGCCAGGACGATTGATGCTTACAAAGACACCGTTGTTGAAGAGATTGAAGTTGACGAGGAAGCACAGGAGTAATCCCCTATCGTACTTCAGAGCGTTTCATAGCCCTCACCCTAAATCTCTCTCCCTCATGGAGAGGGACTTAAAAATTGGCTTCTCTTAAGTGAGATAAAAGCGCAATCGATATTCCCCTCTATCTTTCTAGAGGTCCTTTCAAGGGCAAGGACAAGCTAAAGTTTGTCTACTAAATCAGGCTTTAATCAGTTATCTCGAATGCCCAGCTATAGACATAGGGCTCGGCATGAGCGGGTATACGAACCTCGGCTAAGTACTGCCCCGGTGATAGTATTTCGAGCCAACACAGCCGGGTGGTTTGTGGCGCACCGACAATCAGCCTCTCAAGCTGCCCATCTTTAAAAGCTGTTGGCCCCATATTTCCAACTACCTCTGGGGCATTGGCGATCAACTGGTTGTTAAGCCAGAGTTCGTATTGCTCCGGGGCTGGGGCCGGACTGCCAGCGATCAACAGAATGGTCAAATCGACCGACACACACAAGGCTCCATAACGATAGTCGTATTTTGTTTGCTCCCACAATTTATAGCCCAGGATGGATAGATCGTAGTGCCGTACGTCGTGAAGAACTCCCGTATCGTCCAGATCGGTGACTGCGCCCGGCAGCGGCTCGACTACCATAAACGGTACTTGTAGCATCTGCGGGTGGTCAAATAAGCTGGCCCAATGGGCTTCGATATCCGGTTCGATTGGGGCGGCTGCGCATCCGACCAGTACAAACAATGTGAACAATAAAGCGAGCTTTTTACTCATGGTCAAGCAGGTTTCTCAGCGTATCGAATTCTACGCGGGCGGTCATATCCAGACTGAGCGGGGTCACGGAGACAAAACCATCTTGCAGCGCGCCGACGTCGGTGTGATTATCGGTGAAACGTTTATCGGTCATTTTGTATCCGATCCGGCCTTCATCACCGAGTTTCAAACGGGTTGGCGCTACGGGGATAAAATAGGCCCGCCGCTCTAAGCGCGTGATTCGCCATTCGGTAGCAGGGGTGGCGTTGTCGGGTACTTCTATTTTGAGCACGTCTACATCATCTGGGCGGGAAGCGTTAAGCCAGCGCTCGGCAAAGAACCGGGTGAAATACCCGGAGACGCTAAAGTCAACCGAATTGTCAAAATTGTAATGCAGCTTTGGATCAACCTGAAGGGATACGGCCAGGGCCGGGATTCGATGTGCGGCGGCCTCTAAGGCGGCTCCAACCGTCCCGGAGATGGTGACTCCCAACCCAACATTCTCTCCGAAATTGATCCCTGATATGGCTAAGGCAGGCTTGCGGTCAGCCAGTTCCAAGATGGCGTGCTGTACGGCCTGGGCTGGGGTCGCATTTGCGGCGAAGGCTTTCCAGGTCTGCTCACCGGCGTTGATGGTGGTTTCGAACAGCCGCCCGTCATTGTGTACCGGCATGCTGCGACCGGTGCCGCTTTGCTGCTCGGTCGGGGCAACGATCAGCAGTTCGCCCAGTGGATCGAGCGCGGCTGCTGCTGCCGCTAATCCGGGCGATTTAATCCCGTCATCATTGGTCAATAGAATAAGAGGTCGGGTCATATTTCGTTATCCTTGATGCGTTTCGCTCCTCTAGTGTATCCGGTCGCAGGTGGGCTGACAATGAGATTGCCCTCCCCGCCGCGATTGTCCAGCTTGACTATACGGCGTATTTGATGGGAAACTATTTACAAGAAGGCACGTATAAAGAGTGAGCCTGATTGGGATTCGTATACTTCAAAAGCTCCGCACACTTTCCCGGATAGGCATAAGTTTTTACTGCAAGGGAGGAATAGAATGATGACTGAAAAGTCATGGCGTCTGCTCGTGGTTTTCATGGTGACGCTGGCTTTAGGATTAGTGTTCGTCGTGCCTGTATTTGCTTCTGAGGTTATTTCAGAAGAGGATATTGTGATCGACGAAGACATTGACGATGATGTTTATGCATTTGGGGCCACGGTGACCGTTAATGCCACAATCGATGGTGACCTGGTTGCTTCTGGCGGCGTGATCACCATCAATGGCACAGTGACCGGGGACGTGTTGGCAATGGCTCAGACGGTCATTATCAACGGTACGGTTGGGGATGACTTACGGGCAGGTGCCGCGGTTGTGCTACTCGCTGACGGGGCCTCAGTCGGTGATGATATGAACGCCGGGGCGATGGCCGTTGAAATGGAACCGGGCAGTTCCGTTGATGGCAGCCTCTACTTTGGGGCTTATCAGGGTGTTCTGAATGATGTCGCCGGTGATGTTGGTGGCGGCGCTGAAGGCGTTCAGATCAACGGTTTGATCGGTGGTGATGCCGAGTTAGGAATTGGTGCGGGCGGTGAGCCGCCGTTTAATCCACTCCAATTCTTCCAGGACCCGGCCCTTCCCGAAGTCTCGGATGTTGCCAGCGGGATCACGTTTGGCAATGATGGCGAGATTGCTGGCAATCTGACTTACTCATCAACCACTGAACACAATATCCCATCCGGCTCTGTGGCCGGTAATGTTGACTTCCAACTGGAAGTCCCGGATAGCCCTGAGTCAGGCTCCCCCAGTGGATTCAGCGGAATATTTGGACCGCTGAGTGGGCTGCGCCGGATAGGGTTCTTCGTCGGCACATTTGCGATGCTGTTGGTGCTAGGTGTGCTTTTCCAGCGGTTCGCGCCGGACTTCCTGAATGGCTCCAGCAAGACCCTGCAAACCCGGATTCTGCCCAGCCTGGGAGCTGGCTGCCTGGGTTACGTTGCGGTCTTCTTCATTGTGATTGTGGGACTTATTCTGGCCGTGGTGCTGGGATTAGCGCTGGGTGCGATCGGTGCCAGTCGCCCGATCAGTGGGGCGTTGGGACTGTTTGTGAATACGATGTTTGTTGCCTTCCGGCTGGTCACCTGGTGGCTGCCGCCAATCCTGGTTGCTTTGCCGCTGGGGATGTTGATCTACCGGCAGTTTGATCAGGAAGGAGAGGCGAACTTCTGGCCGCTGGCTATTGGCCTGGCAATCGTGGCGATGGTGGTATCGATGCCGTTTGTCGGTGGGCTGGCTCGTATGCTTCTCAGCCTGTTTGGGTTCGGAGCTGTGATTCTCTATCTCTGGCCGCGCAAAGATGAAGATGAAGAGGACGAAGCTAAAACGATCAGAATAACCGGCCCGGAGGCTGATAAGGCTGTTGATTAACCTCACCCCTTCCGAATCGCCGACGGCGGTTCTCCCTCCCCTCTCCATAATGGAGAGGGGGAAGATCGCGTTGAGAGCAGGGATGAGTTCATACACATGTTTGCCATAACAACGGTAGAAGGTTAAATACTCGTAGAACTTCTCTAGAATCAGCAGCGCGTGGTCATTGACCACGCGCTGTTCATGTCTTTATTATTCAGTTGTTAGGAGCTAGGAGAGGTAATCTCGTAAGCTGTGCGCCAGGCGCGGATGCCGCAGCCGTCGGAGGGCTTCCTTCTCAAGCTGGCGGATACGCTCACGCGAGAGGCCAAACTTGTTAGCGATATCCTCCAGCGTGTGCTGTTCGCCACCGCCCAGGCCGAACCGCAGCCGCACAATGTGGGCCTGGCGTGGGGTTAGCTCGGAGAGTACTTCTTCAATAGTCTCCTGGAGCAAGTGGTGGGCCGCCGCTTCAGCCGGTTCGGGTGTATCCTGGTCTTCGATGAAATCACCGAATTCGCTGTCGCCGTCATCACCAACGGGCCGCTCCAAAGCGATCACATGCTGGCTGGCGTCCATCATACCGCGCACGTTCTCCGCTGGGAGGTTCATCTCTTCGGCGATCTCTTCAGGCGTTGGCCGACGTCCCAGGGACTGCTCCAATATCTGGGCAGTACGGTACATCTGCCGGATCCGCTCGGTCATGTGGAGCGGGATGCGGATGGTGCGAGTCTTCTGCGCCAGTGCCCGCGTGATAGCCTGCCGAATCCACCAGGTTGCGTAGGTGCTGAAGCGATTACCACGCCGGTAGTCATATTTATCGACGGCACGCATCAGGCCGACATTGCCTTCCTGGATCAAGTCCGGGAAGGGCAAGCCCTGGCCCATGTAACGCTTGGCGATACTTACCACCAGGCGGGTATTGGCCCGGCCTAGATGCTCACGCGCTTCCTGTGCCTGCTCGATTTGAGCAAGCATCTCGGCCTGGTCAGCCACGCACAGACCCGAAACCTGATCCTTATCGAAGGCTTCGCGGGCTGTACGTCCCAGTTCGATCTTCTTGGCGAGATCGATCTCTTCCTGAGCCGTCAGCAGAGGCTCTTGCGCCATCTGCCGAAAGTATAGACCAACCGGATCATCAGCCGATACCGCATTGATATCTGCAATGGGTTCTTCTATCTCGCTATCTTCTTCGCCATCAATTGCGGTCCGGTCGATGAGACTTTCTTCCATGTCGTGTTGCCGAATTTCGATACCGAGCTCTTCTAAATCTTCGAAAAGCGCTTCAATAGTGGTTTCGTCGAAATCTTCAGCGATTACTTCAACGACATCTTCATAGGTCACAAAACCGCCTCGAAGATCAGCGCGTGTAGCGAGTTCCTGAATGACATCAGTTCGTGGATCGTCGTAGGAGTGAGTTGTCACCGATTGTATCCTGTTTCTAACCATCTCAGACATATATATTTTGCTCTGTCAACAATGTTATTAGCCAGTAGGCAGCTTTCCTATCGTAACACAAATTACACAGGAGTTCAACAGTTTGGGGAGAGCAAAACTGCCCAATTTTACATTAATTAACCCAAAAGGGTTATAGGAGTAAGGAGCCATAGGGTAAATTCGTGGACAAACCGAAAAAAATGGGGGATACGATCTGCCGTATCCCCACTCAATTGAAGAGTAATTGCCTAATCTGGGACAACCTCAATCGTGATCCGGTCACTGACGGAAGTGTTGCCTGCCGTATCGTAAGCCCGAACCTGGATAACATGGGTTCCCGCTTCGGTGATAATCCAGCGCTCGTTAAAAGGCGCGATGGTGCTGGTAGCGATCAACTGGTCGTCTACGTAGAATTCGGCTCGATCCATTGAGATGTTATCGGTGATCAAGGGTTGGATGGTGACGAATTCATCAGACATCCGGTAAACCTGCTCATCCCTGGGATAGATCAGGTCGATCGATGGCGGGGTGTTATCGACCGTCACCTGGATGATAAATTCCTCGATGCTGCTGCTGGTTCGAACCACCGTCAACCGGAGGCTGTACAAACCGTCAAGGGTGCGGGCGTCCCAGGTTCCCAGGTCGGAGCCATATTTTTCGACGGTGTTGTCCTGTCCGATCTGTGTCCATTGGGTGGGGTTGAGCCCTTCCCCATAATCTAAGCGGTATAACTGGAAATTCTCGTCAATGGCGTTCCCCTTGATGACGACTGCACCCTGAATATAGCTGAACGGAGCGGGTTCGGTGATGGCAACCGGGCCAGCCGTGTTTGGAACGTTAAGAGTATCATACTCGGTGGGAGGCTGGGGGATGCTGTTGGCACGTGCCCAGTCGGCGGCTTCCGGGGGCAAAACCTGGAAAATATGCTCCTCGGTCAGATAAGAAGGCGTGTAGACGGTCGCCAGCAGGCCGGTTTCCTTGTTGATGGTGAAAGGCTGGTAGATGGTGTCATAGTTGACCGGCTCGGTGCCAGATCGGAAAATCTCCTGGGTGGTCGGGCAGTAGGCGGTTGGCAGCATGCCGGAAGTCTGGCAGACGGTCATCTCGACGATGTCGGCGGGCCGATCCCAGGTTTCGACGGGTTGGTTCAGGTGGAGATACTCCATTACGGCTTTCCAGATCGGAGCGGCTCCGACGATAGCGGGCATCTCGACCATCGGCTGGTTATCGGTGTTGCCCACCCAGATCCCGGTTACGAACTGGGGTGTGTAGCCGATTGTCCAGTTGTCGCGGTAATCGTTGGTGGTTCCGGTTTTGACGGCTGCCAAGCGGCTCAACAAAAGCGCACTATCCGGCCCAACCGATGGACGGCGGGCCACGTCATCGGACATAACATCGTTGATCAGGTAGGCGAGAGAGGGTTCCATCACGGTATTGCTGTTAAAGGTGTTGCCCTCGCCGTATTCCCAGAGAATGTTGCCCTCGGCATCTTCGATGCGAAGAACCAGGGTTGGATCGAGGGTACGGAAACCGGGACGGCGTAAATCGGCGGGAACCGGGCGACCGTGCATCTCGCCCATGTTAGCCAGTACACCGTAAGCATAGGTCATGTCGAGCAGGGTGACCTCACCGCCGCCGAGGGTCAGGGAAAGGCCATAATAGCCCAGGCCCTTATCCAGCGTATTGACGCCTAAAGCGTGCGCGGTGTGGATCACATTGTCGATGCCAACCCACTCCATCACCTGGACAGCGGGGACATTGTAAGAATTTGCCAGGGCATAACGGATGCTCTGCGGGCCGTGAAACTGGCGGTCAAAGTTCTCCGGGACATAGGGCTGGTTGCTGCCCACATCAAATGCCATGCGCACGTCAAGAGTCATGGTGGCGGGGGTATAACCCTGCTCAAAAGCGGTGATGTAGGTAAAGGGTTTGAAAGCCGAGCCGGGTTGACGCTCAGCCTGGGCAACGTTGTAATTGCCGTCAATGGTCAGGTCATAATAATTGAGGCTGCCGAGCATCGCCAGGACTTCGCCGGTTCGGGGGTTGATGACCACCCCAGCTGCGTTGGTCACGTTGTGATCCTTGTTCTGGTCTTCGGGGGCGATAGGATGCAAGTAATTCGCGGCCAGGCAGTCGGAATTATCGGCGGCGGGGATAACGGTGGTCGGCGGTTGGCCGGATAACCGGGCGATGTGGGATCGGGCGGCGCATTCGACCTGGAGTTGGAGCGAGTAATCGAGGGTGGTATAGACGACCAGGCCACCCCGGTAAACCAGGTCAGGGCCAACGATGTCCTCAACCTGCTTGCGGGCAGCGATTGAGAAATGAGGGGCCAGGAGGTCGAAGCGCTGTTCAGGAGGCCTTACGTCCAGTTCTACGGCGAAGGCTTCTTCGGCTTCCTGCTCGGTGATGTAACCCTGCTCTACCATCAGGTTAAGGACAACAAGCTGGCGCTCTTTGGCAAGGTCAAAATTATCGATGGGGTTTAGGGCGGGCGACTGTGGGATGGCAGCCAGTATGGCGGATTCGGCCAGGGTCAGTTCGTTGACCGGTTTGTCGAAATAGACCTGGGCAGCAGCTTCAACGCCGTAAGCGAGGTTTCCGTAGAAGTTGGTGTTCAGATACCATTCCAGGATTTGATCTTTGCTGAACTCGTTGCTGATGCGAATGGCGAGGATCAGTTCCTTGAATTTGCGGTCATATCTAACCTGGCCTCGTTCTTCAGGCTCGATCAGGACGTTTTTAACCAACTGCTGGGTGATCGATGAGCCGCCCTGCACCTGCCCACCGGTCAGGTTGTTCCACAAGGCGCGGGCGATGCCTTCAGTGTCATAGCCGGGATTCTCGTAAAAGGTTTTATCCTCAATAGCAATGGTGGCGTTCCGAAGATAAAGCGGGGCATCGGAGAGTTCGATCCAGGTGCGGTCACCGCCGAGTGGGTCGATCACCTCATAGATCAAGGTCTGGCCTGAGCGATCGTAGATTTTGGTGGTTTGAAATTCCTGTTCAACTGCCGTGATAGCGCCCGGTTCCGGTAACTGCTGAGCGTACCAGGCATAGACGCTGACAACGGTGCCAAAGCCAAACATCAGGCCGAGCAGGTTCAGGCCGATGAAACTCAGGGCGATGATCAACAGCCAGCGCAAAGCCAGTCGTACACCGGTACGGGCTTGCTCCCGCCGCCCCTGCCTCCGTTTTACGATGCGTCGTATTGTAGACACAATCTCCGCTCCTCGAAATCAAATTGCCTGTATTGGGCCGTCCCTACTTTTGCTCAACCGGGACGGGCTGCTGTTCCTCAGGGTCGGTTCCGGTAGATCGTTCCATGTCGGCGATGATCGATGATACGGCTTCGATTGCCACCCGCTGTTTGCGATACAAGTCTGATTCGCTCATTGCCAATCGCATGGCGACATCACGCACCTTGCGGCCCTGAATGAATCGCATCTCCAAAATGTTGTAGAGAATCCATTCGGTGGTGGTCAGGCTGCGCTGCCCCTCCGGGCGCAGGTGTTCGATAGCCTGTTGGAGTACGGCCCGCATAGCCCGCTGCGAGTTGCCATCATGGTCTTTAAGGGCCCGTTGGACAATAGACAGCCGCATCAAGGCGGTATCGGTCAGCTTTGGGCCGCCCCAGTAATGGGCCAGAGCATCCTTGATCTTACCAACGTAATCCGGGCTGGAAAGCACCTCTTCGATCGGGGCTGTCAGCGCTTCCATATCCCCGGCCCGGACACGATGGATCGTTGACATTTCCGACAGCAGACCCTCAAGCGCCGCAAACACCTCTGATTGGAGCCGCCGGTCTTCCAGTGCTTCTGAGGCC
This sequence comes from Anaerolineae bacterium, assembly GCA_050288085.1. Classification (GTDB taxonomy): domain Bacteria; phylum Chloroflexota; class Anaerolineae; order Aggregatilineales; family UBA3940; genus JBNKDD01. The sequence goes on from JBNKDD010000039.1 coordinate 20,355, forward strand.
CGCGTTGCCAGCGCCATTAAGACCTGCCAGCGCTCATCGTCATGGGCATCAATTGGTAAATTCTCCGGCTGGGCCACCCCGAACAATCCAACCAGCCGGGTATCTGTATTGTTCGCCGGGTGAAAGTAGAGTGGGATCAGCCAGAAATCATTCCAGACAAAAACGTCACCGGCGAGTTTGATGTCGTCGGGTTGGGGTAAATCCCCGTTAACAATATCTGTGGCTTTAGCCAGGTGTGAATTAAATTCATCGCTTAAGCCAACGGCCCGTTCCAGGTGGGGAGAGTCACCGGTGAATGAAGCCACAAAAGCCGTCTCCACCCGCAGATAATCACAAACAGCGGCCAGGATCATATCAAGTAATTGGCGGAAGTCGGCCCCGGTCAGGAGGCGCTCTTCGATCTGTTGGATGCTGCGGATTTCGTGTTGATCGCCGGTGTAAACCAACCAGCGCTCCAGACGGGGGCGGGCCTGGGTGATCACCCATTGCAAGAGCAGGATCACCGTTACGGTTAGCAGTGGGGTGATATCATCACCCGGCAGTCCCAAGACTGCCCCGGCTCGTGGAACCCAGATCAGGACGGCCAGGGCTGCAATAGCCACAACCGGGCCGCGTAAGAAGAATTGGAGCATCTGAACTTTGGTTAAACGGTCGGGCTGCAAGCTGCCGAAGAAAGCCAGGGCATAGGCCATTAAGGTCAGCATGACGGACAGCACGGCATCGACGATGATCAGCGTCCCGTAGAAGACGGCGTGGGACGTGAGCGAACTGCCTGAAATAAGCAAGAATGGAAATACGGCCAGTGCCGGAGCCAGATAGGTAAACAGCAAATAGGACATGCGGCGGCGGCTGGCTTCGACCAGGCTGCGGCGGCGTGCCCGGACGACAAACCATAGACTGAGGGTTACCGAACTGACGAAATATACGGCAAACAGCCAGAAAACAGGGCCAATCTGGAAATGGGGGGCCGGTTCCGGGAGCGGGTCACGGACGATCAGGTCGGTCGAAAAGACCAGCACCAGAAAAACCGCTGCCGAAAAATATAAGAAGCGCACCCCCCAGCGCCGCCGTCCCCGTGAGGGGAGTCCGGTCAGGGTCAGGATGTTATGTGAGAGGTGAACGTAAGCTGCCGGTGTGAAGGCGATCCCGATCCACTGGAAGCGTAACCAGAACGCGGCAAAACTCAGCGAGTTGCTGTAGCTCACCCCTAAATCGCCGATGTAGGTGACCAGCACAAAGAACAATAGAACGCTAAAAGACCAGGCCACACGATTGCCAATATCGTGTGCCAGACTGTACAAAAAAAATGAACCGGCAATAATCGCAATGGCAAAGGTCAAGCTCTGGTTGATCAGTGGGCCTTGCGAGATAAATAGATGAGTCAGCGCAGCACCTCTCCAAAGAAAACGGCTATGTCCTGGTTTGGATAGTAAAGCTCATTATAACCACAGAAAACCAAACCATGCTTCTTGTAGAAGCGAATAGCCGGATAATTCTTAGTCTGTGCCTCTGTGATGATACAGCGGAATTGATTATCCAGTGCCCAGTGGCGCATAGCCAGCAGCAGCTTTGTTCCGACCCCCTGCCGCCGGAGAGAGCGGTCAACGAACAAGTCGGAGATCCAACAGATGGATTGAGCCTGCTCGTCCCTGGCGGCTGTATAACCAACGACCTGCCCATCCCATACAGCTACCAGCGAACAGACAGCAACCCGCCATGCCTGTAAAAGCCCCTCCCTGCTCCGAGGATAGGGGAAATTTGTTGAGCGTGGCAGATGCAGAGGGCGGAATGAGGATGTTAGGGCATCCTCACTATCGTCAAAGACCATCTGCCAGACACGGTCGGTGGTCGAAAGGCGGTCGAGTTGTACACAGTTATCGAAATCCGAAGCTCGAGTTGGCCTTACAATTATGGGTGATGAACCTGACATGGGTACATTCCAGATTAAACTTTGAAACGAACCGACATAACATCGCCCTCTTGCATGATGTAGTCTCGTCCTTCCAGGCGCAGCTTCCCGGCCTCCCTGACGGCAGCCATGCCGCCCAGTTCGATCAAGGATTCCGCCGGGACGATCTCGGCACGGATGAATCCCCGCTGCAAATCGGTGTGAATCACCCCGGCAGCTTCCTGGGCGGTTGCGCCAACGGCACAAGGCCAGGCACGCACCTCATCCTCGCCGACTGTGAAGAAGGTCTGGGTGCTCAACAAGCTATAGGATTGGCGGATGACCCGGTGCCGGACCGGCTCGGTGATGTTGTACTCTTCTAAAAAGATGGCAGCTTCATCAGGGTCAAGCTGGGCGATTTCAGCTTCTAATGTGCCCTGGATGGCGATAATGTTTTCTGCCTTAACCAATGCGGTGGGGTCGGGTGGCATCTCGTCGCCCATGTTCAGGACGATCAGCCGTGACTTCTGGGTGAGGAAGCCATAACCACGCATCGTAAATAACTCTGCCGGTTTGAACTCCAGGTCGCGGAGCGGTTTTTCCGCCTCTAACTGAGCCTGTAGACGCTCAAAAAGCTCCAGTTCCTTCTGGTTAGCGTCCCGATTTTTTCCCTTGCTCATCTCGTCCTGAAGCTTGGCGACCCGGTTCTCAACGGTGATCAGGTCGGTCAGCAGGAATTCGCCGTCGAGGATTTCCAGGTCGCGCTGAGGGTCGATGTCGCCTTCCGGGTGGGGAACGGTTTCATCCTCAAAAGCGCGGAGGACATAGAGAAGCGCGTCCATCTGGTTTAGCTGGTTGCGGAAGGTTCCGCTCAACCCACCTTCGCTGATTCCTTTTGCCAGCCCGCCGATATCGGCATAGGTCACCTGCGCATGGACTTTGCGCTCCGGTTGGAAAATATCGTTCAGAATATCTAAGCGGGGATCGGGTACGTCAACAACTGCCAGTTGAACTTCCAGCTTCCCCGGTGCACTGACACTTGCTGGCCGGTCGGAGCCGGTCAGCGCATTAAAAATCGTCGTCTTGCCGCTCATGGGCAAGCCTACGAGTCCTAGTCGCATAAGCATAATCTCCTGTATTCAGAGAGGATTATAGCACTAAGTGGAAATAGCTAAAGCGATCTGTGCTATTTGATTTAAAAAATCATTTACTAAAGAAGATGGACCGATTCAGGGACACATGCTGTCTACTCTGAGAGGCCGAGATTCTCGGCGGCATCAGCACATAATGACCAACCACCGGCATCAAGCCACTCGTTGAGGGTGGGACTCTGGGTTACGCCCCGTTCGGCTTCGTCGTAGATGCCACTGGCCCAGAATTGATAATCCTGGGTTTCTTGCGGCCATTCTACCGGAGAGGTGGATACCATGGTCGGGCCGCCATTATAAGCTGCAAAAGCCAGCGACGAGTCGCCGTTGGCGGAGGCGATCTGATCGCCCAGGTAAAGCAGCCCACGTTGGACATTAGTGTCAGGGTCATAGGGGTCTTCGCCCTCTTCGAAGTGAAGCGGCATAACCTGCATCAATCCCATAGCCCCTACTTCCGACATGGCCCTCGGATTGCCACACGACTCGATCTGCATGATGGTGGCGATCATGTTGGGCTTGATCCGGTAGGTCACCGACCAGTTCGCAATTGAGTCACTCCAGAATTGGACCTCGGGCCGGAATATCTCGGAGATGGTCAGATCCCAATTGGGGGGCGGGAGTTCGCTGTTCAGTTCGACGGCTTCTGCGCCTTCGACGATAAATACCGGTTCACCAGGAGGCTCCGGTTCCGGGGTAGCTGCACGAAGATTGTCCACCCAGGTTGCAGCGGTGCGTACGGCCTGGATGGGAAGAGTTGGTTCAATGACCAGGATCATGATGAGCAATGCCCAGACCGGCAGAAAACGGATCAGCAGGCCCAATACTGTTGGGGTCTTTTTGTCCTGCTCATCCCGAATCTGGCGGGCTTCTGCTCCAACCCTGATTTCCATTTTAGGTTTGCGGAATTTTTTAGGTGTTTGACTGCTCATAATCCGGTCACAATGAACGATTCGATATACGCTGATTATACATCAGGCGGGGAGGCGAAACGAAACAAACCTGTATCAATCTGCACCCCGAACGATGGATTCATGGGCCAGCACCAGTAAAAAGGCTTTGTCCTTTTCGGTTAGCTCGGCGGTGAGTAATAGATCGGGACGGCGCTGCCAGGTTCGGCGCAGTGACTCTTCCCGCCGCCACTTTTCGACGTTAGCGGCGTGGCCGGAGAGGAGAACTTCCGGCACGGGCAGGTCGCGGAAAACGGGCGGGCGAGTGTAATGGGGGTGCTCTAATAAACCGGTGGCATGGCTGTCTTTGTCGGGGGCGTCGGGATCACCCAGCACGCCGGGGAGCAGCCGGGAGACTGCATCAACGATCACCATTGCGGCGAGTTCTCCGCCGGTCAGGACGTAGTCGCCAATCGAAATTTCATCGGTAACGACTAAATCACGTACCCGCTCGTCAAGGCCCTCATAGTGTCCACAGATGATCGCCAGCCGGGGGAGTTGGGATAATTCGGTGGCCATTGCCTGGGTGAATACTCTACCCTGCGGGCTCATCAAAATGACGGGCGTGGGGTCGCCGGGGGGAATGACCGACTCGACAGACTTTACGACCGGTTCGACCTTCATCACCATCCCGCCGCCCCCACCGTATGGGGTGTCGTCTGCGGTATTGTGTTTATCGGTTGTGTGGTCGCGGATGTCGTGCAGTGAAATGGATAAGGCTTCCATTTCCTGCGCCCGCTTGAGGATCGATTCGGTGAGCGGCCCGGCAAACATGGCCGGGTGAAGGGTGAAAATGTCGATATGCATGGTCGTTCTATCCGGCGCAACCTGCGCCCTGGGGATTATCCTCTCAACCTGAGCGGGTGGACTCGATCAGGTCGAAGCAGTGGGATTCTTCGTGATGGCCCAGCGAAGTTACGAGCGTTTCAAGGTTGCCAATCGCACCCCAGGGAAACACGAATTTGCGGTCGAGTTTGTCGTCGGGGAATTTGCGCACCAGCGACTTAAACCGGATGTGAGCGGCTTTAAAATCGCCGTAAAGTTGGGCGGTGGGCAGGTCTTGCCGTTCTGTGACTGCCTGTTGGTGATAGGCGTCCAGACCATCCCAACCGGTGATCTTGTAGGTTTCGCCCTTGAATAATGCTCGCAGACACTCGACGCCTTCCAGTTCCCAGGCGGTCAGGATGGCGACCAGGTCACGGACGCGGCGGTTTGTACCGGTATCAAATACCCAGTTGGGACTGAGTACATCCAATACGGCGTTGGTTTTAGCGCGAGTCTCGTCCAGGTATTTAAGTAGTTCGGCTTTATTTTCTTGTGGTGACATAACGAAAAGGGATATAGCGAGGGGCACAGCATGCTGTGCCCCTACGTTAGCTGCGGCCTGTGTGGTGACGCCCACGCGCAATGTTGATCATATCGACCATCAACCCGTAAGCGGTAGTATCTGGCCCTGGGTCGTTTTCGATCAGGGTTAGTTTCGGGAGAACGTCCGTCTCAAAATCGACAATGCTGGTGGTTCCTCGAATACCCGCCAGGGTGTCATTGATCGGCACACGCTCCGGGGCGACCTTGACCGTGATCGACCCGTCCGGCTGGCGTTCTGCTTCACAGAGCAGGCGGATGCGCTGACCGTCCTTTTCAGCCTGCTGTACATCGGACAGCTTCAGGTCGCGGATTCCCTTGGGATTTACGTCCTTTGGTCGCAAGTCTGCTCCCATCAATACGTTTGCCAGGATGACGGTTTTGATAGCCGAATCCCATCCGTCAATATCCAAGGTGGGGTCGGTTTCAGCGATGCCGATCTCCTGGGCGGCTTTGAGGGCCGCGTCAAAATCAAGCTGATCGCTTTCCATACGGCTCAGGATGTAATTGGTGGTGCTGTTAAAGATGCCCCGGATTCGCTTAATCTCGACGGCGGGCAGCCCTTCGCGGCCTACACCGAGCACCGGTGCGCCGTCCATTACGCTCGACTCGAAGAAGAAACCCACTCCCTTACGGTCGGCCATGCTGCTCAATTCCCGGTAGCCAAAAGCGACTGGGCCTTTGTTAGCCGTCACAACGTGGATACCACGCTCTAATGCACCGAAGACGTAAGCCAACGCTGGCTGCCCATCTTCCGGGTTGGTCGGGGTTGTCTCGAAGATCAGCTCAGCCGGGCACCTAGCCAGGAAGGCCAATGGATCATCTAATGGTTCCCCAACGTGGAAGGTTGACAGGTCTTTGCCGTTTTCAACAGCGTCGAGGGCTGCCTGGAGGTCGATCCCCTCTGGGTTGAGGGCTTTGCCATGCCGCCCGGTGCAAACCCCAACGACCTTGATTTCCAGGTCGAACTCTTTTTTGAGGGTCTCCTGCTTAACTAACAGAAGCCGTGCCAACGCACGGCCTACATTACCGAATCCGAGTAAGGCGATGTCCATAGTTTCTCTCACTATTTTTTTGTAGTTATCATATCACCGAAAAGGCAGCCAGTTCAGCCCTCAATGGGTTGTTTCCGTGCCGATTTCTCATCATCCTGATGGATCATGATGTTCAGGATTTCCCCAGCGAAACGGCACAACAATTGTAACAAAATTTGGTCGGTTTGGTTGAAGGGCTTCCCGTCTTTTTTGTTCAATACTTCAATGACGCCCAATACGCTGTTGCCCCCGATAATCGGAGCGGCAACGATTGAGCGGGTTTCAAAGCTCAGTTTCTCATCGAGGCGGGAATAGAAACGGTCGTCTGCCCGGGTATTGTTGACAATGGTCGGCTTTCTGTTTTTTGCCACCCATCCAGCGACCCCTTTCCCGTGAGGGATACGCTGACCAACCAGTTGATCCATGTTGATGCGACCATGTGCCAGTACAAAGACCAGTTCCCCGGTCTCGTCGTCTGTCACCAACAAAGAACCATCAGAGGCATTGATCACCGACATAGCATTGTAGAGGATTCGATCTAGCAGGGGCATGATTTCAGATTTGGGGTCGATCTCTTCTACGGCTTCCATCAGACTCTGGATCGAGTCAATGTACTGCCGGAGCGAAACTACTTCCTCACGTAGTTCGCGGTTCTCATCTTGCAGGCGATTGACCTCTTGTTGAATATAACGGCCATAATCACTCATAATTCCCCCAGGATAAAACCAAAATATAATGACTTATTATTGCCAGTCTATCATAAAGCGAAACGCCGAACAAGCACCCCTATTGTTCATACTCCCTAATTCTTTGTGGCAGCCCGGTACGACATGCGTTACGATTTGCGGCTATGACTGCCCAAACTCGCCGGATAGAGTTAACGCTGTTTATCCTGATATTGATTATCGGTGCCGGGCTTCGGTTTGCAGCCTTAGGCAGCGTGCCCCCTGGTCTGACGCACGATGAAGCCGATCATGGCCTTGACGCGGCTGGTGTGCTGGAAGGCCGCACCCCGATTTATTTCACCGTTGGTTATGGGCGTGAACCGCTATACGATTATGTGACCTCCGTGACGATGCTGATCGTTGGGCGGAATTATCTTGCCAGCCGGATCACTGCTGCGGTGTTCGGGATGGCACTGTTAATATTGGTGTATGGTTGGGTGCGGCGTGCTACCCAGAATCCCTGGTTGGCGTTGGCAACTATGGCCGGATTGGCTATTAGCTTCTGGGGAGTTTCGACCAGCCGACAGGCGCTTCGTTCGATCACGCTGCCGGTAATGTATATGGCGGCTGCCGAGTCGATGTGGCGAGGGATCAAGATCGATGAGAATATTGAGCGGCTTGCCCCTAAACAACGCCCTCAGGCGGAGATCGAACGGCTTTTCTGGTTTGTGATCGCGGGGATCTTCCTCGGTCTGTCGCTGTACACTTACCTCGCAGCCCGGATCATGTGGGCGGTTTTCCCGGCTTTCCTCATCTTTCTGTCGGTTACACAGCGGGGCACGATGCGCCGGATATGGCTCGGCCTGCTGATTATGCTGGCGGTGGCTGCCGTGATTGCGGTTCCGCTCGGTATCTACCTGTATATGCACCCGGCATCAGAAGTACGGATCGGGCAGCTTTCCGGGCCGATTGACTCCCTGTTAGCCGGTAATCCCGCGCCTTTGCTCACAAATGCCCGCGCCGGGTTGGGGATGATCACCAAGAACGGCGACGACCTGTGGTTATATAACATTCCGGGCAAACCGCTGTTTGGCCCGATTATGAGCCTGTTCTTCTACCTGGGTGTGAGCGTTGGGGTGATGACCCTGTTTTACCCATACCGCCCGGCCCGACAGGGAAAACGCACCTTTGACGATGCGTTCCGCATGTCCAGTGCCAATGCGTTTATGCTGCTGACCCTGGCGGCGGGATTGGTTCCGGCGCTGGTCACGGGGGTGGGAGCGAGCAATACCCGCGTGATCGGAATGCAGCCCGCCCTATATTACTTCCCGGCGTTGGGGGTGCTGTGGCTGGCAGACTGGGCGCGGCGAAGAGTCGGTCCCAATGGAATAACGGCAATCTGGACAGGCTTTAGCATCCTGCTGCTGGTCAACGTTGGCCTGACGATCCATGATTACTTCGGTGTCTGGGCCAATGCCCGCGACGTGCGGGTGGCCTATCACACGACGCTGGCCGAGACGCTGCATTACCTGGACGGACATCCCGACATTGGGCCGGAGGTTGGACTGAGCACGATCACGCCGGGGCGGTTCCACGATCCGGCGGTGGCCGAGATGATGCTCAAACGGGACGATCTACATCTCCACTGGTTCGATGGGCGGTCATCGCTGATCGTACCGGATGGTAAAGCGGTAACGTACTTCTACCCGGCGGTTGCGGTTAGAGAGGCCGCCATCAGCCCATATGACGATGATCTCGACTTTTTGCGGCGGATCGAGATGCGGAGCTATGACTTTAATCGCACGGTTGAAGTGTTCGCTTTGCCCGCATTGGAACTCCCTGCTGCACAGGAAAGAGGACAGGCGTTTGCTGTTGGCGAGGATGTAGCGTTCGCGATCAGCCTGGAGGGATATCTGCCATCAACGCTCAAGCCGGGAGATACTTTGCAAGTCTCCCTGATGATCTGGGTAGAACAACCTACCGATCAGGAAATTGTGCTGTTTACCCAGATGCTTGACGAGTCCAATCAGGTGGTGGCGCAACAAGATTTGCTTTCTGTCCCGTCGTGGGACTGGGCGGCGGGGGATGTGTTCTGGCAGTTACACCAGATCACTATCCCGGCGGATCAACCGCCGAGCAGGTTGCGGGTCGCAATTGGGGCTTATACGGTTCCTGACATTGTGCGGCTGCCGCTCTATGGCCCTGATGATCAGCCCATGCCGGATAATCAATGGTTCGCTCACAGTATCGAGATTCAATCACCATGACCTCAAACCAGCTGCCATCACTCTCAAAGCGCGCTGAAATCGCGCTTGTTTTATGTATTAGCCTGTTAGCATTTACGCTGCGGTCGGTCGGACATTGGTCTGCACCGCTCGGTTGGCGCGAAGATGAGCTGTCAAATGCGCTGGTGGTTTCGCAGCATGTGCTCGATGGCGAGGTGCGGCTGTATTATGATGATGCCTCCGGGCATGAAGGGCTGTATCACTGGTTGCAAGCCGGGACGATGGCGATCTTTGGCCCCGGAGTGTGGGGTATCCGCGGGGTATCGATCCTGCTGGGAACGCTCGGCGTGCTGCTG
>JBNKDD010000040.1:0-29789 GCA_050288085.1 Anaerolineae bacterium
ACGACCTCAAAACCTTATTTGTTCCGTATACAGTTGGGCCATTGATTTAAATCTAATGTCTGGCCCAACTTAACGTTGTACAATTAGTTTATGTACTGACCGATGATCTCCACCGCCCTGGCGATACCGTCTTCTGCCCTGATATGCTCTCCCAGTTCAGCCGCCCGGCTGCGCATGGTTTGGTCGGTGACTGCCTGATTGATGGCGTCGGCCAGGCGGTTTGCTGTCAATGCCGATTGCATAATAGGTTCTGGCCCTACCCCAAGAGCATGAACACGCCGCCCCCAGTAAGGCTGATCACCAAAGAAGGGGATGATCACGGAAGGTCGACCCGCCCGCAGCCCGGCGGCGGTGGTGCCCGCGCCGCCATGATGAACCACTGCGGCCACTTTAGGGAACAGCCAATCATGCGGGGCAAAGTCAATGGTATAAATCGAATCCGGCAGGTCGAGGTCAAGAGCAGTGGCCCATCCGCCCAGTAAGATCGCCCGCTGGCCGGACATCTTAACCGCTTCAACAGACAGTTGAAGTAAATGCTGGGCGATATCTCCGCTCATGCTGCCAAAGCCAATGTAAACCGGCGGCGGCCCGGCGGCCAGGAAATCAACCAAGCCGGGGGCGACCATTCCTCCTCATCGTCCAGGAACCAATACCCCGTGACGTGATGCCAGGCAGGCCAATCGCTCGCGCGTGGCACGACAAACCGGCTGAAGCCGTAGATAAAAGGGTTTCGATCCCGGTATATCCTGTCAAAGGGGCCACTGAGCGGGATCGGCTTGAGCTTCAGGGTTTCCTGCCGCCAACGATTGAAAGGCACACGTCCTAGCTGCCAGAGCAGCTGCTCACCGGCAAAGTATGTCCACCGGTTGTAAATGCCACCCAATGGCAAAGTGGGCGCAAACATAATAGGGACTTCACGCGAACGGGATATAGGCTGCAAGAGCAGGTAAAGAGCCGGTATGTTCATGTACTCCGCTACGTGATAGCCCCCTGCGCCGAGTGGGGTATACAAAATCGCTTCAGTGCCGCGGCAGGCTTCGACCGTGTCGTTCAGTGCTTTGTTGAGGTTCTCATACGTATCCAGGTCTCGCATCCGGCGTATGAATTTTGTCATGCTCTTGCCCGACTCCATCCATCGCTGCCCGGATTGTGCTTCCATCGCCTGACGCGGATTGCCTTCAATGTGAGCGAATTCCAATCCACACTGATCGACCAGATCGGCAAAGGCATCATAGGTGGCAACACGGACCTGATAACCCGCTCTTTTTAGCCCGATGCCCAGTGCAATAAACGGTTGCACATCCCCGCGTGAACCGAGTGTCACAATCGTAATATGCATTTCCCCTCTCCCTTCGGAAAAAGAAACGGCATTAGCACTGTGATCAGTGTACTCCAAAACGATGGCCATAACACCCACAAGGCATAGGTTTTACAATATACCACTTTTGCTGTTCTACACTCCGGGTTGATTTTGGGTTTTATTGGCTTGATGGTAAGATGCATACAGGCAGGCATGATTTTGTAGGGAAATAGGAATGAAATCAATTACCAGCGAGCAAATCGACCGTTATAAGTACATCCTGATGTACGATGATGAAACTGTGTTGGATGCCATCATTGCCTGGAGGGATTCTCAAGGATTTGATTGGTGGTATCTGATAGTAGATCGGGAACCCGGTGGTTATGCAATAGCCCGCTATGCCGACTTGCTGCACATGGTCGAGGAACCTGATGAGGCGTTTTTGCTCCAACCCTTAAGCAGTCTGGTTGGCGGCCTTCTGACCGAAGCCCATGTCGTCGTTGAGCGAGGTGACGTGACCTATGAGGAAGTGCGAGAGTTAGCCGAATCATGGGATGCCCCGGCTGCCCTGGTCCAGGAGGAGGGTGTCCTGCGGGGCGTGCTTACTTTTGGGGGAACACGTGCGGCAAGAATGCGCGGAGGCGTGTTTGATAGTAAACTACTCAAGTTGGCCGGGGAAAAATACGCTGAAATCCCACCTGGGACGTACAGCCCTCGGCGAGCTAAAGCTATGCGAGATAAACGTGGGCGTTGAGTTATCTCATAACCTGGATTTGGGAGAGTCTTGAATGGAAGACCTGACATCGCTTGTCAAGGGGTTGGTCAGCCAGTTTGGCCGTTCTTTCTTTCTGGCAAACTTTTTACCGGTGTTGATCGGTGTAGCCATTAATCAATACATTATTTTTGCGCCTGACCTGAGCAAAACTGAGGCGCTCTGGAACATTTTCACTGCTGTGTCCTCACCCTGGTTGGGGGTACTCTCCGGTGAGATGTTAACGACCATCACGATTGCTCTGCTGCTTTCGCTGCCCCTATCGATGCTGAATATCTTCGTCACCAAGTTCTTTGAGGGAATGGCCCCCGGCATGAAAGTGATGCTGTTCCCCTTTTATGCCCGCCGCCGTGCCCAGCACAAACGTATGTATCAGGCAATCCAGGAACGGCGCATGACCCGGCAGAAGATGCTTTCCGACTTCGAGCTGCGTGACGAAGAACCGAGTGACTCAGAACTGGATACCTACTATGCTGTTCAGGAGAAACTCGATCAACTGCACAACGAGCGGGAGAAGCAAGAGCCGGTGCAGGTCCTTCCTTACGATCCAAAGCGTGTAATGCCAACTTCTTTTGGTAACGCCTGGGCCGTGATGGAAGAGTATCCTTTAGCCCGCTATGGGATAGACAGCGCGGTATTCTGGCCGTATGTCCGGGTGGTGATGAGCGACCGTAACCCGGATTTACTGGAGCAGATCGACAACCAGAAACTCCTGATCGATATTGCCATCAACCTGGCGTTGGTTGCATTGATCCTGGTGGCTGAGGGTCTGATCTTCGGTGTGGTGAATCTGCATTGGCAGCTATTGCTGCTGGCCCTGGTTTGCGTGGCTTTGTTCTGGGCCTTCTACCGGGCCGGTGTAAACTATGCGCTGGCACTGGGATCGCTGGTTTCACAGAGCTTCGATCTGTATCGCCTGGATGTGCTGGATGCTTTTGACCTGGAACGTCCCACCGACCTGGAAGATGAATACTGGGTCTGGATGCGGCTGGCGGCGTTTTTGCGGCGAGGTGAACCGTTCTACTTTGACCAGTTAGTTCGGCGAGGAGAAGAAGTAGAGTAGTAGCCTAGTATAGCCTCACAAGATGGAAAGACTAGTACAAGTCACCCGTGACATTCTCAACCTGACCTTAAGCCCGGCCCAGCTCCGGGCTTTTCAGCTTTATGCTGATGAACTGGTTGCCTGGAATGTCCATACCAATCTAACCGCGATCATCGAGCCGGAGGCTATCGAAGTACGGCATTTTGCCGATTCTTTATCCTGCCTGCTGGCGATCAAACCCCGAACAGGTTTGAATTTGATCGATGTGGGGACGGGGGCCGGGTTCCCCGGTTTGCCGCTGAAAATCTTCTGTCCAAATATTAACATGACCCTGGTTGAGGCCACCGGCAAGAAAGTTGATTTTCTGGCGCATGTGGTTAAAAAACTGAGCCTGTCGGGAGTCACATTGATCAATGAGCGGGCCGAAGTATTGGGTCAGATGCCGGAACATCGCGAACGGTATGATTGGGTGCTGGCGCGGGCGGTCGCAGGGATGAGTACATTGGCAGAGTACCTGTTGCCATTATGCAAAGTGGGTGGGCATTGTCTCGCCCAGAAAGGCGAAAGCGCCCCCCAGGAGGTAGCTGAAGCTCAGCAGGCGATCTCATTGCTGGGCGGGCGATTGGTGCGGCTTACCCCGGTCGAATGGCCGACGGTCGCCCACACCCATTACCTGATTGATTTAGAGAAGATTGCCGCCACCCCGCCTAAGTATCCCCGCCGCACGGGAATACCCTCGAAAAGGCCGTTGTAACCGGGATCACCCAATATCCAACAATACCTTGAGCATCCCTTTTCGGGCAGCGTGTTCCATTGCAGCTACGCTGTCATCCAACGAATAGCGGGCTGAGATCAGCGAATCCACATCGATCAGCCCCCGGTTCATCAATCGTAAAGCAGCGTCAAACGGGCCGCAGCGTGAACTGATCACCCGAATCTCATCAACTACGACACGGGTCAGGTTAGCCTTCGGTAAACCATGATAGGTACTCTTGAGGTGAATGGCTCCACGCGGCTTGACCAGGTCGAGGGCATCAGCGAATCCGCTTTCGGTGCCCGTGCAGTCGATCACAATATCCACACTCTTAGGGCCAATCTCACCGGGCGATACCGCGTCGATGCCCCAGCTTTTGACAAGATCAAGCTGCTCGGTGTGGCGTCCTACGACGGTCAGATTGCAGCCGGTCAAAGCGACGACCTGGGCTGTCACCATGCCCAGTTTGCCCGCGCCCAGCAGCACCACCCGGTCATGTGGGCTGATGTGTGACAGGTGGAGAGCTTGTAAACCCGCTGCAACCGGCTCAACGAACACAGCTTGATCATCCGTTACCTTGTCCGGTACAGGGTGTAGATTCTTAATCGGCAGGATCAGGTAATCGGCAAAAGCGCCGTCGTGCCGGTCAATGCCCAATGTTGTCCGGTTCGGGCATTGGGTGGGTATCCCCCGGTGGCAGGTATCACACTCACCGCAGGCCAGGTTGATCTCGCCGACAATGCGCCGCCCGTCCCATAGACCACCTTCTACCACGCCGATAAACTCATGCCCCAACACGCCCTTAAAACCCATATACCCCTTGACCAATTCGAGATCGGTGTTACAGACTCCGGCTTTAACGACCCGGATCAGGGCGTATCCATCGGGCGGTTCGGGCTTGGTATAGTCGGAATCGAAATGGAGCTTTCCGTCAAAAATCAATGCACGCATGGCATAACCTCAATTGATAGTCTTAATCAAATCCGGCGGCCTGCTCCTCGCCATAAAGAGCCTGACTTGCTTTTTGTTTGGTACGGCGCACACTTTTACCTTTGATCGGTGCGCCCATCGCCGTATAGAATGCCTCGTCATAGGCGCGGGTCTGAACGACAACCGGCATCGGGACGGCGTGTCCCAGTACAATTGCTTGCTGGCGGGTATCGAGCCGGGCCAACACTTCGCGCAAGCCTTGCGCCCCGCTGACCCCCATCAACACTGCGCTGATGTCCCGGTCATTGTCAAGCAAGGCAGTCACGCGGGTTCCGATCTGCGACATCACCTCTTCGTCGATGGCGCTGGGCCGCTGATCGATTACCAGCAGAGTGACCTTGTACTTACGTAACTCGCGGGCAATCGTCCCGAAGATGGTCTGGCGGGCGATGTGCGGTTCAAGGAATTTGTGCGCTTCCTCAATCGTGATTACCAGTTGGGGTGGCTGCTGACTCTCATCGCCCAATGATGATTCAACCCGCTGAACATAGTGATCGCGAATGCGGCGGGTCAGGTAGTTCGCGACCAGGATGTAGGCTTCAAGCGCATTACCGTAGCGCCCGAACTCCAGGACAACGTTGTAGCCGTTTTCCAGGTAATTGATAATCTCGTTGACCGAGTCGCCGGTTGCCTGGGGAACCAGGAAACCAAATTTACGAAACCGTTCCAGGCGGCGGATCAGAGCGCTGAGCGATGGTCCGTTGATCGTGGTCGTTTCGATCAGGTCATCAATCACAGTACTGTCGGCGGTAAGCAACTGCTGTATCCAATCCCGTCCCCACATCCGGCGCAGCGAGCGGGCGGCATCAAGCATCGTATCGGAAATGTCCATTGTCTGGCGAAGCGCTTCAAGGTCGCTTGGTTCGATCTCGCTGTAGGCCAGAGTCACCACGAAGTCCGGGCGGACACCGCGCCGCCGCGAGGATTCATCATCCAGCGTAAAGATCGCCACCCGATCTGTGAAAAGCTGCTTGAGGCCCTTATCTTTTTGCCCGGCCTCGTTGAGGATTTCCCAGCCGTAATCATTGTGCATATCGAAGATCAGGTTGACGGCGGCATTCCGGGAGATGATCCCGGCGAGTAGAATCCGGGTCAGGTAGCTCTTGCCGGTGCCGCTCTTACCAAAAACGCCAACGGATCGTTCGGTCAGCCGCTTGAGATCGACGTTGATCTGGGTGTGAAGCAGTTCCAGCGGTGCACCGATATTAAAGTGAGTCTCATCCTCATCGCCAAAAATGTCGTTGATGTCTTGCTCTGTGGCCGTCCAGGCTTCCTGGAAATGCGGCGGGATGGTACGTACCGGCTCAACCTGATTATCCTCGTTGATCACCAGCATCGGCACGATGTGTGTTGTTCCAAAGGCCGTTGATCCTGTATAGACATCCCGTAAATAGGGATGTGACATATCTGGGGGTGTCCGGGTGATCTGCATATTGGTGTTGTCCAGCCCAATATCGGTGACCATGCAGAAATAGCGACGCCGTCCATGCACCACCACATAGCGCCCAACCGCCAGACTTTCGATGTCGGTGTTGGCATCGAGTTTTACATCCAACCCACGACTCAGCGATCCGCCTGTCACCACACCGAGACGCGGCGCA
Organism: Anaerolineae bacterium; assembly: GCA_050288085.1. Taxonomy (GTDB): domain Bacteria; phylum Chloroflexota; class Anaerolineae; order Aggregatilineales; family UBA3940; genus JBNKDD01. Next base: position 6,460 of record JBNKDD010000040.1, read on the forward strand.
CGCACGCCGAAATATTCATCCAGTTCGCTTGTTTTTTTCTTAGCCATTCTTCAACCCCTAAATCTCTTCACCATGTGGATAAACCAGCCGGAGCAGATGATCCAGGCGGGCCAGATCGCTGCTGAGCAGGCGGGCAGCCTCGCGACCGGCCCGCACCAGGAAATCATATTGTTCATCTTCAGGATAGGTCTGGGCGACGATCAGCAAGTTGGCGGCAAGTAGCTGTTCGCTCGGAACCTGGCTGCTGCCCAACACCATCCGGAAATAGTCAAAACGGCTGAGTGCCTGCCGGGTTTCATCCGGGGGGCACAAAAAGACCGGGTCAAGGCTCAGAGGCGGGCGAGGCGGCAAGGCGTGACGCACCTGCCCATCATAGCCCTGATAACCAATAGATAGGATGCTCATCTCAACCGGCACAATCCGGTGATGGTGCTGATCGCGGATCGTTTCCTCGCTGACCGCATCGGCCAGCACTAACTGCTTAACCATCGGATCGTCGTCAATGTGAATATCGTACAGAATACCGTAAATCGCTTCCCGATTCTCGTTGCGCGGCTGTGCTCGCACGATCATCCCAAAGGCCGGGTTATCGATCTGCCCGACCCTGGCTCCAACAGAAAATCCAGATGTGCTGGAACTCAATACACGCCCAATCGGTTCATCCCAATTTAGTGTCATAACTAATTCCTGACTGCTCCGTCTTTACCAACTATCGCATTTCAAAACGAGTCTTTAATCGCGCCGTCAAATCTTTGCTGGCTTGCTTGGCGCTGTCATCCGTGTCCAGGCCATAGCGTGTCATCGCGACCTGAATGATAACGTTAAGCTGCTGTGCTTCCTTGCTCTTGACGATGGCTAATTCGTGGGCGCGGGTCAAAACGTAAGGATAGCGCCGGGGTAACTGCTGGCATTGATGGTAAATCAAGGCTTGCAGCTCGGCGACCATCGTCCGCTCCTGGGCTACCCACATCGGAATGTCTACCCTGGCGATGTACGGGAGTTCGCCGGGGGCGGATACGTTCATGTAGAAGAAGGCGATCTCGTGCAGTTCACCGGCAGTGTTGCGGAACTCTTTGTTCTGTGGCGACATCTGAACGAACAGCGCACTACGATCGCCGGGCTGCAAGATCGTGCGGAAAAGCTGGCTGTCCAGCAGACCTTCTAACCGGCCACTGCTGGCAAGGGTCGCCCGCCTGACTTCGTCCTGGGGAATGTCAAGCAGGTGCAGCAGCCTGATCACAAAGGTGCTGCCCGGCTTATCAACATACCCGGCCAGTGATGCCTGAACTTCCAGCAGGCGGGTCATGGCACTGAAGTACAACTTGCGGAGTTGATCGCGGTCGGGGACTTCTGTTCCCATCACAAACAACAGTGGATTGTCGAGTAAGGCGATCAACGGGCGGGTTTCTCCACGCTGCTCCCATGCCTTCTCAGCCAGCGCCGCCATCTCATTGACCGAGCGCCGGGCATTGACCGTTCCTGCGGAAATCAGTCCATGGTTTGGTGGATAAACGTATTCACTCTCGTAGAACAGGTAAGGTTCGCTGAACACTAAAGGAGCCTGCCCGCTGCCATGATGGAGGATCATCGTCCCGATGTTGATCAGGTAATAAGTCGCGGCGTTATGCCGGTTGGGGAGGATTTGCGATCCGTCGGTAGCGACCACAGTCGCCGCTTCGGGCAGGGTGGACGGCGGATAGGATTGCATGATCGGTTCATCAAGCGGACGTGCCCCGCGATAACCGGCATCCTTTTCAACCGCATCCTGTACACGCTCCTTGATGTAAGGAAGCCAGGCCGGGTCGGCGTGCGCCTCCATAATTTTCAGCGCAATATCGAGCTTAACCTCGATACTCTCTTCTTGCTCGGCCAGGTATTGCCCCATCTGGTCAACCTGCCCGGTCAATTTGTGAAATTCCAACATAGTTCCAACAAACCTCCCTCAAAATAACAACCTGATGATCATAGGATAGCTCTTACGTTCTAAGAGAGCAAGTTGTGAAAAAATAGGTTGCCTTTATACTATCAATCAGTTCTTCTCTTTGAGAAAAGGTTCCGATTATGGATCACGCAACTTTCCAGTTCTACGACGGGTTGAATACTTTCCTGCGGCATAGACATCGCCATACGACCATCACCCACACATTTGATTGGCAGGCATCGATCAAGGATATGATCGAGTCACTGGGTGTCCCCCATTGTGAAGTCGAGTTGATCGTCGTCAATGGGCGGTCGGTGGATTTTACCTATCAGGTGCAGCCAGGTGATGACATTCATGTTTACCCCTGGCCAAATGGTATTGACATACCGGATAAAGTGCAGTTGAGGGACCCCTTCCCCCATAGACCGCGCTTTATACTGGATACGCACCTGGGACGCCTGGCCTCCTATCTGCGGATGATGGGCTTTGACACCCTCTACCGGAACGATTATCCCGATGATGAATTGGCCCAGGTTTCGCATGATGAGGAGCGTATCTTACTCTCGCGCGATGTCGGCTGTCTGAAGCGCAGCCTGGTGATCTACGGCTATTTTGTGCGCAACATGAACCCTCAGAAGCGTATTGTCGAGGTGATGGAGCGGTTTGCTCTGGCCGATCAGGTTGAGCCTTTCAAGCATTGTTTGAAGTGCAACGGCACGCTGCACCCGGTGGACAAGGCAGATATTGTCGAGCGTTTACCGTACAATACTGCTAAATACTATGATGAATTCCATCTATGCGAAAGCTGCGGACAGGTATTCTGGAAGGGGTCGCACTATGAGCGGATGCAGGAATTCATTGCGCAGGTGCTAGAGTAGAGTAACTTTATTTTGATAAACTGCGTATAGAAGGTACCGAAATCTTCTATACGAAAAGGGCCAAACATTATGAAACAAATCTTGATTCTCGTCATGGACGCAGGATTTGGACATCGTAAAGCCGCGGAGGCGATTGAGGCCGCCATCAATGAGTTACATGGTGAACAGTGCCGGGTTAACATAGTTAATCCACTCCATTCCGATGATATCCCCAGCCTGGTCAGAAATATGGAGAAAGATTACGATACGGTTGTGGTTGATGACCCCGACCTGTTCATGCTGGCTTATGCAGCCACCGATACCCCGGTTGTAGCCCGGCTGATCCATGATGTGACTACTGCTGTGCTAGACCAGACCATTACGGACATGTTTCGTACTTACCAGCCTGATTTGATCATCACAACTCATTTTGCTTTTGCCAAAGCTATTATGTGGGTCTCCCAGAAGTTACAGCAGCCCACTCCGGTCAATGTGGTGGTCACCGACCTGACTAACGTGCACAGCCTGTGGTTTAACGAAAATGCCGATCTGATCTTTGTCCCAACTGAGCAAGTCTATCAGCAGGCACTCGATCAGGACCTGCCAGAAGAGAAGGTGTTTTTAAGCGGCCTGCCGGTGCAGCCTGCGATTGCCCGCGAAACGCGAGATAAGGCGACTATCCGTAAAAGCCTGGGCTGGGATCTCGATCTTACCACCGGATTGATCGTTGGCTCTGTCCGCACCGGGCAAACCGCTGCCGTCGCCCAACTGCTTGATCGGTCCGGGCTGGGCATACAGGTAGTCGCCGTTGCAGGCGGTGATCAGGAAACGGAACAAAAGCTGAGGGCCACCGAGTGGAAAGGGGTCACTCATGTTTACGGCATGGTCAAAAACCTGCCGGAGATGATGCATGCCGCCGACTTCATCGTGTGCAAAGCCGGTGGTTTGATCGTCTCGGAGGCGCTGGCCTGTGGTCTGCCGCTGATTCTGTATGAAGCGCTGCCGGGTCAGGAGATCGGCAATTTGCAGTATGTGGTCGAAAATGGCGCCGGGGCCTGGTCTCCGGGGGCCATTGGTGCATTAACGACGGCCTACGCCTGGTTATCAGGAGGCCAGACCAAACTGGAGGAAGTCCGCGCAGCCGCCCGCCGGATTGGAAAACCCCGTGCCGCTTATGATATTGCGGAGCAAGTTGTCAAGCAGATTCAGTAGCTGCGGGTTTCAATCGTCACATCCCCTGTGTGAAGAGTGTCATCAATTTAAGAATTGATCCTTTGCGACTTCGTGCAACCAATATACAATTATGCGGGTTGTATCCAAATTGGATATACCTCATTTGGGTAACCCGACAATCCGGTTATGATTAATTAGGAGATATACCTCATGGCAACCACGAAAAAGTGGGTTTCTAAGTTTGAAGAGGGCAACGCCAGTATGCGCAACTTGCTCGGCGGCAAGGGCGCAAACCTGGCGGAGATGACCAGCATTGGTCTGCCCGTTCCCCCAGGCTACACGGTTACAACCGAAGCCTGTCTGGCCTTCCTGGATTCTGGCGAACAGTATCCAGAAGGTGCCTGGGACGAAATTGTTGAGAATATGAATGAACTCAGCAAGAAGATGGGCCGCGAGTTCGGCGACAACAGCGACCCCCTGCTGGTTTCTGTCCGTTCCGGTGCCAGAATTTCGATGCCCGGTATGATGGACACCATCCTCAACCTGGGTCTGAACGACGAAGCCGTCAAAGCACTGGCTGCTAAAGCCGGTGATCGCTTCGCCTGGGACTCATACCGCCGCCTGGTGCAGATGTTTGGCAAGGTCGTTCTCAATGTTGAGGGCCTGAAGTTCGAGCATCTGATCGAGAAGATCAAAGAAGAAGAGGGCGTCAAGAATGACCCCGAAATCTCAGCTGCCGGTTGGGCTAAAGTCGTTGAATGGTTCAAAGAGCTGATCAAAGAAGACTCCGGCCAGGAATTCCCCCAGGACCCCTGGAAGCAGCTTGACCTGGCTGTCCAGGCTGTTTTCAAATCCTGGAACGGCGCACCGGCCATTAGCTATCGTAAAGCCACCGGTATTCCCCATGACCTGGGAACCGCCGTTAACGTGATGGCGATGGTCTTTGGTAACGTCGGTGACGATTGCGGAACCGGTGTTTCCTTTACCCGTAACCCCGCCACCGGCGAGACGGAACTGTTCGGCGAGTACCTGTTCAATGCCCAGGGCGAAGATGTTGTTTCCGGCGCACGCACCCCGCTCAAGGTTGCTGACCTCCAGGCACAGGCCCCCGAAATCTATGACCGGTTGGCTGAAGTCTCCAAGAAGCTGGAAAATCACTACCGTGATATGCAGGACATGGAGTTCACTATTGAGCATGGTAAGTTCTGGATGCTCCAGACCCGTAACGGCAAGCGTACGGCTGCTTCGGCGGTCAAGATTGCCGTTGATATGGTCAACGAGGGCCTGATCAGCAAAGAAGAAGCTGTTGCCCGTATTGAGCCATCCCAGATTGACCGCCTGCTCCACCCCGGATTCGATACTACCGCCCTGGCCGCAGCCGAAGTGCTGACCGAGGGTCTGAACGCATCGCCCGGTGCCGCTGTTGGTAAGGTTTATTTCGATGCCGACACCGCCGAGGAAATGGGTGAGGCTGGCGTAGCCGTCATCCTGGTTCGCCCGGAGACCACCCCGGACGACGTACACGGTATGCTGGCTGCTAAGGGTGTCTTCACCCAGCGCGGTGGCGCGACCAGCCACGCCGCTGTGGTAGCCCGCCAACTCGGTATTCCCTGTGTGGCCGGTGCCGAAGACATCAGCATTAACCTGGAAAAGAAGGTGTTCACAGTCGGCGACAAGACCATCAAGGAAGGCGACGTACTTTCATTAGATGGCTCCACCGGCAAGGTCTATGAGGGTGAAATCCCCACTGTTGCACCGAGCTTTGACGACCAACCGGCCCTCCAGCAGATTCTTGGCTGGGCGGACGAACTGCGCCGCCTCCAGGTTTGGGCAAATGCCGACGATCCCGAACAGGCTACCCGCGCTCGTGGCTACGGCGCTCAGGGTATCGGCCTGTGCCGCACCGAGCACATGTTCCTCGGTGACCGCACCGAGAAGTTCCAGGAAGCCATCCTGGCCGAACAGAGTGGCGACGAGGCCGAATTCCAGCGCGTGCTGGACGAAGTGCTGCTGCCGCTTCAGCGTGAAGACTTCTACGGTATTTTCAAGTCAATGGACGGGCTGCCGGTTATTATCCGCCTGCTTGACCCGCCTCTCCACGAGTTCATGCCTTCACTCGAAGAGCTGATCGCCGAAGTCGCCACCCTGCATGCGCTGGGTAAATCTGACGCGGCCAAAGAAAACCTGCTGGCGCTGGTTGAAGAGATGAGCGAGTTCAACCCGATGCTTGGTCTGCGCGGCTGCCGCCTGGGTATTACCATGCCTGCACTGAACAAGATGCAGGTACGGGCGATCTTCGAAGCAGCTTGCGACGCGGCCAAAGAAGGCGTGGACGTTCACCCTGAGGTGATGATCCCGCTGACCAGCCACGTCAACGAACTGAAGAAGATTCAGCCGCTGCTCGAAGAAGTTGCCAAAGCCGTCATGGACGAGAAGGGCATTGAGATCAAGTACAAGTTCGGTACCATGATCGAAATCCCGCGCGCTGCCCTGACCGCCGGTGAGTTCGCAGAGGTTGCCCAGTTCTTCAGCTTCGGCACCAACGACCTGACCCAGATGACCTACGGTATCAGCCGTGACGATGCCGAGCGCAAGTTCCTGCTGCGCTACTCCGATCCCTACGACCTGAACATCCTGCCTTCGAATCCCTTCCAGGCCGTTGACCAGATTGGTGTTGGTCGCCTGATGAAGATGGCTGTTGAAGAAGGCCGCCAGACCCGCCCCGACCTTGAAGTCGGTATCTGCGGTGAGCATGGTGGTGAGCCTTCCAGCGTCGATTTCTGCCACCGTATCGGCCTGAACTACGTGAGCTGCTCGCCTTTCCGTGTACCGATTGCACGGCTGTCAGCCGCCCACGCTGTTCTGCGCGAACAGGGCAAGATGTAAATCGCATCTTCTGATTTCAGATAAACAAGCGGGAGTGCAGCGATTGCGCTCCCGTTTTTTGTTGTTTCAACTACTATGACTGTTGGGCTATAGATTATCCGCCATAGAATCCCTAGAATTTATAGTATCGTTATTTATTTTTAATATTTTTCTCATGGATTTTTATTTCTATAATGCGCAACATACAAACGTGTTACATATCCAACACAAGCGTTGTAAATTGAGATAGACTGTAGCTAGACTATACAACATCATATTCGTGCTACAATCAATCATTTCTATTGGAAAAAGCAATGTCCAAGACTTCACTACTATTCCCCTCAAATTTCCGATTAGGAACCGCGACTTCCTCACACCAGGTTGAAGGCAACTTAACAAATAACGACTGGTATGCTGCCGAGCAAGAAGGCGGGTACGTCTTTCAAAATCAGACCGCCGGGGCCGCCTGCGATTGGTGGAACCGCGCCGAAGAAGATTTTGACCGGATGGCAGATATGCACCAGAATGCCCATCGCCTATCGATTGAATGGAGCCGCATCGAACCTCGCCCCGGCGTATGGGATGAGGATGCCCTGGCCCGCTACCGCGATATGCTGGTCGGGCTGCGGCAGCGCGGCATCGAACCGATGGTGACGCTGCATCATTTCACCAATCCTATCTGGTTGATGGAAAACGGCAGTTGGGAAAACGAAGCCGTCGTCGGCCAGTTTGAACGCTATGTGCGCAAGGTGGTTTCCGCACTGGGTGATCTCACCAACCTGTGGTGCACTATCAATGAGCCGATGGTGATGTTGACCAACGCCTATTTACTCGGACGCTGGCATCCCGGCAAGAAAGATGTCAGCGCTACGCTGCGGGCCGCCATCCATATGGCACAGGCTCATGCGGCTGCTTACTATACCATCCATGAACTGGTCCCGACGGCACAGGTCGGGATCGCAAAGCATATGATCTCCTGGCGGCCTATGCGCCCCTGGCTGCCAAACGACCAGCTTGTGACCAATCTAGTCCGGCATATGTTCAACGAGATGATCCTGGGCATGATGACCGAAGGGATCATGCGCGTACCCGGACAGCGGAAACTGCGCCTGCCCAGGGTAACCCATACCTTAGATTGGTTGGGCGTCAATTATTATCAGCGCTACCGCACACGTTTTAACTTATTCTCGCCGGATACCATGTTTCTTGGACTGGGCACCAAGCCCGGTTTACAAAAAGGCCCTGGTCTGTGGGGTGAAATTCACGCCACCGGCCTATCAGAAACACTGCGCAGTTTATGGCGTCGCTACCGGCTGCCGATGTTTATCACCGAAAACGGCATCCCTGATGAGAACGACCAGAACCGCCCCCAGTTCATCGTCACGCATTTGCACCAACTGCTCCAGAGCATCAAGGATGATATTCCTGTGATGGGCTATTATTTCTGGAGCCTGGTTGATAACTTCGAGTGGACGGAAGGTTATAACCCCAGTTTCCGCTTTGGGCTGATCGGCGTAGACTTCGAGACACAGGTTCGTCATATACGCGAAAGCGGCAAACTATATGCCGCAATTTGTGAACAGGGTGGGCTGACCCCGGACATTATCGGGCAGTACACTCCCGACCTCGCTCCCAAGCTGGTTGATGCCTGAGTTAAATGATCCAATCTGGGCCGGAGCCAAATGGTTCCGGCCTTTTTCTTTTTCCGCTGGTAAGTGTGATAATGAACCATAGGTCGGGAAGTAAATCACGGTCAGGTTGTGGCAATACATACTGGTTAACCGGGTAAACTTGTGCGATGTTTAGATCATCGCAGCGGCGCGGATCGTTACGTTGGGCTAACCAATAATCATGGCCCAACTACCTGGGAAATAGCTATAGCCATTTCCACTTAACACTTTCTGGAGAAAATGCATGACGGACAAATGGACGAAACGATATGCCGGTCGAACACGGGGAATGCAGGGATCTGCCATACGTGAAATATTGAAGATCACCCAGCGCCCCGACATTATTTCATTTGCGGGTGGCCTGCCTGCCCCGGAGCTGTTCCCCGTCGAGCGGATGATTGAGGCCAATAAACGCGTATTAGAGCAGCAGGGAAGCATTGCCCTTCAATACAGCACCACTGAAGGCTACAATCCCCTCCGGGAGTTAATCGCTGAACAACTCCGGCGGGATGGGGTTGATTGCTCACTTGAAAATATATTGATCACCTCCGGTTCTCAGCAGGCACTTGACCTGATCGGGAAGGTGCTGCTTAACCCCGGCGATAATGTAATCGTCGAAGACCCGACTTATCTGGGAGCACTCCAGGCATTGAATGCCTATGAGGCCCAATATGTGACCGTTGCCACCGACGATGAGGGTATGCTGCCGGAGGCCCTCAAGGAAACGGCCAGCCAGAATGAGGCTAAATTCATTTATGCGCTGCCTACCTTCCAGAACCCCTCCGGGATAACCCTCTCGCGGGAGCGGCGGGAAGAAATAATCCGTCTGGTAAATGAGTTTGATCTCCCCCCCATTGTTGAAGATGATCCCTATGGAGAACTGCGCTATGAGGGTGAGCGTGAACCATCGCTGCTGGCACTTGATGCGCAAATCGGCGCGGACGGCGACGGGCCAGCTCCCCTGCGGGGCAATGTGCTCTATCTGAGCACCTTCTCCAAGACTCTTTGTCCCGGCTTGCGGGTAGCCTGGATGGTAGGACCAAAAGATGTTATAGCCCGGATGGTGCAGGCCAAGCAGGGAGCCGATCTGCATACCAGCACCTTCACGCAGATGGTGGCTTACGAAACGGCCCGTGACGGTTTTCTCGAAGAGCATGTCGAAGAGCTGCGCGGTGTGTATCACGAACGCCGCGATTTGATGATTGGCCTGATGGAAGAAATGTTCCCACCTGGGGTCACCTGGACTCATCCTAAAGGCGGCCTTTTCCTGTGGGTAAAACTACCCGAAGGACTGGACGCGGGCGAATTACTACCAAAGGCGGTTGAGCAAAAGGTAGCCTATGTCCCCGGAAGTCCCTTCTTCTCACACGGTGGCGGAGAGAATACGCTCCGTATGAACTTCTCCAATGCCCGCCCGGAACAGATCGAAGAGGGTATGAGGCGCTTGGCGAACGTATTCAGAGAAGCGCTGCAGGATTTAAATCAATAGGGAAAGAATCTACTCGATTTTTTCGCAGGGTCACGGCATGCCGTGACCTTGTTGGTTTATCCGTAAATTGACGTTTTTTAGATCGAGCTATATAGTACAGTGCGAATGGTTAAAAGTGATTTGATTGTGTATCAGGATGCCACGATCTGCATCCTTCCATATGTGAGGTAGTGTGATGGCAGACGAAACAAACGACGAGCAGCCGGAGCAGGCTGAAGCTGAAGAACCGAAACAAACCACTCCCCGGCGCGGGCGGCAGACAAAAAAGAAAGAAGACGACACCAAACCCGGTGACTCGACTCAGCCCTTGCCCCCGGCTAACGCGGGTGCTCCCCCGCCACCGCAGGTGCCACCGCCTCCCGGCAGCAGCGCCCCTGCGCCTGCCCCTCGTTTCGAGGTGGTGACTCCCACCCCAGAGGTTAAAGTGATCGCGCCGCCGCCGCGCCGCCCTACCTTTTTTGAGTGGCTGGGCCGGGCTATTGGCTGGCTGCTGGCAGTGATTATCGGAATCATCGTCGGGATGGCCCTCCTGGTGATGTACCCCATTATCACCGGGCGGTCGTTGGGAGGCGTCAATACTGAGGCCAATATCTCCGCGCTGCAATCGGAGATCGACGATCTGAACAGCGATCTGGTGGATTTGCAGGCCGGGCAAGAGGCCCTCTCCGCCGAGCAGGAAGCTTTGCTGGGCGAGAGTCAGGAAGAGCTACAAGGCGCAATTGATGAGACAACGGCTCGCCTTGAGGAGCTTGAGGCCGCCAACGCCGAACAGGATGAAACGCTGTCTGACCTGGGTAGTTCGCTGGAAGAAACCGAGTCGATGTTCGGTGGGGTGGAGGATTCACTTGATGCTTATGCTGCCCGCCTGGACGAATTATCTGCTCAACTGGTTGCCCTGGAAGAAGATTTGCCCGGCAATGAAGAATACACCGAGCTCAACCGGCAGTTACTCTTGATGCGGGCATGGCAAGAAGTGCTCCGCGTGCGCATCCGCCTGAATGAAAATAACGCCGGTCAGGCTTCGATTGATCTTGAGGCGGCTCTTGCCACCCTGCAAGAAGTCCGTGACCTGTCGTCACCCGACCAGCTAACCGAGCTTGATCCGATCATTGAGCGCCTGGAAAATGTTGCGGATGAGATCGAGAACAATCCATTTGTTGCGACCAGCGACCTGGAAATTGCCTGGTTCGCGTTGGGGCGTTTGATCACCCCACCGGGCGATCTGGCAACTGTAGATGAAATGCCGACACCAACCCTGACGCCAACCCCAACATCAACCGGTGAAGCGGAAGAGGCCGAGTCTACGCCTACTGAACAGCCTGTCCCCACGGCTGAGGCTACCCCAGCGTCATAGCGACTGGCATTGAACCAACAAATAAAAAAGGAGTACATATATTGTGCTCCTTTTTATGTCAGGAAGTTTCTACTGGGCAGTTAATTCCTGGAGGATAGTTCGCAAATCATCCGGGGTAGGAAGCGGCTTCGGGATGAAAACCTCCGGGTAGGCTTTGGTTTCAATAAAAATCCGCTCTTCTTGTGAGAGCCGGTAAGCTGTCATCATCGCGATGGGCATGGCGGATGTCTGGGGTAAATTGCGCAGCCGGTAGGCAATATCATACCCTTGTGGTCCCGGCATTCGAATATCAAGCAGCGCCAGCTTCGGTATTTGATCGGTCTCAATACCCCCGGCTTCTACCTGATCCAACCAGTTCATAGCCTCATGACCATCTCGGAAAGCCAGAGGCGTCACATTCCACAGTGTTAACATGGCAGAGAGCATCATCCGGATGTTCAGATCATCCTCTACAATCAGCCATACTGCATTTTTTCCCATCGCACTCGGACCCTGTTAATTGTTCGTAAATGACTATGACACATTATATCAATAAATACTGACTGAAAAGTTACAAATCAATACCACTTTTGATAATCACAGAGTGGTTAAAGCCAGCACTGTTCCGACGGAGAAGGCAATGATCGTCTGGGCGCTGCTGTAGACGATCCAAACCACGTCACGGATATAGGGAAAGCCTGTCTTGCGGATCAGAATCTGGGCCAGGGTGATATCGGAAATGGTGAACAAGATCAATCCGATGGATAGAGCCCACATCTGCCCGGTGGCAAGTGACAGCTCGACCGCAATTGTGGTGGTCGTTACCAGCAGCATGGCATAGGCTAGGCTCCCATAATTGAGGGCCGGGCTGATATTGGGGTTCCGTACCATGATCACCCAGATCATGCAGGCCAGCACCAGCCCGATCACAATGGCGATTATCAACGGGGTGGCTTCCTGATGTCCCAACTTTGCCCGCAAAGTGAACAGGGCGAACAGGTAAAAGATGTGCCCGACGCTAAAAGAGAGAATGCCGGAGATCACCGGCTTTTTTAACGACTGAATCCCGCTCAGGAAAAAATCTCCAAATGCGCCGCCAACCAACCCCAGGAATATCCACATGGCATAACGATTGGCATCCGTTCCCCGGCTCACCCCCAACCACCAGATCAGACCATAGGCCAGCACGACCGCCACCATCCCAAACCGGCCCCACTGAGGGAGTTTGCGGGTGCGCTCCTCATTGAGCTTGCCGAAGATCATCCCGGTGATATATAGCACTAACCATACAACAAATAGCACAATGAACATTGTGCTGAACAATGAAGGTACAACTTGTAACATGTCCGGCCCTCCAAAATGATTGTGGGCGCGGGTCTACTTTGCGCCCAAACTAGGGACGGGAGAATTCAAAGATTGCTATGCGATTGTCTGGGGCGGTTTCTCCATTGGCTGTGGCTGACAATCGTTCGCCACCTGGCAGCGTATACCAACCCATATAAACCGTATAGTCCCCGGCTGGCAGATCACCAATGGGTAATACATACTCATCTGGCACTACCTCATCCACATCCCAGATACCCGTTGGGTAGCTCCCATAACGGGGTTGGGTGTCGAGTTGGCCGACAATGTTTTCCTCCGCATCGACAACGTGAATGAACAGGGTATGGTCGGCAGCAGAATAGTCGATGGCCTGCCAATCAGCCCGGAGGATCAGCGAGTCGGTAGTGGTTTCTGCCCCCAGCCCAATCAATCGAATCATATCACCGAACAGTATTTCTTGCTCCGGGGCCGGTTGGGTGGGGTTGGCAGGTGGCAAAGCAACTTTGAATCCACTCAGTGTGGCATGTGGGGCGCTGCCCTGATCATCAACCACCGGCAGTGATTCATTATGCAGCACCCGGTACAGCCCGGCGATCACGGTGTAACGCCCTGCCGGAAGTTCGGGCGGCACGTCCAGCCGGAAGCGGGTAGGAACAAGTTCGTCTTGATCCCACAGCCGGGTGCGATACACACCATCGAGTGTCCAGCGGTGCACCTGTGCGATGGCCTGCCCCTGGGCATCGAGTATCTGGACAAAGGTTTCGTAATCTTCCGAAGCGCCTTCCAACCTGTGCCAGTAAAGCGTAATCCACAGTTCACCGCCGGGATCGAGGATATGGCTGTCCACACTATATTCGACTAATTCGATCTCATTGCTGAAGTTCGCCCCGACAACCGTCATCGATTCGTCTGAACTGAAAAGCCCCCCGGCAGGGATTTCATACAATGAGGCGACTTCTTGCCCGGTTGCATCGGCTATCACGTCGATCCGATTTTCCGGCGATAGGTCGATCAGTTCGGCGGCTTCTACACTGAGCGTTGGCAAAAGCAGCATCTCGCCGTCAACCAGCATCACCCACGAGCGCCCGTCATGCTCCGGGAGGCGACCGTCGTGGCGAGGGCGATACGGGTTGCTGGGATACACCACCAGTACCGAGCCATCCAACCTGTCCAGATCGTCGGATTCGCGCAGGCCGCGCCGCACCGGGTAGGCATCGGATAACAAATAGGGGATGTTCGCCCGCGTGAAATCGTCTAATGTGAGCAGAATCGGGCGGCCATCACCGCTGTGTTTGAGCGCCAGTTCTGCGATCAACACGTCGCTAATTTCGAGCCGGTCGGTAGTTTCAGGATCGGCTTGCTGATTGGGGATGTAAAGCTGATGATAGAACCAGAGATCGTTTAACCCAGGGATGAGGATCAGCAGTGCCAGGATCACCGGAATCGCCGTGTTGAACGGCGGCGACAGCTTCAACTGTTCCTTGAGCCATTTTCCGCCCAACGCCAATCCCTGACCCGCTAGCAGGAACACCAGCGGCAGGACACCGATCATCCGCAGGCCATGCGGCTCCGGCTGAGTACCGCTCACTACGTCCGTCAGGAACATAACCGGCAGGCCGATCAGAGGCCACCACAGCCCTCGATCCTTGCCCTTGAAAAAGGTGACAACTATTGCGATCACCGCACCAATCGCCAGCGGCAAGGGCATCAGCGGACGGCCCATCTCGGCATAGGCTCCGCGCCAGGGCAGGAAAAAGATAGCGAATTCCCCGACGAACTTACGCCCCAATGTGCCCCATAATTCTGCCCCGCTTAACCCGGTCTGGAAGATGAACTGCCCGGCAGTCTGATTACTGCGGGCAAAGAAGGCTTCGGGTGTATTCAGGTAGGTGATCAACTGGGGCAGCACCAGCAGGGCACTTAACCCGCCCATCGCGACAAGCTGCCAGAATCGCGTCTTGAAGCGCTCCCGATCTGCGAAAAACTGGTGGACGGCCCACAGGATCACCATCACCGGCATCAACCGGGCGGGGATATAGGTGTAGTTGGCAAGCGCTATCACCACCGCCGAGGCCATAAACGCCCACCACTTACCGCTTTTCCAGGCATAGGCAAACAGTGCAACCAGCCCCATCACCAATAGGGGGAAAAGCTGGGCACGTTGGCCGGTCTTGCTGAGGATGATCGGGTAGAAGCTGACGGCGTAGGCCAGAGCAGCCAGCCAACCGGACAGGGGCACAAAGCCTTGCGCCCCTACCACTTCATTCGACTTATCGTCATCTTTCAGCCACCGGATGGCAAAGTAGCTCACCGGGATTACCAGTGCGCTGGCAAGCGAAGTCGGTAAGCGGCTGGCAAAGAAGTTCGCGCCAAACGCCGCAATCGACAGCCCGGCAGCATAAACGATCCCCGGCTCCGGAGCATAAAGCTCGTAGACGTAGTAAGGCCAGATGCCATCGTGCAGCCAGTCAAGCGCGTTCAGGCCGATCCAGGCGACATCACCATGTCCGCCTAGCGGAACACTCCCCAGCCGGAACAGGCGCAAAGCCAGCCCCAATACAAATAATCCCAGCAGTGCCAGCCAATATCCCCGGCTGGAACTGCTATTCTTCGATGATGCCATAATCGAATTGAAGCTCACCTACGGCATTGTACAGTACTGCCCGATCTCCTACTTGCCAGACGGATTCTTCCCGCCCCCAGTAGAGATCAATCGGGCCGCCGTCACCCTTGCCGGTGTGGATCGTCACCGCCCCACCTCCGAACAAAGTCATCGGTGGGAAGACAAACTCGTCACCGCGCTCATTGGATAGCACCCACCCTTCTAATTGGGCATTGCCGCCCTCATTGATGATGATCACCGCTTCCTCATCGATGTTGCCCGCGTTCTGAACCTGCTCAATGCGGATGGTGACCGGGCCGAGCGGTGGTTGGGTAGCGGTCGCAATCGGTTCCGGTACATCCTCCGGGTCTGCCGGGGTTTCCGTTGATGATTCTGTGGTGGGTTCATCAGGCGATGGAACCCCGCACACCGGGATGACAATAGTCTGCCCAATGGATAGGACATCCGGGTTGAACTGCCCGTTGATCTGCTCGTTGAGGGCAATGATATCCTCAATGGAGACTTCGTATTCCTGGGAGAGCAGGCCGAGGGTATCCCCACTTGCCACTGAGTGGACCGGATTCTCGCAATCCTCCGCAGGCGCTTCGGCGGCGGGCTGTCCTCCGTTACTGCTGCCTGACGAAGGAATGCCGATATTCCCTTCACTACGCTCAGGAATCATGGCTGTACCGCTGGTTGTCGGCAAGACCAATACATCTGGGTTAGCCTGATCCCGGTTGCTCCAGATGGTCAGCACCAGGAGTGACACCAACAATGAGATGATGGCCGGAACGACGACCAGTATAACTATCTGAATGATGCCCTTTTGATTTAAAAATTTCATGGCTATACAATTTCGCTGCTCTAGGAAAATATGCTCGCTCGATGTGTATGCTAGCACAACCTGCCTAAATTGACGAACCCAGCACAGGTTGAACGTAGGGATTCTGTGCTATTTAGACTATTGATTGCTTCATAGCCCGGATAGTAGACTCAATGGTATGACGAATCTCAATATCCACATCCGCCGGGCGGATCTCCAGGATTGTGCCCGCATCACGACGCTCTATAATCAACTTGGCTATAATACTTCCCAGGCCGAGATGCAAAATCGAATCGAAGCTCTCAGCAAGCTTCCTTCCGATATCATTTATGTAGCCGATAAACCCGGCGCACCGGTCATTGGCTGTATTCATGCCGGGTTGTCCCAGACATTGGCCAAGGGCGAATTCCTATGCATCTACGGTTTGGTTGTTGATGAAGCCTATCGTAACCAGCATATCGGCCAGTTGCTGCTGGAAGCTGCTGAGGAGTGGTCTTACGGCCAGGGTTGTAAATCGGTTCGGATTCGCACCAACGTTATTCGCGAGGCTGCCCATCGTTTCTATGAGCGGCTCGGCTACCAGAATACCAAATCCCAGTACATCCTGGAGAAAAGGTTATGAGCGCGGACAACGAATCACCCAATGCCAACGTCAGCCGCCGGACAGTATTGAAAGCTGGCGTCAGAACCGTCGAGGCCGGATTGCTGCTTTCTCTCGGTGGGATAGGTTACGGTTGGAAAATCGAACCGAACTGGCCGCGCTTTGAGCGGATTCAAGTCCCGCTTGCCGGGCTTCCCTCGGCTTTTGATGGCTTCCGAATGGCCGTATTGACCGATCTTCACGTTGGCCCGGCGACCGAACTAAAGACCGTCGCAAAATCAATCCAGATGGCGCTTGATCTACAGGCGGACATAATTCTGCTGCTGGGCGATTATGTCGGTGAATGGCTGGATGCACCTGCGATTTATAATGAAATGTCCCGGCTGGATGCACCGGGCGGAGTATGGACAGTCCTGGGGAATCACGACCACTGGGTGGATGCTCCGGGGTTGCGGCAGGTGTTGGAAGATGCCGGGGTCTCGGAACTGCGGAATGACAGCATGCATCTATCGAAGGATGGGCAGCAGTTGTGGTTTGTCGGTGTGGATGACATATGGATGGACAAGCACGATCTCGAAGCCGGTTTGCATAATGTCCCGCCAGACGCCAGGCCAATCTTGTTGGCACACGAACCCGATTATGCTGATACCGCCACGCTTTCCGGGCGGTTTAGCCTGCAACTATCCGGCCACAGCCATGGAGGGCAGGTACGTATTCCATTTATCGGTGCGCTGATTTTGCCCTACCTCGGTCGGAAATACCCCGAAGGGCTGCGGAAGGTTGGCGATATGTGGCTGTACACCAGCCGGGGTGTTGGGCAAACGGCATCATTTCGAATTAATTGCCCGCCGGAGGTGACAGAGGTCACGCTGGTACGAACTTGAGCCTATATCAAGGCTAACTCCGAAGCCTGGGCTATGGCCTGGGTCCGGCTGCTGACGTTGAGTTTTTGATAAATGTGCCGGATATGCACTTTTATGGTTCCGACCGAGAGCACCAATTGATCGGCGATTTCCTGGTTGGACAGCCCGGTGGCTATCAGGTGCAGTATCTCGAACTCTCGTTGAGTCAAGGGTTCGGGCAAAGCCTGATTGGTTTCCCACCGGTCATCTACCGCTGCGTTATCCGACTTTAAACTCCGAAGAACGGTGCAGTAATCCAGTTTCTGCCCCCGGCTCCAGGCGTCATCGTAAGCATCCATCCCCAGTGCGGCTTGAAGTTCTGATTTGAGCCGGTCAACCAGCGCCCATCTTGACAACCAACCCGAATTGAAGAGAGGCTGTTCAAAGGCCAGCCCTAATAACTCAGTGGCTCTTTCATACCGGTTTTCCTGAGCACAGGCGACGGCCTCACCAACGATAGAGACAATATTCTCCTGATAGGTGTAGTACTCAGGGTTGACGATCTCGATGTGATTCCGCCGGATGGTGTCGATATCGCCAAGTCCACAGGCCGCAATTGACTGCGGGGCAAAGTAAAACGGGCGGTGTCGATAGCCAAAAAATCGTTTCTGTGCCGACTGATAGCCTTCTTCGGCCAGTTCGCGGGCTTTTTCGTAATCCTCTTCCATCACACTGACCAGGAAGGATTGTTTACTCAGCGCCAGCATCAAACCTTCCGGGTTATTCCATGTCCGTGCTAACTGAACAATCTCATCTGCTAACCGGCGGGCCTCTTCGAATTCCCCTCTGAAAGCTAAAATCACCACCAATTTATGGGTGCCGTGAATGATCCCCTTCAAGCTCTTGATTTCATGCATCATGGCAATTGACTGGCGGAGATAAGTTTCGGCTTCAGGATGATCTTCTGTAGAATCCATCGACCTTGACAGGCTAAACAAAGACCAGGCAATCCCATTCTTGTCACCTATAGCCCGGCTGAGTTCAAGACTCCGGCGATAGGTTTCATTGCTCTGTTCAAACTTTTCTGACCCCGTCTCCCAACTGGCCGTCCACGTCAGCACCTCGGCTATATAAAAGCGGTCATTCAGATTCGTAAAGCAGTCGAGGCTTTCTCCAAGCAATGCAAATGCCTGTTCGCTGATCTGGGTGGGAATCGGTTTCCAATATTTACACTTTTCCATCAGGAATATCCCCTTGAGATACAGGCAAAACCCGATCTCTGCCGGGGTATTGTGCAGGCGTGCGGTTTCCAGTGATTCGTTGATCATCTGGGCGATATCTAAATCGTTCTCGAAACCACCTAGCAAAACCAACCTGATACAGCGGCTTTTCAGGCGGCTCAACGTCATATCAAGCTGCGGATCGCCCTCGGATTCGACAGCCTCGATAGCATGCAAGTACAGCCGCTCTCCTTCCAGGTAGCGAGAACGCATATCACTGAAGAAGTTCAGGCTTTCTACCGCCCGGTCGATGCTCTCAAAAAGCCGATACTCAACGGCCCGATACCAGGCGGTTCGGATATTTTCAAATTCTGCTGCGATCTGATCCAGCGCTTCAGCCTGCTGGTGCGTTTTAATCTCGCCCTCAAGCTGCCCCATCATTTCCAGGAAATAAATGGCATGCCGGATCAATACCTCGTCGGCAGCCTCAGTGCTGCGTAGATGTGCTTCTCCATACTGCCGCAGCAGCTCGTGGATATCGTAGCGCCCATTGGCGTTCAGATAGAGCAGTGACTTATCAACCAGCGCGGCCAGTATATGCAGCGATGCTCCGGCTACGGCCTCGGCAGCTTCACGGCTGAAACTGCCACAAAACACCGACAGCTTTTGAAAGACATCGCGCTCCTGTTCAGACAACAACTGCCAGGAATGGTTGAACACCGCCCGCATACTGCGATGCCGTTCTGAGATATCCCGCAGCGGCGTCGCCAGGATATCGATATTCCGGTGAACCTCATCGGCGATAACCGACGGGGCAAGAGTTTGCATCCAGCTTGCCGATAGTTCGATAGCCAGCGGCATTCCTTCAACGAGCTGGCAGATTCGGATGATGCTGGCAAGCTCGTCAGCCTGCAAAGTTGTTCCTCTCACCCGGCGTGCCCGGTCGATAAATAATCTGACGGCGCTGTAGTTCTCCGGGGTGTCAACGCCTGCTTCTTCCGGGAAGGCCATCCCCCCGATCCGGCGCACCCATTCGCCGCTTAATTTAAGCGGTTCACGCGAGGTGGCAATTATCTTGATGTCAGGGGCTGTATTCAATATCTCGCTGACCAGTTCCGCGCCCTCAAGCAGATGCTCAAAGTTATCCATAATGAGCATCAAATGTCTTTCCTTCAGGTAATCGAGGAACTGTAACCGGGGTTCTTTTGTCTCTTGTTGTAAATGGTAGCCTGTAACCTCAATCAGCATCGACAGGATATCAGATACCGAATTCAGCCGGGCCAATGGCGTGAAGTAAACCCCATTAGGGAAGATGTCCATAACCTGCCGGGCAGCTTCAACCGCCAGGCGAGTCTTACCTACCCCACCCGGCCCGACCAACGTTATCAGGTGGCAGTCTGGATCGGACAGCAGCGAGAGTATCTCGTTGACCTCGTCCGACCGGCCTATAAAAGATGTTTGCTGTGTTGGCAGGTTGTTGAATGTAACAGTGTCCATAAAACTATTACCGATTCAATCCCACAATTCTTTTGTCCTGCTCAATACCGGAAATGCTGTTTAGAAGCACCGGTTATTATAGAACATACAGTCTATAATCACAATCGTCAATTTTTAACGATAGCAAGGGGACGCAAGGCTTTGCGCTCCCTTGCCCACTGAATCAATACCACAGCGGGAATTGACTGCACAGCTCCATCACTTCCCCGCGCACCCGTTCGATAGTCTTCTCATCGTCGATATTCTCCACCACGTCGGCCACCCAATGGGCGAGCTTGCGCATCTCACCCTCTTTGAGGCCGCGTGTCGTCAGGGCCGGAGTGCCGAGCCGGATACCAGATGGATCGAAAGCGGAACGCTTATCGCCAGGAACCATATTAGCGTTAGTTGTGATATGCGCCTGATCTAAAGCATTCTGTGTTTGCTTGCCGCTCACGCCCTTATTCGTCAAGTCGAGCAGCACCATGTGATTGTCCGTCCCGCCAGTCACCACCTTGAAATCACGCTTGAGCAGTTCTTCGGCCATCGTTTGGGCATTGACGATAATCTGCTTGCAGTAGTCGGTGTAGGACGGCTGGCTGGCTTCCTTAAGACAGACGGCGATCCCGGATGTGATATTGTTATGTGGCCCACCCTGCAAGCCGGGGAACACCGCGCTGTCAATAGCTTTAGCGTATTCCTGCTTACTTAAGATGATCGCCCCACGCGGGCCGCGCAGCATTTTGTGGGTGGTCATAGTGACGGCGGCAGCGTAGGGAACCGGGTCAGGATGCAAGCCGGTTGCCACCAACCCGGATATATGGGCAATATCGGCGATCAGAAGTGCGCCCACATCCTCGGCGATCTCGGCAAACCGGGCGAAGTCAATGGTGCGGGTATAGGCCGATGTTCCGGCCCACAGCAGCCGGGGTTTGTGTTCTTTTGCCATCTCCCAGATCGCGTCATAATCAAGCAGGCCGGTTTCTGGATCAACACCGTACAGGGCCGAGTCGTAATAGCGGGCCGAGAAATTGACTTTCCAACCATGCGTGAGATGTCCACCCGCCGGTAATGCCAGTCCCATTGTTGCATCGTTGGGTTTTGCCAGTGCAAAGTAAACTGCGTGGTTGGCCGGTGAGCCGGAATAGGCTTGCACGTTGGCATGCTCTGCCCCGAAGAGTTCCTTCGCCCGGCTGCGTGCCAGTTCTTCAATGGTGTCTGCATGCTCATTGCCGCCATAATAGCGTTTTTTGGGGTAACCTTCTGAATACTTGTTGGTTAACACGGTGCCAATAGTGCTGAATACTGCCGCGCTGACGTAGTTCTCGGAGGGGATCATCTCAAGTCCATCTTGTTGGCGCTCGGTTTCCGCCGTGATGGCCGCGTAGATTTCAGGATCGAATTCGCGTAATATCTCAATGTTCTGCACGATGCATTATCTCCGTATAAGCCTTGACAATTAGAGTAAGTCAGTTATCGTAGAAGCATAACACGCTTGATTGGAGCCAGACAAGCAATGTCAAGAATTTCCTCCAGGCTGAGAAGGTTGTCTAAAAATACAAATTTCCGGCAGTGGGTTGCCGTTGAGGTCGCAGTTATTATGACGGTGGCGGCTTTCTTTTTGCCGGGTGGTGAGGATTTACATGTCTATTATTTGCCGCAGGCGCGGGGATGCCTGGAATGCGGGTTAAATCCCTGGCACACCGGTTGGATTCTTGCGCCGCTGCGATTCATCCCCGAAACCATCGCCTGGCCGGTCTGGACACTGTTCACCACTGCCAGCCTGATCTGGGCATCCCGGCGGCTGGAAACAGAATCAATTTTTCTGCTGCTCACCTTCCCGGTGATGGGATTGATCTGGCTCGGTCAGGCCGAAGCCATTGTGGTGATCGGACTCGCCCTGGCCCTGATCGCCCCCAGTCCATACCTGCGGGGATTGGGCCTGCTGCTGATGTCCATCAAACCGCACCTGAGCGGTATTGCTATTCTGGTATTGTTATGGTATGACGACGATCGTTTGAAGACCCTGATCATTCCGGTGCTGGCTTTGCTGGCAACCATCCTCGTTTGGGGGATCGATTGGCCGCTTCGCTGGTTAGAAGCCCGCCCTGAAGATCTGGGCCTGCCGGTCTGGGGAAAAGCAACTTTGCTGTTCCCCTTTAGCCTCATAACCTTCCTATCGATATTCCTGGTGGAAGGTAAACGCAAGCGTGTCCTGGCAGCGTTGTTAGCTTCGGCGATCAGTGTGCCCTGGTTTGGGGTCTATTCTTATACCGTTTTCCTGGTTCTGATGACTCCCTGGTGGGCCGTGCCTTTATCTTATGCCTGGTTTGTAGCGTACCCCTGGCTGGAAAACCATTCGATGCAATTTGCCTGGATACTGCCCCTCACCCTGCTGATCACCCTGATCTGGCCGTCCCTGGTAGAACGCTGGCCCAAACTGGCGGCGGTCTCTTTCCCCTGGCAGAAACGAGTGGAGGCCGATCAGAAAAGTGACTGAATCGCCCCTGCTAGACGAAACCGCCGTCCGGGATGCCCTGGAACGAATCCGGCAGGCAGAGCCGATCGGTGATAGCCCGCTTCGTGAGTTGATCTGGATTCAACGCCAGGTGGAGGATCGTGGTCCGATCACCTCGCCGGTTGGGGTTGATGCGGCCATCGGAACATGCCTCGCTGATCTGATCAGCAGTCGATTAGGCGAACTCCGATCACGGGCAGGGTTGCCCTGGGAACCGGGGCCAGCCGACCGGCAGGCTGCTCTGGCCGCTTTACAGCAGGACTTCAAGCAGAACAACACAGAATTGGAGGCATGGAGCGCCTTATACTACCGCTACGTCGAGATTGACCTGGATTTGCAGGTTAATGAGATAGCCCAACTCACCGATGTAGATACCCGGCATCTCCGCCGCCGGATGAATCGCGGTTACTGTCGCTTGAATGATGCTCTCAGCCACCTCGAAGCAGAAGCGCGGCGCGATCACTGGCGGCTTTGGCTGCACTCAAAACTGCCGCCTCCTACCTACGCCTCGCTATTTGGCGTGGATAAACTATTGGCTAAGCTCTGCGACCGGCTGTCGGAATCAACTCCTCCTATCGCCACACTGTTGACCGGCCCCGGTGGGATCGGTAAGACAG
>JBNKDD010000041.1:0-29770 GCA_050288085.1 Anaerolineae bacterium
AGCGGCGGCACGGCCCTGGAAGTTGTCGTTGAAGGCGGTACGCATGAAGGCGCGGGCGGCATCTGCACCGGTCAGTGAACCGGCGGTGCAGGAGGGTGAAACCATGGTCAGGCCAGCTTCGTCGTAAATGCCAGCAGCTGGTTCACATGAAGATGAGCAGGTGTGGCCCATCACTGCAACGAGGGTCTCGTCTGATACCGTCTTGGTGGCGACGGTCTGACCGCCTTCAGCGCTGCACAGGGTGTCGTTCTGGACGATCTCGATGTCATGGCCGAGCAGTTGTCCACCGTAGTCTTCCACGGCGATTTCTGAACCGCGCAGTTCGGTCAGACCGTACACGTCAACGCCAGCGCCGGAGGTGACGACGTTCACAGCAATCCGAACCGGTTCATCGGCAGGGATCTGAACGACGCCCCAGGCATCTTCAATGGTAGCTTCTTCTGCTTGAGCACCACATCCAACGATCAGCAGCGCCGCGAGCAGAACCATCAGAACTGGATAGTAACGCTTCATGAATACTCTTCTCCTCTTACTTGTTTGTGAATAAGCATCTTTTTACGGAAGGTTGTTATCCCCTTGGGACAATCTGCCTGAACACATCAGAAAAATGTGGCAGGCAATCATTATGCATATGCACCTCCCCTGATTGTCACCAAATACATCTTACTAATATGACCTCTGTCATAATAGCCACATATAATAAATGTCGCTGTTGGTGTTGTCAAGCATTAATTAATCGCATTTTTTTCTCTATTACTATAACCCATTAGGGTAATTGGCGTTCTATCTTGATCACCCGCAGCCAATCGATGGGTTCCTCCTGCGTGCTTGAGATAACACCGACCTCAACCGTATATTCCCCGGCAGGTAAACTGCCATCAATCCAGGTTGAATGTACATCCCGAATTACCTCACCGCTGGCCCATTGACCGGTTGAATAGTTGCCATCAACCGGCGGTTCGGAAAACTCAATTGGTATACTTCCATCCTGGTTAACCAGGCGTATAGCGATATCATAATCCGGCAGATTGTCGTCTGTTACTTGCCAATAAAGGGTGAGCTTAAGTAATTCTAATTCGTTGGTGAGCGTTTCACCCGGTTCTACTTCTGCGCCGAGAAGGGTGATGCCGTCTACAACCTCCTGATCGACAACCACGTCAAGTGGAAGCCGGGCAATGTCAGGCGGTGTTGTGGTCTTTGTCACCGTAATCGGGATGGGCAGAGCGATTGAGTCGCCCAGAATTTCTCCATCTTTGGCTAATATGAGCTGCCGTACTCCAGAACCGTGATTCCATAAACCAACTCGCAGCGTGTAATCACCGGGAGGGGTCCCCGGTGGTATAACCAGTTGATGAGGGTCACGTACGTACCGATCAGGAGTCCAACGGGTGGTAGGATAGTCGCCTGGATTGAGCTTGTCTGATTGGCCCCACGTGTGGGCTGGAATGCTGGTCAGATGCACAAATGCCTGGTAATTACCGGCTGCCGGTTCTCTCGCTTTCCAGTATAGGGTCAGATCAATGGTTTCACCTGGTTGGAACGTTGTTCCTCCTATATCATAACCGATCAAGTCAACCCCCCCCTGTAAATAGGCGTGTGTAGCATACTGGGCAGGTTGTGCGATCAGGCCCTCGCTATGTGGTTGGAACCATTGCAGATACCCTCCAACCGCAGCCGTAACAACAAAAGCGGCCAACCCTATGCTCAAGGCTCTGTAGGGGATATCTTCCTTATCCTCTGGGGGCATAGGGATGGGCATAAACTGCCCGATGATGATCAGAAGCCCCACTCCGATCAGGCTGATCACCGTCGAGAGTGTTCGGGCTGGCGTTGTCCCTAACCACACCCGTACTGTATGTTCCCCTGCCGGAACCGGCACTGTGATGAACCCCTCCGGTTTGGCTACTTCAATCGCCACCCGCTGCCCATCGATGCTCGCCTTCCAGCCATCGAACATGAATGTATATAAACGAAGGGTGAAGGCTTCCGAGGAGGTGATCGTAAACAGGTCTGCGGTTGGGCGATGGCGGACTATGTCGACCGCCGCTCCTTCCGGTAAGGTGTGGCGGTTGACTTTGTCAATTGGCCCGTCGTCCCGGTAGGAGTCGAGCAAATCAGGATTCGGGCCGGGAACTAATTCAACCCCGGCGGGCACAAAATCCCCGGTTGATGTGGTTCCCAGTGCCAACCCGTTGACTTCGAAGTCCAACATCGCTAATTGATCGGTTGCCCCAAATGATCCCCAAGCTGGCGGTACGAAGATCGGCAGTGTAAAAATGAGGGGGAGCAGCGTTAACCCTGTCACAGCATACTGCCGGATACGATTTGGTAGGCTGTCAAACAGGTAGACCGAGAAGCCGCTCAGAATCGCCACACATAACATCGCCGGGCCGAGCAGCCGCCAGGGGAACTGCATAAACTTCATCAGCGGGACGGCATCCCACACCGGCAAACTGACCGGCAGCATCAACCCGATCAACCCGATCAGGATCAATCCCCAGACTGCTATATTGGATATAGGCTTCAAGCTCTTGAGCGAGAGCGATTTCAGAATCAACCCGGCGATACCCAGCAGCGCGATCACCCATTGACCAATCCCCAGGTTAAACCGGAATGCTGGATTGATAGCCCCCAGGTCTAAGGGAATCGATGGGCCGAATAATTCTCCCGTCCCTAAAAAGTGGTTGCGATAATCAAAGTGCCCCGGCCCGATCAGGTTGCCAAGTTGAACAGCATTCCGTTCTAATCCGACCGGTAGCCAGAAAAACGCCGCCAGCATCACCCCCAATACCAGCGGAAGGGCCAGCATAATCGGCGTCTTTGTAATGAACTTTATCCCAAACCCTTGTAGGGGCGAGATATATCGATTTGTAGATACGTTCTCTGTGGGTAATGGCTCGTTTACAAACACCCACCGCCACCCGGCATAAACTGCCAGCAGTGCAAAGTAAACCAGCGCCAGCAAATTATGGGTCAAGATCAGGGCCGCAATCGCCAATGCTGAAAAAGTGAAGCGCCGTCGATCGGGCCGTTCGTAGTAGGCCATCAACTGCCACAGGGCAAGTGGTCCTACCGCCAGCGCTAAGAATTCGGCCAGGTCGCCCCGGAGATGGGAGTCGATTAAATAGAAGTAGGGCGCAAACAGGTAACCGGCAGCCGCCACAATCCCCCCGGCTGACCGCCCTGATGTCTGAGTGGCAATCTTATAGATGCTGAACCCGGCAATGATGAAGCTCAACACGAAGACAGCTTTCGTGCCGAACACCGCCCCGCCAGGAATCGCCAGCGAAAGTAAATTCGCGAGATAATAAGTTAACGGCGCATAGTAGTTAAAAATCGGATAGCCGTAGCCGTAGTAAAAATCGGCAGCCCACCGGGGATAGATCGCTCCCGCCCGCAGTGCATAACCTAACTCAGCCGTGCGGAAGACGTGTAGTTCTGCATCAGTTTCACGCGGCAGTGATCCGCGCAGGATAAACGGCCAGGCTGCCATCACACTTAACGCAATAACCAGCAGCAGCCCATTATCCAGATGATTTAGATTCGATTTCAAGCTTTTGAATTTCATATAAGTTTGCCGGGGGATTTTAGCCGTCTATCAAGCAGGGGGCAAGATCGTTATTGGCCTGTTGGTAGGGATGCGGTATGATGAGTTTATGCAATTTGAAAAGCTTGTTGTTATGACGCTTATACTGGTTGCTCTGGTGTCCTGTGCTGCGCCAGATAATGAAACCGCCATTCCGGTGATTGATGACCAACCGACGATTATGCTGCCGGAAAACACACCCGACTCGTTGATCGTAAAAACCTTGCAGGCCGGAGCCGAGTTGACGGCTGAATGGGTGGGTGAGCAAAACGTTGCTCCTCGTCCAACCGATGAGCCATTCCCGACCATTGCATCAGTTCCGGTCGAAGGCGTGGCTCCTATCGAACGGGTGGCCCCGTGCGAAGTGCCGGACGGATTTACCTTGCACGACCGGGAAGGTTTTTGTCTGGCTGCTCCGTCAGACTGGAAATCCTGGAATGTTGACGGCGGATTGGCGGCTTTTCTCCAGACTACACCCGGCGCGGCTGTTTCGCTGCAACCGTCGTGGGCCGAGTCAACGTTGGCCTGTAACCTAATGGTTTACATCTCCATCGGTTCGACCCCCAGTAACTACCTGGAATCGCAGTATGTTCAATTCTCCAGGCGTGATGATCTGGAGTCCCTGTCTGTTGCAAAGATGCAGTCGCTTGGAGGTCTGGCCTTGCCGGGGTATACCTGGATCGGCCAGGATGGCAGCTCCGGTGGGCTTTACACTGCCCTGGTTGGGACAAATCGTCTGGTAGTGATCAGCCTGGGCGGGACTCAATGCCCGCTTGATGATCTGTTACCGGCGATTGAAACGCTTCGTTTTGATGTTGAATGATTGGCTGTAGGCGCTTCTCGCTGTATTATAAAGAGGTGAGGTTACCCTGAAGCCAAACTAGAGGAAGAGAAGATATGAGCGATTATTATGACTCAGACGATGAGATGGATGCCGCGGCGGATCGAATCGCCCGGATACGTGGTGGAGGAAGTGCCGGGTCACCTGATGCCGGTGGTGGTTCATTTGATGAAGTAGATAGCGATGCTCTTTCGCGGGCACGTTCACGCGCCAGGACTGCCCGGCAGGTATTGGGTGAAGATGAGCCTGAACCGCGTGGCCGGGCCTCAACCGGTGGCGGATCGCGCAGCCGTCAGGCCATCATTATTATAGGTGGTGTGGTTGGCGTTGGTGTTATCCTGGTATTGGTCCTGCTCCTGGTTTCGACGCTGGGCGGCGGCGGTGGGCTGCATTTATTTGCTACAGCGACCCCCACTCCGACCTATACGCCCACCCCAACCGAAACGCCGATCCCGACGGAGACGCCCACACCCACCAAGCCCGCCCCGGCGCTGCCTTTGCCGCCTCTGACATGTATTTTCCAGAGTGGTTCAGGCTGCTTTGATTATTGCAATGATCCGGCAAACACCGGTGAGTGCAATGGAGCCAGAGATTTTGTGCAGGCACTGTCCGCTGATCCGGATGTTTTCTTCCAATGTCTGGGGACTCAACCCGGCGCGAACACCGGTAATGCTCAAGAGTGTCTCGAAGATGCCTGGCGGGCAGCCAATCCATAGGGGAGAAATGGGTTATGTCTGGTCGAATTGTTGGTGCAGTTGTTGTCGGGGCAGGCTTGATCTGTGCCGGCGTTTTCTCCCTGGCTGACGTGCTGGGAATCGGCCAAAACCCGACCCGCTTTGGTACAGCTCAGACGGTCGGCACCGTTGTTGGTGTCTTGATTCTGGTAGTGGGCCTGGTAATCTTCTTCTTTGGCGAAGCTCCCGGAGAACAGATGTAAATCGAAAAGGGCTGGTGATATCTACCAGCCCTTTATCTGTTTGTATATCTACTACATGGATGTCAATAGCTCAGGGATTTGCTCTGGGTGATCGGCGACTTTCACACCGACTTCTTCCAGCGCCTTGATCTTATCTTCGGCTTTGCCGCTGCCACCTTCGACGATAGCCCCGGCATGTCCCATCCGCTTGCCAGGAGGAGCCGTCCGCCCGGCGATGAAGCTCACCACCGGTTTGGTCATCGAATCGGCGATGTATTGGGCCGCCTTTTCTTCATCCGTCCCACCAATCTCACCGATCATCACCACCTTTTCGGTGGCGGGGTCAGCCTCGAACATGCTTAGAACGTCGATGAAGTTCGTGCCGTTGATCGGATCGCCGCCGATCCCGACGCAGGTAGTTTGCCCCATCCCCTGATTGGTCAGCGCATAGACCACTTCATAGGTCAGTGTGCCGGAGCGTGATACCACGCCGATATTCCCCCGCATCGCGATGTCACCCGGCATGATCCCAACTTTCGCCTCGCCTGGGGTGAGTAGACCGGGGCAGTTAGGGCCGACCAGCCGTGTCCCTTTTTGATCGAGGTAAGCGCGTACCTTGATCATGTCCAATACTGGAATGCCTTCCGTGATGCAAACGATCAGCGGTATGCCTGCATCCGCCGCTTCATAGATCGCGTCTTCAGAGAACCGGGCCGGGACGTAGATAATGGAGCAGTTTGCGCCCGTCATTTCAACAGCTGAGGCAACCGTATCGAACACCGGCACATTCTCGACCCATTCGCCGCCTTTGCCGGGAGTCACCCCGCCGATCACATTGGTCCCATAAGCAACCATCTGCTCGGTGTGGAAGCGGCCTTCCCGCCCGGTGATCCCCTGAACGAGCAACCGCGTATTTTTATCAACAAGAATACTCACGTTCCACTCACCTTTCAGTTTGGGCCGCTTTGACGGCTTTCTGAGCGGCTTCGGCCAGCGTAGAGGCGGTTTCCATATCAGCGTCGGCTAGCAAAGCCCGGCCTTCTTTTTCGTTGGTTCCGACCAGCCGTACCACCATTGGGATATCGGTTTGCACTTCTTTCAATGCGGCGAGGATACCCAGGGCAACTTCATCACAGCGTGTGATCCCACCGAAAATATTAAACAGCACGGCTTTAACGTTCGGATCGGCCAGGATAATCCGAAGAGCGGTGGCAACCTTATCCGCCTGTGCGCCCCCGCCGATATCGAGGAAATTGGCCGGATCACCTCCAAACAGCTTGGTCATATCCATCGTCGCCATTGCTAACCCGGCTCCATTGACCATACACCCGATCTCCCCGTCGAGCTTGACATAACTCAAACCGGCCTGGCGGGCTTGTGCCTCTGCCGGGGCTTCTTCATCGACGTCACGCATCTCGGCCAGTTCAGGGTGGCGGAATAGGGCGTTGTCGTCCAGCACCATCTTTCCATCGACGGCCAGCAGATCGCCCTCACCGGTCACGATCAACGGGTTAATCTCCGCCAGCGATGCATCACTCTCCAGGTAGCATTGATACAGTCCACGCGCAATCTGTGCGAACTGCCGCCAACTGGTGCGTGATAGTTCCAACGCATTGGCAATATGATTGGTCTGGTAGCTGCGCAGCCCCAGGAAAGGATCGACATGCATCCGGATGATCTTCTCCGGCGTAGTGGCCGCAACTTCTTCGATATCCACCCCGCCCGCCGCCGATGCGATGATCACGGTGCGCCGGGTAGCCCGGTCGGTGGTTACGCCCAGGTAAATCTCATTCTGGATATCCGATGCCGGATC
Organism: Anaerolineae bacterium; assembly: GCA_050288085.1. GTDB lineage: Bacteria > Chloroflexota > Anaerolineae > Aggregatilineales > UBA3940 > JBNKDD01. The sequence continues at coordinate 7,157 of JBNKDD010000041.1, forward strand.
GATCAGCACTTTCTTGACCGTCAGCCCTTTGATATCCATTCCCAGGATGGCACTGGCGTGTTTTTCAGCTTCTTCAGGCGTTTGAGCGAGCTTAACGCCCCCGGCTTTCCCGCGTCCACCGACCAACACCTGCGCCTTGACCACCACCGGCCCGCCGATCTCTTTGGCGATTTCGAAAGCCTCGGTTGGTGTTGCTGCCACTTTGCCGCGTGGAATCGGGATGCCATATTCGGCAAAACGAAACTTGGATTGGTATTCGTGGAGTTTCACATTTGACTCCTATTTTGGGGAACTGATAACAGGGAAATGTTCTTTCTCATTATAACAGCCTGGATCACCGGAAAACAATCCGATTGTAGGCTGTCGATAGACACATGTTATGTCCTATTGCCAATCGACCTTACGGAATAGTCACGCTGCTGAGTTCCATAAATGAATTGGGCTCAAGTATCCATGCTCCTTCTTGAGTACTGATTGACCCACCCTTATACACGATCTTAACCGGCCCGACGCCCTCAGCCAGGTAGAGTTGTACACCGGCGCTGATCACTACCTGTTCGGATTTGCCACTTGGCAGTGTGACCTCAAGATCGAAGAATGCATCTTCATGAATCCCTAACACCATGAAATTCCCGGCAGGGACGCTAATTTCGCTAAGGTCTTCGGTGCTGTGGAATAAAACCAGCTTTCCACCGCTAATCTGGCCTATAACTTTTTCATTGTCAATCGGCAGGATGATCGTCCCGGCGGCATCAAGCTCTAAATCCCAGGCTACTGGAGTGCCAAGCGGTAGCAGTTCTGCCGGGGTAGGGAGGTAGTTGCCGCGTGGATTGGTTGCCGTTACCCCGTTGCCCAGTTCAGGGTGGCCGACAATGCCTGGTGGGATTCCACTCAATGCTCCATCAAGGCAGTTCAATGTGCTGGTTTGCCCATCGAACATCAGGGTAGCCCCGCCATCTATTGAAACCGTCTGCGTGATGCTTCGGGTGGCGGTGGGAGTGGTTAGTTCATATATCCAGGTTGCTCCGTTGCGAAGCGGCCATAACAGGTGATCGCATGGCCCGCCCGGAACCGCACTGACAACTTCCGGTTGGAACAGCGCCGGGGTGAGGCTGGGTTGGATCGTGTTGGTCGCTGTTGGTAGGATAGGGGCAAATGCCGATGCTGTTGGAATAGGAGTCGGCAGGGACGGTTCTTTTGCGCAGCCAATCACGCCCAGCAGCGATAATAGTACGGTGAAGAAAATGGACAACCTGATTTTGACTTGGTGCATGCACATCTCCTTGATGCCGCCCTCCATTATATACTATATATGCCCCTCGGCTTGAGGAAAAAACCGCCTAAGTCAATTTTTCATGCTGATGTATAATACACGTAGCCAATATTTGTTGAGAGAAGGACGAGGCGTAATGGTATTCGAACAGGAATTAGATCTTCTAATTCGCTCCAGTTACCCGATTATTTACGTGCCCACCCCGGAAGAAGAACGGGCTGAGCAGTTGATCCAGAATGTAGCCGACCAGGGCGGGCGGGCATTGCGCATCTGGGATTTTGTTGATGGCTTCCGCAACGGGACCGCCAAGAACAATCCGATGAGTGCGCTCACCGAGATCGAAAAAGCGCGCGATGATGTCCCGGCGGTCTTTGTGATGCGTGACCTCCACCGCTTCCTCGATGATATCCAGATATCACGCAAGCTGCGGAACCTGTCCCGCCATTTGCGTAACAGCCGTAAAACCATGGTCATTCTGGCTCCAACGCTGCGTATTCCCAACGACCTGGCCGAAGAGATCACCGTGTTAGATTTGCTGCCGCCGACAGCTGAAGAGATCGACGCCGAGCTTGGTTTTATTTTAGAGCAGGTGAAGGTGAACCTCCTGCCGGGTGAGCGTGACGCCCTGGTAAAAGCCTGCCGGGGTTTGATGATGGATCGCATCCGGCTTGGTCTGATGCGGGCCGCTGCCAGCTATCACCAGATCGATAACCGGGCCATCCCGATGATGCTCGCAGAGAAGAAGCAGCGTATTCGCCGCACCGAGGTGCTTGAATTCTGGCCTGCCCCCGAAACCCTGGATGACATCGGCGGCCTCGATATTTTGAAAGCCTGGTTAGAGCAGCGGGCCGCAGCTTTCACCACCGAGGCACGCGATTACGGTCTACCTAACCCGAAGGGAATTCTGTTGGTTGGTATCCAGGGAACGGGTAAATCCCTCTCTGCTAAGGCAACCGCCAGCTTATGGCAGCTACCCCTCCTCCGGCTCGATATTGGCCGCTTGATGGGTGGCCTGGTCGGTGAGAGCGAAGCCCGCACCCGTGAGATGATCCGTATCGCTGAGGCAATGGCTCCCTGTGTCCTCTTCCTTGACGAGCTAGATAAGGGCTTTGCCGGACTGGGTAGTAGTTTTGTCGGTGACTCCGGTACATCCGCCCGCGTATTCGGGACGATCCTGACCTGGATGGAGGAGAAAACGTCTTCCGTCTTTATCGCAGCAACGGCAAATTCGGTCGAATCCCTGCCTCCCGAAGTGCTGCGTAAGGGCCGTTTCGATGAGATTTTCTTCATCGATCTGCCCAGTGAGCGCGAGCGCCGCGAGATTTTTGAAGTTCACTTGAGCAAGGTTCGCCCGCAGCGAATCCGCGACTTTGATCTCGAAACCCTGGCATTCCAGAGCGAGGGGCTTAACGGGGCGGAAATTGAGCAGGCTGTATTTGAGGCTATGCATATGGCCTTTGACCGCCGTCGTGAATTTGAGACGGATGATATTTTGCGGGCGATGTCCTTTATCGTGCCCTTGAGCAAAACTTCCAGCGAGCGAATCCGCCGGATGCAGGAGTGGGCGGCAACCGGTCGATGCCGTCCGGCCAGTTCAGATGCGGCTCAGGCTGGGTTGATGGGCCAGCTCTTCGGAGATGCCAGTTTGCCGGGGTAGATATGAAGCGATTGCTGTTGATTAGAATGTACTGGCGTTAGATATCAATGAAGAGTATTATACTATTGACATGTTCCCTGAAAACAAGTATGTTTACTTGTATAGTGGGTAAATTGAAGTAAGGAGTTTGGAAGATGTCACACTTTACGCGCGTACGGACCCAGTTACGCAATATTGAGACTGTGAAGAAGGCATTGGAAGATCTGGGCTATAAGGTTGAAGAGGGTGCTGTGCGCGGATATGCCGGGCAGCAGGCCAACGCTGAACTCGTCGTCCGGCTGGATGGCAAATTCGACATGGGTTTCCGCCGTGAGGGGAGCAATGTCGTTATGGTGGCCGATTTCTGGGGGCTCCGCATGAACCGCGAAGAGTTCTTGCAGAAGCTCTCCCAGCGTTATGCCTACATCACCGTCATTGAGCAGGCCGAACAGACTGGCTTCCAGATGATGACCGAAGAGGTTCAGCAGGACGGAAGCATCCGCCTGGTGATGCAGCGCTGGTCATAAGCCCTGGAGTTTCTCATGCCGAAACAAGAGATTGAGTTTGTCATCAAACCTGATGGCACAGTTGAGGAACGTGTGACGGGTGTATCTGGCCCGGACTGTGAAAAGGTCACCGAGGCTATCGAAAAAGCGCTGGGTGATGTTACCAAGCGTGACCGCACCTCGGATTACTACGACGAATCGCAAAGCTCCGGCCAAACGGTGTCTACCGGCTCATAGGTCCGCCAGCGGTAGTATTGTAATCAGACCCCACCACCCAGCCTGACTGTTTGTGCCAGGTGGGGGGTGGGGATTATTATTTTTTGGGGGACTGTGTTGGTACAAAATCTTCCTGACTCTGAAGATGGGGATCTGCCGGTTGAAGTTGAAATCTACATTCAACCTGATGGGACGGTTGTTTTTGCTGATTTAGCGGCTGATACAGTTCCCATTGCGCAGCAGCTAAACCCGGATCAACCTCTGATCTGCGATGTCCCGCCCGATACCAAGAGGACAGCCGATGATGATTAAGCAGATGTTGTTGGCTTTATTTCAACCTGTTTGGGATCGGATCAGTGTGATTTTATTGCGCCGTGAGATCATGCGTTATAAGGCTTCTCACTATGACTTGTTGATGGATAATGTTCAGGGCTTGCGCCGCGCGATTGAGACTCAGAAGCGTGCCCAGGATGATTTACACAAGCAGATTGATCAACGCGACCGCCAGGTCGAAAAACTGCGTGAGGAATATGCCGCATTAGAGGCACGCCGTGAATCGGAGGGGAAAATATCCGTCCGCTCCGAGCGTCTGGCACTCTTCAAGCAGTTGCAGCCGGTTGCTACCCAGCTCCCAACGCTGAGGGTCGCCGTTGAGAATGGTGCTGACCTCAAAGCCCGTGATGTTCTGGATGTTATTGCCCCTCTCGATCAAATGCTGGTTGATCTGGGCTTCGAGAGGATCGGTGCAGCCGGGGCGACCCTGGCATTTGACCCCCAGCGACATAAGCCGGTAGGACGTGGTGCTCGTTCCGTCTCACCTGATGATACCGTCCGGGTGCGTTATGTCGGCTACATGTATGGTGATGAGGTAATATGTAAAGCTGAAGTTACCCTGATAGAGCAAAACTAGAGGAGATCGTCGTCGTACCCAATGAGAAAAGTAGCTATTGATTTTGGAACCACCAATACCGTTGTCGCCGTGTGGAGGGAATCAACCAACGCCCCGGAGACGCTCCATTTGCCGGGATTAAGCACCCCGTCTGTCGAAGGTCAGCCGCCGCTGATCCCCTCGCTGCTCTATCTATCGAATGGTGCAAATGATCAGATTATTGCCGGTCATGCCGTTCGTGCTGAGGGTTATGATGTCCAGGGCGACGAACGTTTCTTCGCATCCTTTAAGCGTGGCATTGCGGCGCGGAGCCGTCCTTTAGCCCGTTCGATTGACGGCGCTGCCTGGGATGACGCCCGTGCCGGAGAAACCTTTTTGGCGGCGGTTGTTAGCGAGGTACTGCAACACGAACCGGCAGCTATCGATGAACTGGTGTTGACCGTCCCCGTCCAGAGTTTTGAGCGCTATCTCAAGTGGCTCCGTGATGAAACCCGGATTGCCAGCCAGAGCGCCGGATGGGGTATCCACCGCGTTCGGATCGTCGATGAGAGCACTGCGGCGGCACTGGGTTATGAAGTCCGTACACCGGGTGAGTTGATTATGGTCTTTGATTGCGGCGGCGGCACGTTGGATGTGTCGTTGGTGCAGATGCCGGTAGCGGATGACAGTGGGGGAATTGTATTCGACCTGGGTGAACCGGTCCCCGGTGCGAGTATAGAAGAAGATCAGCCCGAAGCGCGTGTCATTGCCAAGTCGGGCCGCGTTTTAGGTGGAGATGATATCGATCACTGGCTGCTCGATGAGTTATTGACCCGGAACGAAGTCGACCGCAGTGAAGTCGGTGATGCTTACAGCCAGTTAAAGATCGCTGTCGAAAACGCCAAGATACGCCTCTCTACCCACGAGACGGCTGAGATCAGCGTCTTTGACCCGGATACCTATAAAACCTACCGCGCGACGTTTACCCGCAGCCAGCTTGAAAGCATTCTCGACCAACACGATTTCTATAACCGTATTCAGCAAACTATTGATAAAACCCTGCGGAGTGCACGTTCGAGGGGAATCTTCCCGGAGGATATCGGCGCAGTATTGATGGTTGGCGGCACGGCCCTGATCCCATCGATCCGGCGGATGCTGCGCACCCTGTTTGGCCCTGAGCGAGTTATGGAGCATAAGCCATTTGAGGCGGTTGCACATGGTGCATTGGGGCTGGCTGTTGGGATGGGACTCGACGATTTCCTGTATCATTCCTATGGGGTACGCCATCTCAGCCCGATCACTAACCGCCATGAATGGGAGGAAATCATCCCGGCTGGTACACGCTATCCCCTGCAATCGCCCGTAAAGCTGATCCTGACTGCCTCGCGTGATGGTCAGGAGGCCCTTGAATTGGTCATTGGCGAGGTAGAAGAAAGTGCGGGCGGTATTGCTGAGGTCATGTTCGGTGACCGCGCCATCCTGATGGTTGAAGGCGGTGGCTTGGAACTGCGACAGGTTGTTGCCCTGAATGACGAGGATGGCGCACGCACCGTTGCCCACCTTGATCCACCCGGCAAAGCGGGTGCGGATCGGGTAGAAGTCTTGTTTGAAGTTGATCAGAACCGTACCCTACGTGTGACGGTAAACGATTTACAGACAAAAAAGGCGTTGCTGCGCAATGTGCCGGTAGTTGAATTAAGGTAAGATTCGCAAAGCGATAGCTCAATACTGTGGCTTTCCTGGTCAGAAATTGTCATCTATTTCCACCTGAACATATTTGACGGACAAACCCTAGCCATGAAGCGTACCAGGCCCAATGGCCGTGAACCCCAACTTGGTGGCAAGTATATAACCGGCATGGAGCCTGCTCTCAGCCGCGAATTTAGTTCGCTGTATGGCCCATTCAGGCAAAGCGGTCTCGAAGCTCCTCCGGTGGTGGGGCGGCGTCGCCCATTGGTCGTGCTGGCCGAACCGGATGATAGCGCAGCCGAATTGGTCGTCTTGCTGGCCGGTTCAAACGGTTATGAGGTACGACGGACCGCTGATGGCCGGGAAGCCTTGCGGCTGGTACACGCGCTTGAACCGAATCTGATCGTGGTTAAGAAACGATTGTTGGGTCTAAACGGACTTGAAATGATCTACCGGATGCGCAAAGATCCGAATAAACTAATCTCCCGTTTGCCAATTCTGGTGATGGATGTATATCACCACCAGCAGGATGTACTGTCGGCTTTTAAATTTGGAGCCGATGATTACCTGATGATGCCTTATGACGCTTCGGGTATGCTTTCTTGCTGGAACCGGGTCATTGCCCGATTTCTTCGTCCTGCACCATTGACCGCGCTGCTTAATCAAAATGAGATTGTTCGCCGGGCTGCCCTGTCTCATCTCCTTGAGGCCCGGCCCGATGGTCTGGTGGCAGGTCTATCCGATCTGCTATACCAGCCTGATCCTTCAATCCGATCGGCTGTTTCCTGGGCACTGCGGGCCATCGGAACTGGCGAAGCCCTCAGTGCGCTGGAGCGTTCCCGGAGTTTCCTGCATGAATAAAGCCAGGCAAAGTACCGGCGATGAACCATCACTTGGCGGTCAGGCCCACATAAGGTTGTCAGGGTTGGAGCCGGGTCTGGGTGGTGAGCGGCGTATTAAACCTGACCCACGTACCCTGAATGCCCTGCTTGATGATAATTCTGACGATTGGCAGCGATCTATTAACGACGTCTTAAATGCTGGTCACGGGCGCATCTACGCACTGGAATTGATCAAAATTGTGGCTGCGGACCGGAGGAGGCGTAGTCGTCGGCCCGGTGGTTTGCCGGTCGGATACGGCACTTCGCAGCGTATTGCGGCTACTCGTGCCCTTGAGGCCTTTGGCGAAGAGGTCGCTGTTCAAGCCCTGGTTGATCTGTTAGATGACCGTGAATGGTGGTTGGGCCAATATGCCATTGATGCGCTGATCTCGGTCGGTTCCCCTGCCGTTGAGGAATTGATCGCGGTGCTGTCAAAGAGCCTCGACCCGATTGTTCGCCGCCGGGCAGCGTTAATCCTGGGCGGTATCCGGGATTTACGGGCGTTGGAGCCATTGACTGAGGCTTTACAGGATGATCCGGTGGGTTGGGTCCGTGAATGTGCGGCAAAGGGCCTGGGCCAACTGAGTACCCGGCAGGCTGTACCCGCCCTTCAATTAGCCTATCGTGAAGACCCAGATAGAGACGTTCGCTATGCTGCTCGAACAGCTCTTGAGCAGTTGGGTGTAGAGAGTCATGCAAATAATGGACGTGCAATCTAACGGGCGTGAACCGTCACTGAGCCAGGATCAGCTTATCCCCCTGACCGGTATGGAACCCATGCTGGGCAGCTTTCGCCGTCACCATCTGGATCGTGATCTTTTCTGGGCCTTGCTGGATATAAGTGACCGGAAAAAACGGCTGTTCGCCATTAATCAGATACTCGACAATGGGACAGGCAATTATTATGGGGCGGCGATGATTGCCGTTCTTGCGCCTACTGCCCGTTATTATAAGGTGGGCCATCTGTGGAAAGTCCCATATGACTACGAGCATAAGCTGGCGGCTATGGATTCGCTGCTCCATCTTGATCCTTCCCGTGCGTTGAGCGGTCTGATCTATGCTCTGAAAAATGATGACCTGCGCTTGCAGCAGGCGGCCATTCTCTTTATCGGGCGGTTGGAGGAGGATGCAGCGGAGCAAGCCTTATTGACCGTCCTGGATGATTCGCGCCGCGAGATGCGTCTGGCCGCAACTTATGCCTTATCGTGGCGTTGGAACCAGCCTGAACTCAGGCAGCTTTTCAGTGGCCGGGCTACATTGATCAGCCAGGCCGCCCGCGAACTGGCTGAATTGGGCCAGCCGCGCTTGCTTAGGCCCTTGATGGCGGTCCTTCAAGAACACATCACTGGGGCGCTTGACCAGGAAATCGTCAAGTCATCGATCATTTCAGCCTTAGGTCGACTGGGTCAGCTTTTGGGGCCGGAACAATCAACCCCGGTGGTGGATGGGCTGCGTGAGTTAATTGACGAATCGCGGATTGGCCCGACATTGATCTGGCAGGTGGTCGAGTCGCTTCAAATGATCGGCACAGATGAGGCCCAGGCTGCGGCCATTGTTTATCGTGCCGAGCGTCAGGTTCCTTGATGACCGGTTATTCGCCCTCGCTGGGAGGTCATCACCGGGAGCGTGACCCCCGTCTGTGGGGCGCATTATTAGGCCGCGACCCCCGGCGACGTGAGCAGGCAGCTCGTACCATCCAGGCTCTTGAAGCTGAGGGCAGCTATGCCCGCCAATTGTTAGCAGCCCTGCCGGATTTACAAAGCTGGCAGCGAGCCAATGCCGGGGATGCTTCGGCCTTATTAGGCGATCTACGTTTTACCGGCCCTTATTATCTCCCTGAAATGATCTTCATCTCTGCCGGGCAGGCAGTCCTCGGTGACCGGAGCTACCCCAACGAGAGCCCGGTTCATGCTGTTGAAGTGGCAGGTTTCGCCCTGGCTCAATATCCCGTTACCCAGGCAGCCTATGCTCATTTTGTCGCCCAGACGAACCATCGACCGCCACGTAACTGGCGTCACAAACGACCCGATCCGGCCAGCCTGAACCAGTCGGTGACGCACGTTTCAGCCAGGGATGCTGAAGCCTTTTGTGCCTGGCTCAGTCTTGAAACCGGTTATAATTACCGCCTGCCGACCGAAGCTGAGTGGGTGTTTGCCGCACGCGGAGCCGAGTCCCGGCGCGTGTATCCCTGGGGGGATGAATATGTTGAGGGTTGTGCCAACGCCTGGGGCCGTGAACCGCTGCGTCGAGTCACGGCAGTGGGCCTGTTCCCGGAGGGCGACGCTCCGTTCGGCCATGCCGATCTATCGGGTAATGTCTGGGAGTGGTGTTCGTCGCTTTACTGGCCTTATCCATATCGGAGTAATGATGGCCGGGAAGATCCCGGTTCCGACCATGACAAACGGGTGATGCATGGTGGATCGTGGCGCAGCCGTCCATCGTCGGTGCGCTGCTCAACTCGTCAGGGTGAACCCCCGACAGATAGTTTTGCCGTTGTCGGCTTTCGTGTAGCAAGAGACAGTTGATTTAATTCAGCTATTCCTGATCGAGATGTATCGGTTAATTGGAAAAGTGATGTAATGTTTGAACCGTCCTATCTGAAGTTATGGCAATCAGGTGAGCTTGCCCGCCGGGTTGAACAGGCGCTTGCTTCTCTGCACGACTGCCGTTTATGTGGCTGGGATTGCGGCATCGACCGGGCAGAGGAATTAGGGCCCTGTCGTACCGGCATGGACGCCCTGGTGGCAACATCCTATATTCATTTTGGGGAAGAACAGCCTCTTGTCGCGGGTGGCGGTTCCGGTGCGATCTTCTTTGCCAACTGCGACCTGCGCTGTCAATTTTGCCAGACCGCCCGCTGGAATATCCAGGGTAATGGCAAACCATTGTCAGCCCGGCAGATCGCCAACCTGATGTTAAAGCGGCAGAGCGATGGCGCAGTGAACATCAATCTTGTGACGCCTACCCATGTTGCCCCGCAGATTCTTTCCGCCTTGCTCCTGGCGGTTGAAGATGGGTTGTCTCTACCCCTTGTCTGGAACTCTGGTGGTTATGACACTCTCCCCTTGTTGGAATGGTTTGATGGGATAGTGGATATATACCTGCCCGATATGAAGTACAGCGACTCTGATTTGGCGCTGCGATTAAGCGGTGTGCGTGACTATGCATCGGTTAATCAAAAAGCCGTTGCCGAGATGTTCCGGCAGGTCGGGCACCTTCAACTGGGCGAGAACGGCGCAGCCCAGCGCGGCATTCTGATCCGCCATCTGGTGATGCCCGATCATCACGATAACACGGCGGGCGTTCTGCACTGGATCGCCGATAACCTTGGCCGGGATACCTATCTCAGCCTGATGGATCAATATCGCCCGGCTTATCGCGCTTTCGCCCGCGAGGATATTGGTCGGCCCATCCGCCCGGATGAGTATGCTCAGGCCCGCGATTTAGCCGAATCACTGGATCTGCGCCGTCTCGACGGCAGCTTATTATTGGAGGAGTAGCCTATGCTGGCAGTGTTCCTGCTGTTCTGTCTAAGTTGTGTAGGAGCCATCCTGTTTTTCAGGTGGCGTTTACCCGATGCCAGAACGGTCGAGGAGTTACAACGGCTGCTCCTTCCGGCCAGCCTGATAGGCTTGGTAATTCTGATCTGCGGCACAATCTTCTCGATCATTGCCAGTGAAACCCGCCGTTTCTCCAACCTTCCCCTGACCGATTCATCACTGACCGTCATGCAAGCCGCACACGGTACACCGGTTGTGATCTCTGGTAGGGTCAGCGACCAGAACCCACCGCTTCAGGGATCATATGTGGCCCTCATTAGTTCCATGAATGGCGAAAAGCTGCGCAGGACTCCCCGCTTATATATCGATCTGGTAGATGGCCCGGTGGGGATCATCAATGAAGATTATCAGCAAATCAACTGGCCGGTAGATACCTTTGCTAATGGGAAGGTTATTTACTTGCAGACCGGGCAGCATGTTATCATTGATGGTTACGTAGAGAGAGTTCTCTCTGCCGACCAACCGGCGGAACAGGTGACTATCCGGGCCAGAAATGTGCTGGCTGGGGACCATCAGAATTATCTGTCCGTTATGCGTCGGGAGATGTTCTTTCCATCCCTGATGTCTTATGTTGGTTGGCTGGCTGGGGTAGCGGTGGCGATCTTCATTCCGGTTGTCTGGTTCATCCGGTTGACCCGAAGAGAAGACGACCTGCCACCTGAGCCGGTTGGTGATGACTATTGGCCCGAAGATGATCAGATGTATCCAGAGTAGGGACATAGCCTGCTGTGTCCATTCTTTCCAATCAAACTAAATTTCGGAATTGATGCATGACAATAGAACGATTTGAATCAAACACCGGCGCGCTGATCTTCCGGCTGCCGCTTGAAGTATTTCCCGGTTTCACCGGTTATGCCCACCTGATCGCATACCAGGGAAAAACCACCCTGGTCGATGTTGGATCGGGATCGTTTAATTCGCACCGTGACTTGCTGGCCGGATTGGATACCTTGAAAGAGCAATATGGAATGGCGGTTCAGTTAGCGGATATTGACCGGATCATTATCTCTCATAGCCACATCGATCACTACGGCGGCGCATGGCAGGTCAGAGAGATAGCTGCAAATGCTGAACTTGCCGTACATGAGTTGGCTCAAACGGTGTTGACTCGCAATGCTGAGCGGATGTCAATCACTAGCCATGCCTTGAAGGATTTCCTGGTTCATGCTGGTGTGCCGGATGATCGCAAGCAGCGCCTGTACCAGATGTATCTGTTTGGTAAAAGCAGCCAGCCATCCCTGCCGGTGGATCGCGCTTTACTGGATGGCGATCTGCTGGATGAGGTGATAGAGGTTGTCCATGTGCCGGGGCATGCTCCCGGATTGATCGTGCTCTGTGTGGGGGATATCCTGCTGACGACCGACCATATCCTGCCGGAAACCAGCGTGGCGCTGGCCCCTGAATCTCTCATGCCATATACCGGGGTAGGGCACTATATCGAGTCACTTGAGAAGGCCGCCCGGATTGAGGGTATACGAATCGCCCTGGGTGGGCATGAGACCCCCATGCCTGATTATTATGTTATTGCAAAGCAAACACATGATCTCGCTCTCCAGAAGGTCGAGCGGATCATCACGCATTGCAAAGAGCCGCGTACTCTTTATGAAATCACGGCAGCGATCTATGATCATCTGGATGGCTATGGCGAACTACTCAAGTTGCTGCAAACTGGTGCACGTGTCGAATATCTGCACCAGCGCGGCCTGATCGGGATCGATAATGTTGGTGATCTCGAAATCGAAGACAATCCGGTGCTGCGCTACTGTTGTGTATAACTATAACGCTATCTGAACACCCCAAATCGGATAAACAACCAGCCCATCCCGATTGCCACCGTGAGGATGGTAGCGGGCAGCCCGGCCTTCAGGAAATCCATATAGGTGATCCGGTATCCCGCCCGTTCTGCAATTCCTGCTGTGACCATGTTGGCCGATGCGCCGATTAAGCTGCTGTTGCCGCCCATCGCTGAACCGACCGACAGGCTGTAAAACAACACGCTGCTTCCGGCTCCGGGCACTGTCCGGCTCAAGAAATCGACCACCGGCAGCATCGCCGCCGTAAAGGGGATATTGGCGATCACCCCGGAGAGCATCGCCGCTGCCCAGATCAGAACCAGCACTGCAATCACCAGGCTGTCTCCCACCAACTTGCTGATCCCGCTTGCGATAATGCTCAACAGGCCCACTTCCTGAATTGCCCCGACCAGGATAAACAGGGCGATGAAAAACATCAATGTCGTCCAGTCTACCGATTGCATCATCGCTTCAATTTCAGGAGCCACCCACAACAGGATCAGCACGGCCCCGGCAATAGCGATTACGGCTGGGGGCAGGTGTATCTGTTCACCTAACACGAAGCCCACCAGCATCAACCCGAAGATAATCCCGGCTTTGAGCAGTTCCTTCGGCTGTTTGATTTGCCCGGCTTCCGCCAGTCGTTCCAACAGCGCTTCGGAGATTCCACCCGGCCCGCTTTCTTTCCATCCCTTGCGGTAGCGCAGGAGCACATACCCGATCAGTGCTGCCTGGGCCATCAGGACACCGGGCGTAAGGTTCACCAGGAAATCGTTAAAGCCCAACCCGGCATAGGCCCCGATCAGAATGTTGGTTGGTGTACCGATCAATGTGGTGATCCCACCCACGTTTGAAGCCAATACTTCTGGGATAATCAACGACCGGGGGTTGACTCCCAGCGCCAGCGCAATCTGGATTGTCAAGGGAGTCATCAGCAGCATGGTAGTTACATTGTCCAACAGTGCTGAGGCTACAGCGGTAATGCACATCAAAATTGTGACTAGCAGCCAGACCTGCCCCCTTGAAAGCCGGTAGGCCTGATAGGTCATCCACTGGAAAATGCCGGTGTCCTCGATGGCCGCAATGACGATCATCATCCCCATCACCAGGAAGATCACCTCAAAGTCCACGAAGTTCAGCGCGTGCTCGAAATCAAAGATAAACAGGCGCTCGTCGATTTTCCCGATGGCGCTGGTTGCCAATACAATACACACTCCCATCAAAGCAGCCAGGGTGTTATGCAGCTTCTCAAATGCGATCAGTGCCAGCACCGCCACAAACGTTCCTGTCGCGATCCAGAACGCCGCCGTGACACGTCGCTCCAGCACAAATGTCGGGATATGAATTGATTCCTCATGGTTGATATCTGCCACCCATTCCGGGCCAGCTTCCCACTCAAAGGCAGCAAAATGCGGGTGATCGATGGACAGCTTCAGCGAATCAATCTGCTCGTCGAGGGTGTATTCGAGGATAAACGTGCCATCGCTGTGAGTAGGTCCGGTTGCCAGCGGCTCATTCGAATCATTAATGTACAGGCTGACTTCTGCTTCATTTACCGGTTGATCTTGCGCATCAAGCGCCGTCCCGCTGATGCTGGTTAACTGATTTTCCTGTGCAACTGCCGTATCTGGTTTATTGCTGAAAAACAACAAACCGCCGCATATAATGATACCGGCAGTCAGGATAAGGACCTGCTGTCGAATTTTCATGAATCTTTCTTTCATGATGACCTTGATGTCAACCACTCGTCCCGTAAAATCCCCATGCGGCATGCATGGTGATAATCCCCATCACGCCACACGGCCTGCCGCCGAGTGCATTCAAGCACAAAACCGGCCTTTTCATAAGACCGGACTGCACGCTGATTTGTAGCAAGTACATCCAGGAAAACCCGGTTTAGTCCCAGTTCCTCAAAGGCGAACCGCAGTGTGATCTTCGCGGCGTCTGAACCGTAACCTTTCCCCCAATTAGCCTGTTCTCCGATCACGATCCCAAACTCGGCACTGCGGTTTTTAGGGCTAATTTCAAACAAGCCGCAGCTTCCGATCACCTTGTCATCTGCCAGAGTTCGGATGCTGAATTCATGCCCATTTTCGGCTTTTTGTACTTCTTCGTACCAGCGCTCGGTGTCTTCTGCGGTCTTTGGGTAAGCCGGGTCAAAGTCGGCTAATGCAATTAACGCCACATTGTAATTCCAACGTTGAAGTGCGGGGAGATACGCTTCACGCTCAATATGTGTGAGATAAACCCATTGACCTGAGAATAAGCTCATGACAAGATACCAGACCTATCAGATTGACCCAAACCCAATTATTGGGGGGAAGTTGCTTGCCATTCTTCCCGGAGGATTGCCATCAAAACCACGTCACGATAGGCATTCTCCCGCCAGATCGCCTGTCGTTCCCGTCCTTCGTGGACGAACCCGATCTTTTCGTAGGCTCGTATAGCATGTTCATTATAGCCAAAGACATGTAGGCTAACCCGGTTGAGATTTGCCTCGGTAAAAGCAAATCTCAACAGCACTTGCATGGCATCCGTCCCAAAGCCTTTTCCGCGATAGTCCGGCTCCCCGATCAATATCCCAAGCTCGGCTGACCGGTTTTTATTGTCGATCTTGAACAGGCTGCAATTTCCGATCAACCGGTCATCTTCCAGTGTTTTGATGCCGAAGATGTACTGATCCTTTGCTTTTGATACTTCTTCGTAAAAGGCATCTTCCACTTCATCGGTGACCGGAACGATCACATCTGGTGTGACGAGCCGCTGCGTTTCATAGTTTCGAAACCAGCGTTTATATGCTTCTAAATAGCTCCGTTCGATCTGTGTCAGCCGGACGAGTTGACCTTCAAATAAATTCATTTGGCCTCCGCCGGTGCGGCAACCCCGGCAGTTGCCTCGCTGGCTTGTTCGGCTTCCAACACGTGCTGTAGGGCCATAATGCCAACTTCCAGCATTTCGAGTGAAGGTTCACGGGTCGTCAGTTTTTGCAGCGCCAACTGCGGCCAGATCAATACCTTGATGATCGGGTTGTTCAGGTGTTTGGCTGTAAACTTAATGTATTCGTAGGCAATGGCAGCGATCACCGGGATTAACACCACCCGGGTGAGTAGGCGCATCCAGATGGTGATGTCGCCCAGGAGGGAGAATACGATCACCGAGATCACGACCACGACCAGCAAAAAGCCTGTACCGCAGCGTGGATGCTCAAGCGGATACTTTGCTACCGATTCGGGAGTGAGCGGTGCGCCATCTTCATACGCATTGATCGTCTTATGCTCTGCTCCGTGATAGGAGAATACACGTTCAATTTCAGACCACCGCCCGATCAACCAGATATAGCCGACCACCAGGGTCAACCGGATCAGACCCTCAAGCAGATTACCGGCCAGCGGTTTTTCAAATCCCAGCAGTTTTTCTAATCCATCGGCGGCGGCAGCCGGAGCCAGGAAGAACAGGCCAATGGCAAATGCAAACGAGAAGGCCATGGTTCCCCAGAGTATAGGCCCACCGAACTCGATTCCTTCTCCGCTGGCCCCGCTGCCTGTAACTGGCACCACGCCGTCCACATAAGCAGGCTCACCGGACTGGACTGCTGCTTCGATGTTCGGTTTATTCGCCTGATTGGCCTGATCTGTTTCATCTACCTCATCTGCCTCATCTGCCTCATCGGTAATAGCTGTACTGGCGATTTCCGCTGACCAGGCGAGTGCTTGTGTCCCTAATCCCAGTGAATCCCATAGCAACCCCAACCCTCGAATGAAGGGAATCCGGCTCCATACCCCATTATAAAGTGGTGATTCGAGGGGTTGTCCGTGAATGACGATCTCGCCTTTTGGATCGCGTACCGCAACCGCCATGGATTGGCTGCCGCGCATCATTACCCCTTCAATCACCGCCTGTCCGCCATAATTGAATTGCTTCGACATAGTTGAATCCTAACTGAATTGTATCAAGACTGACCGGATTGTAGCCCTAACAATTTGCTGTCGCAATTATAAGTACGGCGGCACAGGTGAGCGGGGAGGATGAGAGTGTGATGTTCTGTAGGTTTAACTTTCTGTATAGTGCGCCATTTGACAGTATATAGAACGAAACAAATAAGAGTCTACTCCCCGTCTGGGTACATTTTTGTGGAGAAATGATAGGAGTGTACGAGCGAGTGTTCGAGTGTGCCCGGTCTTATTCCTCGTAAAGCTGCTGGTAGCGTGCGCTGTTCAGATGGGTAATTGCCACCGCCAACGCATCAGCAGCATCATCCGGGCGTGGAATCTCATCCAGGTTCAACAGCAGCCGTACCATCTCTTGCATTTGGGCTTTGGGTGCATTGCCATATCCGGCCACTGCCTGCTTGATCGATGCCGGTGTATACTCCGTAATCGATAACCCGCAGTCTGCCATAGCCATGACTGTCACCCCGCGGGCCATCCCGACGTTCATGGCGGTGGTCACGTTCTTGCCGAACAGCAGTTTCTCAATGGCGGCGCTGTCCGGTTGGTGTTCTTCAACCAGCTTCCGTACATCCCGGTAGATATTCTGAAGCCGCTCTGGTACTGGCATTTTGGCCGGTGTATCGACCGAGCCATAAGCCACCATCTCGATTTCGCCATCCTCACGCTCGCGTACCAATCCATACCCCGTGATCGCAATCCCCGGATCAATTCCTAGTACCAGCATATCTCTCCCAGATGAAAATTGATGTTGTCGTTTTGTCCGCTGGAGCGTGGTTTATTGGGCTTTGGTCGAAACCAGGCGATAAACATCCTCGCGCACCCATAAAACCATTCGTTCTTCCTCGGTGGGAGTATTTGGCGCACGATAGAAAATCCACCGGAGATACTCGAAAAACGGCAGGTTCGCCGGTTTCCACCTGCGGGTGATGACAAAGTCCTGCCCGACATAGCTCGATCCCAAAGCTGGATCGACGTTCGCCGCCGGGGTGATCACCATCACCGTATCAACCGTTGGATCGACCCGCTCAACGAAGGTCAAATCATTGAAGTCACGTAAGGCCCAGGCCAATTCAGAATCGGGTGTAGCCTGCACCGTAACGCTTGCCTCATATGGGTAGCCTACAGCCAACTCCCCGATTTCTCTGGCGGTTTCAACCAGGATATCAAGTGCCGGTTGTGCTGGGGAAACGTTCAAAATTTCATAGGGGCTGGCCGGTCGGGTAAAAGCCAACGCGCCATCCTGCCCGATTGCCAGGGAAACCACTAATACCAGCAGTCCCAACCCGGCTCCTTTTGTTGCTGTTTGTGGCCCCCATAAACTGCTTGCTGTCAGCCAGGTGATCAGAATCAGGATCATCCACAGGCTGGCTAAGAACAGGTCGATTTGAACTTTTTCCAACCACGCCGGTGTGGTAGCCACTTCAGCCGGAAATGATAATGTGGTCGGGGAATGGAGGAACCGGATCAGGTTAATCCCGACCATAATGATCAGCACGACTATTGCTCCTGCACAGCTCCAGATTCCCCACGTTGGCCCTTCGACCTGCATCTCAAGCAGATCGGCGATTGCCAATGCCGCCAGCCCGGCTAAGGGAACCACCGCCCATAAGCTGTGACCGGGCAGCGCACCCGGATAGACCAGGCTAACCAGAAGTGCAGCGATGCCCCAACCTGCTAGAAAACGCTGCCAGGGTTCGGCAGATTGTGAAGCCTGCCACGCGCCGACCAACCCGAAGACGAGAATTCCAGGCTCGTAAAACGAGATGACTAATCCAACATAGGCTGCATAGGCCGGGCGGTTAGCAAATCCACCCAACAGGCGCGTGATCTGATTGGCAGCTGCTCCGAGGCCGTTTGGCGCGAGAAAAAACAATGTTCCCAGCCCGATCAGCGCACCGACCAGCCCGATCACCAACATGTTCCAGGGGAGATTGTTCAAGCTTTCCTTGATCTGTTCCCCGCTGAATCGATCCTCCTCGTCGGTCAGCAGCGCAAAGCCTGCCCCTGCTGCAATGGAGACCAGCACCATCGGTGTACCAAAGTCAGCCAGAAGGGCAGCTCCAAGCGCCGCCCCTGCCGCTAGAATGGAGCCTCTCCGCTGGATGGTACTGAAGGCGTAAATCATCAATACTATGCACAGCATTGACAGGCCGATGCCGGTCATCTGGCGAGAAGTTTGTAAGGCTGTCGTGGAGAGCGTCAACAGGCCAACGGCAATCATCGTTGGCAGTCGCCCCAACCGCTCACGGAACAACACCGGAGAAAAAGCCAGCGCCACCCCACCCAACATAGGTAGGAAGCGAGCAGATGCATTCGACGCCCAGAAGATCGCAAAGCTGATCACCGCCCCCGCAAAGGTCAGCGGACTTTCGATTACACCGGCTGGTTCAACCTCTGGCGTGATCAGGCTCCAGGCGGCCATAGCCTGGGTGGCTTCATCCGTGTTCAGTGGGGTAGTCCCAAGCGCGATCCAGCGCAGTGCTACCGCCGCCAGGAACAGCAGAAAATAGACAAGAGTCTCTAGCGAAAAAGCCAGTTGCCAGGTTGATGTTTTTGATTGTGATTGAGTTTGCTCGGTTGTGGTCATCATGGTTCCAATTCCTCGATGAGGGGCTGGTCGGCCCGGTAGATCACAACCGTGCCATCACGGAACACCGGCGTCAGGAACCGGTCGAATTTCTGTAAACCTGCCGGAGTTGCAAAGTTGCCGGAACGTTCCAGCGTACCCACGAAGATATAAGTCACCCCATATTGATCGATCAACTCCTGGGCCAGTTGGGAGCTTTGAGTATTATAGAGTTCGCGTATGTCACTCTCACGGTTTCCCGCCAGCATAGAGTATTTTTCGCCGCGCCACTGCCGTTCGTGATTAGGCCAGCCCATCACGGTTTGAAGGCCGGTCAGCGCGGATACCCGCCCGTAATCCGAATAGGCCCCACCGATGGCTTCTGCCACCACCGCGTCCGGATCGGCATTCTCTCGCAGCCACTCGATCCCAGCCATGTCCGATGGGTAGCGACTATACATATAAGCTGTCCCATCCAGGTTCGCTTCAGGAAGCTGGGTCAGATCGCCGATCCACCCCATTTTAGTCGGAACTGCCAGGACTGGATAAAACAACCCGGCTACTACCAGCAGCGTGAACCCAACCGCAAACCCGATCTTAAGTGCTGGGTGAGGCCGCGTCGTGATCAACCTGTACGCGGCATAACTCGACGCGATCCCGAACAGCAGCCATGCAGCGTAGTAGAATTTAAAAATGGTGTTGATCCGCTGGCCGAAATTGTCACGGATGTATACGAATTCCGGGCCAAGTGTCAGCATCAGGCCGGTCAATATCAGCAGCAGTACAAACCCGGTTGAAGCTGGATAATGTAGTTCGGCTTTTGCCGGAGTTATATCTGCGGGGTCTGTGCTGGTGTCTTGCTGATCCAGGCTGCGGGGAATCAGGCTGGCGATGGTCAGTACGAGCAGCACCGTCAGACTGATAGCTGTTAGCGGGTGGGCCAGCCGGTGATGTAAAACTGCTTGAATCGCCGGTTGTAAATTGGCAGCCAGGTTTTCTTCAGATTGGCTGATAATTTCGACCCCGGCACTGGATAACAGGAATGAGCGGGCCTCCGGTTCTAACCGGATGGCGGCCAACCCCAGCACTATCATCATAGCAATCAACATGACCAGCAACCCGACTCCCAGGGTTATCCCATTGAGCCAATCCATCTTCTTGTGCTGGCGGATGGCAAAATCCACCAGGAACCAGGCGATGATAAACAGAAACGGCCCAAACATCACCACGAACTGGTGCAGCCGGGTAGCGAAGATCACGTTAGGCAGAATGCCACCCACCTGGGAACTGAAACTGATGTGCCAGGGCAAGTAAGCCAGATAACCCAGTACAAACACCACCAGGGTGATCCCCACCGAGCGCAGTAAATCGAGCGGCTGGAAAGTTCCCCGTTCGCGGAGCTGACGCAGTATCAGCGCCCCGGCCAATATGAACATCATAATCGGCCAATCGGAGAGATTCATAAAGGCTACCCCTCCGAAGATCAACGCCAGCAGCGCATATTGCACCCTGGTCAGGCGCTCTCGTTGGGCGGCAGCGTTGAAAGCCACCCCCAGCGTCAGCAGTGAAAAAGGCAGTGCTAGCACGTGCGGGTGCATATCGCCCAGCACAAAGCTGAACATCGGAAACTCGTCAATCGGCTGAAGACCTATCGCCGTCCCAACCGCATCGCGCTCGCGGATCACCCGTGACGCCCGCCACCACCACCAGTGTCGCCACTCGGTGAGCGGCCCCAGCGTTTGGGTCACCGGTTCGCTGATCTCCTCAATATCCAGCCATGACCAGAACGCCGCCGGGATAAACTTTGGATTCATCGCCCGTAGGAACTCAAGGAACCCTTCCAGATTTCCCATTACCCCGACCAGCAGTGGCCCGAACAATGCCCCGATCCGGGCACCACGCGGCGCTTCATCTGAACCGGTATCAGACCGGTGACCGGCTGCGATCAGGTTATAGACCAGCCCATAGCTTCCCAGCAGAGTCATGGCGAACAGCAGCGCGATCCCCATGTTAAACGCCACCCCGCTGACCGTGCCGGAAAGATCGGCCAGCATCGCGACAATCACATAGCCGAAGTAGTAATAGCTGATCGCATAGCCGGACAGCCATGGATCCTGTGGTGGGAAGCTGTGACTGGCCCGTACCCCATTCAGGAACGCGATCTCCATCGGCTTTTCGGTGCCGGTCAGTTCAGGATTATAGGCTCGGACAAGCGTCCAGAGGGCAAACGCCACCAGGAACAATATCTCGGCGGTCAGAACATATCCCCGATTGGCATCCAGCCAGCCGAATAGACCGCTGTCCTGATCGATCCGCCGCTGGTAAGCCCAGAATGCCAGCCCGGCCATGATAAGAATCGCGAAGACGATCCCACCAACCGTGTTATATAGCAGTCCTAGGCTGTTCAACAGCCAGAAAATGTAACCTACCACCAGCAGCCCTAACGCCCGGCTGAAGGCATAACCCCGGTCGGGTAGTCCCGGCAGCAGTCCAAAAGCAAGCGGCCAGGCCAGCCAGCCGATCACACTAACCAGTAAATACCAGATTATCAGCGTGGTCATGATTTTATTACCTGGTAAATCGAGGTGCTGTCTTTCTCATAGATTCGCTCAAGGTAGCCTTGAGCGACCATCTCCTCGAACTTTGCCAATCCCGCCGCCTCATAATAGGCTCGTTCCAACTCTCCAACCATGATCAGGTCGACATTGTAGTGATCAAGGGTGCGCAGAGTCGCGTCGATGTCGGTGGAATTATAGGCACTCGCCACAGCATTTACCCGTGCCCAGACTTCAGTGCTATCGGTGGGACGCTGTTGGCGTTGGTGCCAGTTCCACCCGATCACCGTTGGGAACCCGGTATAAATCGACACCCGCGAACCCCAATGATATTCGATAGTCTGGGCCTCCAGTACAACCGGCGTGCCCGTGATATTCTCTTGCAGCCACCGGAGCGCTTCGTAATCCGGTTTCAGGCTGAAAACCTCGCCGTTTTCGTAGCGCTCGACATATGGCATATAGGCCATCCCATCCAACGTGATCGGGGCGTCAGGATTCCACCGGTCGGTAATTTTAGCCCTGGTTGCCAGTAAGGGATACAGCGCTGATAGGAATACCAGCACACCCAGCATGATACCCCAGGGTGCGCGGATAGCGCGAGGCAGCCGCCGGATGACAGGCCATAACCACCCAATCGCCGCGGCTGCACTGATCGCCATCAGTATCCAGATTTGCAGGTAAAACTTGAAGACGGTGTTCATCCGGCTGATATCACCTTGCAGCACGACGATCTCAACCATCAGGCTCAAGGCCAGTGCGGTAATCAACATGCCCAGGATAACTCGTTTCGCGGCTGTCTGATCAGGGCGCAGGAACAAAGCCGCCGCCCAGACCATCAGGGGGAGGGCCACCAATGCGACCGGGTAACCTTTTGTCGCCGCCAGCCAGATCAGTGCTCCCATCGCGCCCAGACCAATGATCAGCGGCAGGATGCTCGACCGGTCCAGCCGACCCTCACGACCCCACCGGATGCTCTCATATACCATCCACGAGATGATCAGGTAAAGGAACAGGCCGAGAATATCCAGGTAGGCCCACAAAGGCGTTTTTGACCCCGTCCAGGGGATAAAGCTCGTATATTCCAGGTGATAATTCTGAATATATGGTAGGAAGAACAGCAC
>JBNKDD010000042.1:0-29519 GCA_050288085.1 Anaerolineae bacterium
GCTCGATCCAGATGGCAAGCTGGGCTAAATCGGCGTCGCTGCGTGATGGCTTGGCATTACCCGGATAGTGAGTTTCCGGCGCATCAATGCTCAACATGCGGATAGACACCGATATGTAAGGCGTATCGCCGTCTGTGGTGCGTAAATACTGCTTACTGCCGAGCGAATCGACGGTGAATCCGCCGGGATCCCAGAATATTTTTACGTCAGGCATAGATTACTCCCCCGTTTAGGTGGAAACCGTTGTAGGCGGGCCATCCGATTCCGACTCTGAATCGTCGGTCTGGCCCAGCTTTCGAGCCGGTGAAATGACCAGGAGTGTTACAGCAAGCCCGATCCCAATGGCAACCGCTACCGGGATAAGAACACGCTCGATCCCCCTGCCGGTGTCGATGGTGTATGCGTCGATCTGAAAAGCTTCTTCAAGGATGGTCAAAGATGTGTTTAGACCTGTTGGCGACACTTCCTCAACCAGATAGACCGGCGGCCCGCCGATCATGCAATAATCGCCGGTCGTTTGTTGACATTCTCCAGCCAGCAGGTTGATGGTGTATTGGCCGTTCTCCGAGTGGATGCTGGTCTGATTGCCCCACATATCAACCAACCGCGCGGAATCATCATAGGCCGGAATCCGAATTGTTTGGGGAATCGGGACTCTTGTCCAGAACATCCGCGTGAGTTGATCGGGTTTCTCAATCACGACCTGCGCGACCAGGTGACGATCTGTCCATACCACGTTGTCTGCACCGGCTAGCTGTTCGATGGCGACTTTTGCGGTGGTATAAGCCGGACGTGGAGAACCGTCTTCCCGGATCAAACCGAAAGGCTCCGGGTTTGCGACGTGGTCGCCGGGGGTGTCGATCAGCTTGTAGATGCTGACTCGCTCCGCTCCGGCTGCCAGCGCCAGTGATAATCCCTGCGGTATATAGGCGGCTTGCTCCAGCAGCGATACTCGAAAGGTCGGTTCATCGACCATCCAGTCCGGATCAGAAGAGGGAGCCGCGTTAGTTTCGATCAACCAGAACGGCTTATCCAGGCCAAATTCAGCCTGGATGTCCCGGTATTGGTCGATAATTTCGTAGACACTGGCCGGGTTGAAGTAGAGGTGAAGCGTTGCCACATCGTAATAATAATTGTGACTGGGGGCTTCTGGCTCTGCGACCAGCACTGCCAGAAAACGCCGGATGTACAATTCCCGGTTGTGTTGAACATCCCACCAATGGCTGAATGCCCCCAGGTGAATCACGGAATTGGGATTTGCTTCTTTCGCTGTCAGGTAGGCTACTTTGAGAAGCTGGACGTAGTCGGCTTCGTCCCCGGCCCAGGTGTTGGCGATGTGCCCCGTATCCCAGACATCCGGCTCGTTCCAGATGATCCAATGGTCGATCTGTCCTTGATAGCGGGTCACTGCTTCCCGGACGTACCCTGCCCAGGTGTTACCCGGATCGCTGTAGGGTAGATAGAGTCCGCGTGGCAGCCCGTCATCATCACGTGCCCAATCCGGGATGCCGATCAAGATGCCGATCACCTCTCGCCCGGAGTTGATCTCGTTGTAGAGTTCTTCCTGGGTGAGTTCGGTATCGATCCATTCATCCGGGCCGTTGGGTTGAACGGTTGCCCAGTTGAACCGCGCTCGTCCCCAACCAATGCCCAATTCATCAGCCTGGGTGGGTGCGTCGTGAGGTTCAACTGCCCCGAAACGCGGATCGACTACCTGGGCGTCCGGCATTGGGGCAGGCTGTGCGTAGGCAGTTGTGATCATAGCCAGACTGAAGATGAGCGAGATCACAATTCCCCGGATGGCTAGATGCTGCCGGTTAATCATCACCCTTGTTGCTCCGTCCATAAGGCGGCCAGTCGGCTAGATGGGTATCGATCTGCTGGATCAGGGCTACGAAATCATCGGGCTGAAGCTCTGCCCCGTTCATCCAGCGATCCCGTTCTGCTGTGCGTAATTGAACCTGCCGGGGGGAGTCTGCCGGGTTATCATGTTGGGGTGTTTTCCGCAGGTTGTTTTTCTCGGAGATCAGAATCTCAAATGCCTCCCACTGAGGGAGGTTTTCTGCTGCGTTGGGTTTGATAAAGGTATAGGGAATGATGGACTGATCATCCTGAACCAATTGACAGGCCAGACAATACCACCCCTTCGGAACCCAGGCCCGCTGCTTGATCCTAAACTGCCAGGCCATAGTATTGACGAGCTTATCCCAGGTGACCGATTGGCTCTCTCCTGATGGCTCACGGAGTGTTAATTGGGCAGCGTCGATTTCGATCTCGCGTCCACTCGGCCAGATACGGCATAGATAAGCCTCTGCCAGCCAGCCCACACCGGCCCCGGCAGCCAGACCGCCGATCACCCTGAAGCAGAACAGAGATGTTACTTCAACCTGGAGCAGCTTTGCCAGCCAGGGCACAATCGCCAGCGCACCCAGCACAAACCCGACCAGCATACTTCCGGCAATTGCGAGCCTCAAACCGGCATGGTAGCTATCCACCGGGTAGATTGATTTGGAATCGGTCAAGTTTAATCCTTCTTTTCTGGCTTCGGTTTAGGTTTAGCGGGCGGGCGGGCCTTTTTAGCTTTGGCGGGAGTCGAAGCTGACTTCGGCTTTTTTTCTGCTGCCGCCGATTTCGGCTTTTTCCCCACAGCTGCTGGCTCTGGCTCTTTCTTCTTTGCTGCCGGTTCCGACTTTTTCTCCGCTGTGGGTTCCGGCTTTTTCTCCGCTGCCGCTGCCACAGGCTTTTCTGCTGTCGGAGCCGACCACAGATTCACGCCCAGCATCTTTTCGATTTCCTCTCGCACCGATCCTGCGTCGAAAGGCTTGGTGATGTAAGCATCTATCAGGCTGTTTTCAAATTCTTTCTTAATGCGATATTTATGCAACTGTGCCGTCAACATGATGATGGGTGTCTGCTTAAAATCGGCATCCTGGCGGAATTCTTCATGAATGCTCCAGCCGTCTCGATCTGGCATGATCACGTCAATGATCAGCAGATCGGGCTTAAGGGCACGGGCTTTGTGAATCCCCTCAGTTCCATTAAAGGCTGTCAATAGACGTATTTCTGGGTGCTCAAGTACGTCTTTGACTAATTCAATAATTGCAGTTTCGTCTTCGATGTATAGAATTGTGTGAGGCATAGGTGTCGCCTCCGTTTGCGTTGTAGATGGTAACAGGCGAATACCCACTGCCAATAGTAAAATCAAATATGCAGTGTGGCTTCCCTGACTCGTTGATCAGCAGCATTTTAACATTGCGGCTGGTAGGTGTCGAGTGCTACCCTGTATTTCAGGAGATTGAAAACATGGCGATTGACCTAAACGGTATCTATGCAGCTATTGTCACGCCCTTTGATGAGAGCGGAAACCTGGCCCGTGACCAGCTTACCAGTCTGCTCCGGTATCTAGCCCGGAGTGGATGTCAGGGTGTACTCCTGGCCGGTACGACCGGGGAAGGCCCGTCCTTGAGTGTGAAGGAACGCATCAACCTGTTCAAAACGGCCTCACACTCGGATTCTAATTTGCGGTTATTGGCTGGAACTGGCGCATCGAGTCTGTCGGATGCGGTTGAACTGACCAGAGCAGCTTTTGATGTTGGCTGCCTTGCCCCGGTGATTGCGCCCCCATTCTTCTATCGAGGCGCTTCTGATGATGGCTTGTATGCTTATTATGCTGCCATCATCCGGCAGGCAGTCCCGTCAGATGGGGGGATTCTCCTGTATCACAACCCGGCAGTGATCGGTGTGTCGCTCTCTCTTGACCTGGTTCGCAGGCTTCGGGATGATTTCCCCGCCCAGGTGATCGGGGTTAAAGACAGCTCCAGTGATTGGGATTACACCGAGCCCTTGTTAGCGGCACTGCCCGGCTTACCCGTCCTGGTTGGTGATGATCGGAAGCTGGCCCGCGCTTTAGAATTGGGTGCTGCCGGTGCGATCACCGGGCTGTGTAATGTATTTCCGGAATTGCTGGTCGATGTCTTTAACCATTATCATCAGCAGGCCCCGGTTGATGAAGCTCAAGAGCGCCTGACTAATGCCCGCAACCAGCTCAACGATGTGGCGCGAATTCCTGCGATCAAACTGCTGCTGCGGGCCGGGAAACAGATCAATACGGATTTTGTCCGGCCACCCCTGGTACCTCTGTCCGAAGCGCAATATGATCTGATGTGCCAACGGTTTCATTTAAGCCTGCCGAATCCGTTGGCAGCAGACGCATCATAGCAGCTTCTTTGAGGAGTAAAGGATGTCTCAGCAAGCACCGCTCACATTAGGGATCGAGGAGGAATACCAGATCATTGATCCGGAAACCCGTGAACTGACCTCTTATGTTCAGGAGTTTCTGGGAAAGGGGCGGGTGCTGGTTGGCGATCAGATCAAACCGGAGTTTCTGCAATCCCAGATCGAGGTAGGGACTCGCATTTGCCGCAATATTCAGGAGGCCCGTGAGGATGTTCGTCACCTTCGGCGTACATTGGTCGAGATTGCGGATAATGCGGGCGTTGCACTGGCGGCTGCCGGGACCCATCCTTTTTCGAGTTGGTCGGATCAGGTGGTCACCGACCGTGAACGCTATCTTGAGTTTGCCGAAGATATGCAGCATGTCGTGCGTAATTTGCTGATCTTTGGGATTCACATTCACCTCGGTTTCGGTGACAGTATGATGCAGCGCGAATTGATGATCACGGTTATGAACCAGGTGCGCTACTTTATTCCTCACATCCTGGCTCTATCGACCAGTTCCCCGTTCTGGATGGGGCATAATACCGGTTTGAAAAGCTATCGCAGTATTGTGTTCAGGGCCCTGCCTCGCACCGGTCTGCCCCGAACCTTTACCTCCTGGGCGGATTATGAGAAACTGCTGCGGGTCTTTGCCCAGGTTGGTTCGTTAGGTATGAAAAAGGAATCCGAACTGGGCGATGCGACCCGTCTCTGGTGGGATTTGCGACCCCATCCCCGCTTCAATACGCTTGAGCTGCGCATTGCCGATTTGACCACCACACTTGATGAGACGATCTGCATCGCGGCCTGGTTTCAGGCGATTGTGGCTAAACTCATCAAGCTGCGTGAGAACAACATTTCGTGGCGGATCTACCCACGCGATTTCATCGAGGAAAACAAATGGCGTGCGGTTCGCTATGGCGTTAACGGTAAGCTGGTCGATTTTGGAAAACAGGTTGAGGTTCCATTCCCTGATTTGATCGATGAGATAATCGATATAGTCGATGATGTAATTGATCCCCTGGGCAGCCGCGAGGCTGTTGAGTATGCACGGGTGATTGCCCGTGAAGGGAGCAGTGCCGACCGCCAGCTTCGTGTCTACGAGCGGGAGATAGCGCTTGGGGCTTCGAATGAGGATGCGTTAAAAGCAGTTGTCGATCACTTGATCAAAGAGACGCGGAGCGGCCTGGACTGATGAATGCTCAACGCTGGATTGCTCTGGGGATTCTTGCTTTGATTGTGGCCTGTGCATTGAGCAGCAACGTCTGGTTGGCTTTCTTCGCGAGAGACGATGATGAGGAAGAAGCCACCCCAACCCCCGATATTCAGGCTGAATTGGTTGACGGTGAAGAGGGGGAAGAAGACGATGAGGATATGTTTGAAGGAATGGCCCGGTTAACACCAACCGTCGAGGCGACGATTGATCCGGTTATCCTGGAGTTGATCGAGGAATCGAAGGCGGTGTTGGATGTAGGCGACGAACCCTTCATTATCATGGCGGGTGACTTCGCCACGATTGACCAGATGCACCGGGGGGAAGGGTCGGTTTCGGTCTACGAGATCACCGACACGGAGTTTGTGATCAGGCTTGAGGATTTTACCGTGACCAGTGGGCCGGATTTACACGTCTATCTCTCCCGGCACGAGGAACCCCGTACCAGCGCCGAGGTCGTCCAGCCGGATTATGTTGACCTGGGACTCTTGAAAAGTACCACCGGGGCGCAGAACTACGATGTTCCTGATGGGGTTAACCCTGAAAGCTACGGGAGCGTCGTTATCTACAGCCGCTCGTTTAATGTTATCTTCAGCACCGCTACGTTGGAGACTGTGCGCGGTCAATGAGCCTGCGATCTTATTTTGATCGGGCTGCCCCTCATTATCCTGATCTGATCGAACCGGCTTATACTCCTCTGGCAGAAGCCCTGGTGGGTGATGCTGCTATCCAATCGGGTGAATGGGTGATCGACCTGGGAACCGGCAGCGGACTGGCTGCGCGTCAGGCTTTGCGCTTCACACAGTTTGTGGTGGGGATTGATTTCTCCGCGCCAATGATTCGTGTAGCACTACAGCAAGGAGTGTTACACGTAGTGCAGGGAGACAATCACCGGCTGCCTTTCCGCTCGAACTGTTTCAATGTGGCGTTGGCTGCTCTTGCTTATAACAGCACCGATCCGTCAATAGCGATTCCTGAAACCAATCGTGTTCTGGGGCAGAGGGGGCGGTTGATACTGTATGAATGGGGAATGGCAGATCCCTTGAGTGAAATGGTAGCGGAAACGGTAGCAGGTTATGCTGTCGATGAACCTCCACCTGATCTGGCTGCACTGCGTGAACAGATAGAAACACCGGTCCCCTGGGATGATCTCGAAGACCTGGATGAACTGGTAGACCTGATCAAACAGGCCGGTTTCCAGGATGTTCGGCTGGATGTATTCCCCATCGAAATCCGGCTGCCGACTATCAAGGCGTTTATCAATTACAAATTGGCCTGGCCGATCCGGCGGGCAGAGGTTGATGCAATGCCGGAGGATGTGCAGGGCCTTTGCCTGTCTGATTTGCATGAAAATCTTGAGACTCATGCTGCGGCGGATGGTTCATTAATTTGGGAGCCGGAGATCGTGCGGATACAGGCTTATGCCGGTTCGTAGAATCGGCGGCGCAGTGCCAGAGCCAGCACCACGATCACAAATAGGATGCCAAACCAATCCCAGGCTGCTGCCAGGAATAATAAACGGGGATCGCTGCTGGATAGTACGGCGCTCAGGTTATGCAGGCCATGAGCTATTATCGCTCCTAGATATCCGATCAGGGGGCCCAACTTGCGTTCGACGGTGCGGTCTGTGTGGCTGGCAAGTCCAAATCCGATTCCGGTCAGGCTGGTAAAAAAGGCGTGGTTCAGCCCAAAAACAAAAGTGCGCAAGATCACGGTCAGTTGACTGCCATTGATGAAGTAGGCGATATTTTCCGTGATGGCAAATCCCAACCCGACCAACGTTCCGAACATGATCCCGTCAACTGGCCCATCAAATTCACGGCCCTGCCGGTGTTTGAAGACGGCAAATACGGCCAACCCTTTAAGAAATTCCTCGACGATGGGGGCGGCTATTACGGGTAAGATGTCGTTATAGGTCAGCATGCCGACACCGGAAAATATGTGAGCCAGGGGGATAGAGGCGGCTCCGTTTAAGTAGCCTGCCAGGAAGGTGGCCGGTAAGCAGCCCCACAGGAAAACCAGCAGTTGCAGGCCAAGCGGCCCTTTTCGATAGCTGCGTACCCAATTGTAGAATATGCCGTAGACGATCATCGGCACGAAACATAACAACCCAATAAAAATCAACCCACCCATCTAACAGCTTCCAATCACAAACGCAGCACTCAGCAATCAATTATGAGATAACGCTGCTCAGTTCGGCGCTCTGAGCTTTTGCCTCCGATCTCAATCGGGTGATAGTGGTTTCCGATGCCCCGGCCTCACCCCGGCGGTTCCAGGCATGTTTTTGATAAGCAAGCTTGGTCAATGTATGGAAATACTGGCCGACTTTGCCCCATCGATTCAGGTTAGCCAGGCGGGCTGTAAAACGCCGTACGGGGGACGTAACCACTTCATATTGCAGCTTGCTCAAAGTTTTGAGTGCTATTTCCTCTTCCAGTTGGCCGATTAACCATTGGCGTTCCCGCCGGATGGCAATCACCATAATGACAAAGACGAACAGCACCCCGCCATAGTCGGAAAGGAAAGTCAGGCAGAGTAAGCTCGGTGTTGTCTCTGCAAAGCTGATCGTCAGATTGTGGATGGTATGCAGGGATATCGCGGCCAATAACCCGCCAAGCGGCGCGATAAATCGCACAAATCCCTTCCTGGTATGGCGTGCCACCCCGAACCCGATTCCGGTTAGACTGGTGAACAAGGCGTGATTCAGGCCGAAGACGATAGCCCGCATGAGGAATACCTCGGGATCTGAATCGATGAAGTACAGAATATTTTCTATTGCCGCAAAGCCAAACCCAACCAACCCGCCGTAGATGATGCCGTCAAAGACTCCATCAAACTGATCATGCCATATGAAGAAAATCAGCAGGACGGCCAGCCCCTTGAAGATTTCCTCGGTGATCGGGGCCAGAACGACCGCCCCGACGATGGTTGCCAATGCGCCGGTATTGTCAATCAGCAGGAAGGGGATACCAAAGATCAGTTGGACGATCAGCGATAATATTGCTGCCGGGACGAATCCCCATAGAAAAACGGCAATCAGCAGGCCAAGCGGCTCTTTTTCGTAGCGATCCATCCAGTAGAGAAACAGGGGATAGATGGCCATTGGAATGATGCCACCGAGTATCGCCGTCAGGATTGTCATAAGTGTTCTCCGGGGTCAGGCCGGTTTGAGTGAAGGGCGGACCCGCTTTAACCATTTAGCGTAAGTTGAGCCGAAATGTACCAGAAAACTACTCAGGGTTTCCTGTCGATCAGCATTCTCAAGCGCCTTGCGGAATTCCTCGGCGTTGTTTGCAAACGGTGGAACGGCCATCAGGGAAGAACCGTATTCCCGGCGGATATGGGCATCGCTGCCACAGGTCATCAATTTGCCGTGTTCTTTGGCGAACGCCAGCGCTTTGTCGTTATCCTCGTTATGAATGCAGCGGGAGTTGAACACCTCAATTGCATCAACCAAATCGACAATCGACAGCAGGTCATCCAGTTCCCACGCACCACTGCGGTAGCGATCAAATGGATGGGCCACTCCGATCACGGCCCCTTGATCACGCAGGCGGTCGATGGTTTCCTCCGGGCTGAGGCCGCGCGGAACCTCTTCCTTGATGTACCATGACAGAAGCTCGCCTTTTGTCGTCATTACTTCTTCTCCGGGGATAACCAGCATCGGGTAGAGTTTGGCTGCAGCCAATGCGCCCTGTGCCGTGTTATGGTCGGTGATGGCGATCTTATCGATTCCCCGCTTCCGGCAAATTTCCTGTAGATTCCCGATCTTGGTCAGGGAATCTTTGGAATAGATAGTATGTGAATGGAGTTCTATTTTCCAGGTTGGTGTTGTCATAAATTGCACCTGTAAGGCGTCGGCTTATCCCTTCAGAGATAGTATACAAGAGTATCGAGTGAGGGAGAAAACCGGCGTTTAGTTGGCCGCTTCTGATTTCAACTCGGCCTGAGCTGT
Source organism: Anaerolineae bacterium (assembly GCA_050288085.1). Taxonomy (GTDB): domain Bacteria; phylum Chloroflexota; class Anaerolineae; order Aggregatilineales; family UBA3940; genus JBNKDD01. The sequence continues at coordinate 9,384 of JBNKDD010000042.1, forward strand.
CCTCCATGCCTGGTCGATTTTTTCCGGGAACAGGCGCTTTCGGAAGGCAAACGCGGTTACCAATCCGAGGATCACGCCAAACCAGAGAGTTGCCAGCCGGATCAGAAGGGCGGCAGTCCCGGCAAAGCCCGGATCACTGTGACCCAGGACGAATAATTCGATCATCCCGACAATCGTAAATTCGGCAGCTCCTAACCCTCCGGGAAGGCCGCTCACTGCCCCGATAATTGTGGCGGCTGCCAACATGAACATAGCCTGCCAGAACAGCAGCCAGCCAGCGGTCAGGCCCATCCCGTGCAAAATCAGGTAGAATCCAATACTCTCTCCCGACCAACTGATCACGCCGATGCCGACTGCTACCAGCAGCGGAATTGGTCGAAATAGTTCATAGCTGCTTTCATATAGCTCGTGGAAGGATTTACCTAAACGACCGATGACCGGTACTTTTTCCAATATGTTGAGTATCCACAGGAACAGTGGTCGAATCTGGATGACGACAATACCGACCAACAAGATACCCAGTACGGTAAGATAGTACGGGACATATTTAAATAAAACCTCGTTGTTTTCTGCCGAGGTGAACAGCATCCCGCCAAAGCTGATCGCGCCGAGTACCAGCATAGCCAGACCATCGGTAACGCGGTCGGCGATGATGACGGGCGCACTTCGGGCTACAGGGGTTCCGGTCATTTCCCGCAGGATGACGGTGCGGAGCAGTTCGGCGACTTTGCCGGGTGATAGGGCCAGCACGAATCCACCAATAAACACTGCTGCACTGTCTATCCGCGAGATATCCTTGATCCCGATCAGGTGCAAGTAATAATGCCACTTGTTCCAGCGCAGGAAATAATTGATGAGGGTAAGACCCAAAACGGGGATAAGGTATAACAAGGGGAATGTACGGACATGCCCCCACATTTCTTTGAGATCGCCGTAGAGCAGCAGTCCAATGATAACCGCCACGCCGATCAGACCACCGATGATCAGTTTGTTTCTTACGTCTTTCATGGCGGCGATTGTAGCATCAGCCGGGGTGGGGTGCTAAATCTGAATCATAAGATCAGGGGAAGGATTCGCGTACCCACAGTAAAGGATCGACCTGCTCACCTGCTACCCACATCTCCCAGTGGACATGTGCGGCGGTTGATAAGCCGGTATTGCCTATCGTTCCTATTTGTTGACCGGCAACTACTTCATCACCTGGATTGACCAGTACACTGGATTGATGCCAGTAACCGGTGTATACCCCTCGACCATGATCCAGGATGGTGACCAGACCTCGCACCGTCAGGAGACCCGAATCTACAACTACCCCGTTGGCCGGGGCATAGACGGGGGTTCCGGCGGATGCGACGAAGTCAACCCCAGAGTGGAAGGTACTGTAGTCGCTTCCGGCGTAGGTTCGAGCATTTCCATATCCTGATGACATCACTCCGGCGGCTGGCAACAAAAACAATCCATCCCAACGGCGTTCGGGGGTAAAGCCGGTCATCGTCTGTTGGATATAGTCAAATTCTTCCTGGACGGCAGTCGTGTCGTTTAGTGCAGCAACCATGTCATCCGGCACGCGGATGATCTCACTGCCATACCAGCCATTGGCTACCAACACCTGCCGGTTATATGTCCATACGGAACCGCTGTCATCCGTGAAGGTCAGAGTCAGTGGATACAATCCGGGTGCTAGCCAGCGATTTACACCGATTATAGCCTGGTGAACTGCCCCCTCGGAGACTATGTCCAAATCTGTCGAAAGGAACGTCCCCTGCATGGTTCCGGGAATCTCTGTCTCAATTTGTAACCCGGCGCTGTGACCCGGCTCAAGTGGGAGAGGATGCAGCACAACCGACTGCCAGGGCTCGGCCAGTAATACTGCTTTGTTGGTTCCACCCGATTGGACGTTCAACAGCCGCCCGGATGGGATCAAAAAGGGATCGGTAATATTGTTGAGGAGCATCAGAGCGGCGGCGTTTTCGTTGTTGTGCAGGGCGACATTCCAGAAGGAATCATCATGTTTGATTCGCGCAAACCGCCCCCCGCCATCCCCGGCGGGAATTTCCAGTTTCTGGCCGATGATCAATTTCGATGGGTTGACGAGGTGATTTCGGATTGCCAGTTCTTCTACTGCAACATCATATTGTGCGGCCAACGAAAACAGCGTGTCTGAAGCACCGACGACTGCCATCTGCCTCGGACTGCTTGCTACCCCGCTGTTGGACGGAGGGATGATCAGGCGTTGGCCCACCTTGATATCCTCAGTAGCATCCAGACTGTTGGCAGCCTGGATTGCTCCGACGGTAATCTGATAATAACCGGCTACATCGGATAGACTTTCGCCATACTGGACAACGTGAACGGTGATGCCGTTATTTCCAGCAGCTTCTTGTGCGACGACTGGCTGCCCTCCAATGAACAGGGCAATCAGGAGTGTCAGAATATACCATCGAAGAAATTTAGGTCGCTGCCTCAAAGTTTAACAAATCTCCAACTTCGATCTTGTCCAGCAGATCAGGATGTGCTTCCAGCGTGTAACGGGCGGGTTGGGCCGGTACATATGCTAACCGCCAGGGGCGGGCTAACACTTTGTCCACCACGCGGAATTCGTTGTCAAGCCAGACTACGGTGATAGGAAACAACATGAACAACATGTGAATGGCTGCCGACGACCGGCTTTCATATGAGCCAACCAGCAGCAAACCTTCGTCTTCTAGTATTTCCCGGCGCATCATCAGCCCCAGGAATTTGCAGCCGAAGGATTCACACCAGCGTACTTTATTCAAAAGTACAAGGTCATTATTGGCATGGGTAAGTCTTCCGATTATCATTTCAATTATGCATTCTATCTCCGGAGACCCCGGATCACAAAATAACGATAAAAGGGGCGCGGTTCACGCACCCCTTTGAAAGTGACTCGATTGCACAGATCAAGTTGATTGTGTGCCTGAACGAAGGGCACAAACCTCACAAGCTCTGATTGAACTAATTGCTAGTTTCAGTATCGCTGTTGAGGACGTTCTCGATGCTCTTTAATAAGTCTGCCGGGCTGAATGGCTTGGTGATATAATCCTCGACCTTTGCGATATACAACCCCAGGACTTTATCGATGTTTTGAGCTTTAGCCGTAACGACGATAACGGGGATGTTCTTCATTACCTCATCAGCCTTCATTTGCTGATAGACATCCCAGCCGTTCATATCCGGCATCATCAAGTCGAGCAGAACAAGATCGGGCTTGACATTGGCAATTAGATTAAGACCTTCTTGCCCGCCGCTGGCTCCCATGACCTCAAAGCCTCGATTTTTCAGGATCAGCTTCACGAGCTCGATCATTGCGGGCTCGTCTTCTATACAGACAATGGTTGGGTGGTGCTCTTCGCTCATAATATTTTAATCAACTTATAGAACAGGAATAAACCAATCTTTGGTTAAGATTGTACCCGTCTAAAAAAGTCGCGCAAGTCAGCTATCCGATAACCAATCCATTGCCATCCCCGGTAAGTCGGCCAGACGGCCCCGATGGAGTGTACATTGGGGCAGAGCCTCAAGGAACAAATTCCCGTAGCTTTTACTGATAACCCGCTTGTCGAAGATTGCCACAATGCCCCGATCATCCTTGCGCCGGATCAGGCGGCCAAATCCCTGCCGAAAGCGCAGGATGGCCTCTGGCAGTGCATATTCATAGAATGAATTTGAGAACTGTTCACTGCGTGCTGCAAACAGGGGATCAGTCGGGACGCTGAACGGAAGCCGGACGATAACCAACACACTCAGATCAGCGCCCGGTATATCAACGCCTTCCCAGAATGTGCGGGTTCCCATCAGCACCGCCCGCTCGGATTCGATAAACCCGTCAAGCAGTTGAGCCTGGCTGCCACCGCCACTCTGATCAAAAAGCAGGATGCCATCTTTAGCAAGCTCATCACCGATAGCGCTGGAAGTCTGGCGAAGTTGGGCGTAGCTGGTAAATAAGATCAGCGCCCGTCCCTTAGTCGCCCGGCAAAGGTTGAGAATACCCTGCTCGACGGCAGTCTGGTAAGCTGCCCGGTCAGCCGGTTCAGGGATATCATTGACGAGGTAAAGCAGCGTATTTGATTCATAATCAAATGGGCTGTCGATGGCGACTTCAGAAACACCCTCTGCATCCAATCGATCCCGGATGTGGGAAAACGAGCCATCTGTTTGAAGGGTGGCGCTGGCAAGAACAATCGTATCCTTCTTTTGCCATAGATGTTCTTGGACTAACTGCCCGACCCTCAGGGGGGCAGCATGCAAAGAGATAAAATCGCTGCCCGGTTGGAATTCTACCCAGTAGATATAATTGCCATCTGGTTTGCGTACAAAGTGATCAAATTGCAGATGAATTTCATTCAGGTAACGAGCCATGGACTGGACGCCAAACAGGAGATCGCTGTATCCATCGATATCGTAATCTGAGAGGTTTTGCAGCCCACCGACCAGCTCGTTCATGGCCTGGGCAATCCCCGACGTAAATTCGCTCAGCCGTTCCCAGTTTGATTCTACGTTCACCCAACCTGGTTGTGCGCGCAAGTTGTCTACAATCCGAATGCGCTGTGTGTATTCATTGCGCGGGATGTTAACCTGCTCTTTCAGATAATTTTGCAGAACCTCAAAGAACTGGTCGGAATGCTGGGCCATATGCCGGGCAACATGCTCGACCATCCCGACGTATTCCTCAAGCGTGCTGTAATAGCCTGAAGGGATATTGGAACGGGTCTGGTGCAGCAGATCAGCCAGTAGACCTCTGCGACTGGTGCCCAGGTCGGCAAGCTGACGGCGGATTGTGAACGCGTCGGCGCGGAAGCTCATGCTGTTAGTGATAGCCGCTTCGAGGTGATGTCCCTCGTCAATGATGAGGTAGTTGTATTCCGGCAGCACCCGATTCTCGGCTACAACGTCCGCTAAGAGCAAGGAATGATTGACGATCACGATATGAGCCGATTCGGCAGCCCGGCGTGCTTTATAAAATGGGCACTGTCCTCCCATCTCGTCAGCGCATCGACCTAAGGTACAGCCGTCGCCTTCGGCACTTAACCGTCTCCAAATGCCTGCTTCAGCAGCTCCACGCAGGGTGATGGCCTGCCGCTCATCCTCTGTGCCGGTTGTTAACCAGACCAGGAGGCGGGCCAACATCAACATCTCTTCCGGCGAGTTTGGTCCCCGGCGGCGGAGCATCGCGAAACGGCTTGGGCAAAGATAGTGGCTGCGTCCCTTCAGAACCGTTGCCCGGAACGGTGTCTCCGACACCTCTCTCAGAAGCGGTATATCTTTATTGATCAACTGTTCCTGCAAGTTGATGGTATGGGTGCTGATTACCACCCGGACTTTGTTGCTCTGGGCAAAGTTAATTGCCGGAAGCAGATAAGCCAGGGATTTCCCAACGCCGGTTGGGGCCTCTAACAGTAAATGCTGTCCCTCGTTAAATGCGTTGGCGACGGATCGCAGCATAGCGACTTGCTGCGGACGATATTCATAATTGGGTAGGGCCTGATCGAAAAGGCCATCCGGTTCGATCTCTGCCGCCAACTGATCGGCATCAATAAGCTCCGGGCTGCTGGCTGCAAGTGCGTTGAGAGCCTTCCCGAATCCATTCTCATCACGGTGTGGTGGAAACAGATATGTTATATCGAGATCGTCGTCGGCTGGTTCTGCTTTGGCCTCGGCCATACGCTCACGTAGGACAGCCGCAAAAAACATCCGCCCATCCCAGGGGATATTTTTGCCAGCTTCGACGATCTCAGACAGGGTATTGATCGGCAGTTCAAATGCCTTTTCCCATAACCGCTGGTAAAGTCCTGCCGTCATAAAGGAATCGTTCAGAGCCCGGTGAGCATCTTCAGCTTCCAGATCGAACAGAGAAACCAGGCTGGATAAGCTATAACGGGGTAGGGAGGGGTGCGTAACTGATGCAAGTACAAAGGTGTCGATCAGAGGGTTGTCAAGAGGGATCCCATTTTGGCGTAAAAACTCAATATCAAAGCGGATATTATGTCCAACGACCGGTGCATCGCCGACAAAATACTTGACCTGGGGCAGTACCTCTGACCAGATTGGTGCATGGATAAAATCTTTGTCCCGCAGTCCTGTGAGATGGGTGATGTGAGAAGGGACTGACCGGCCAGGATCAACCAAAGTCTGGAATTCCTCCAAAATCCGGTCACCCTGAAACTTGACAGCCCCTACCTCGATAATACGATCAATTGCCGGATCAAGACCCGTTGTCTCAAGATCCAGCGCGACCAAAATGTCGCGCATGAAATGCCTTTCTAGGTAATAGTGTCAACAATGTCCTACCGCGCTATTATCCTTCTCCTTCGACAAAATTCCCAGACATCCCATTGATATCCTGGGATTCGTACTCTGACTGATGATCTTCTAATCCGACCACCCGGTATGAAGGCTCTCCGTGATTTTCCATGCCCTCACCCGTTGTTTTCTGTAAATGTCCAACAGAGCCGATAATGAACATTACCGTTCCTATCACCGCGATTACTGGCCCAGGCCCTAATTGGTTATATGGCAGGAGCGAGTTTTGAAGGATTGCCTCGGTCAGTGCCCAGAGGGTAACGACTAACGCAGCCAGTGAACCCGCAACCAACATCACTTTTGATGCGCCACGCCATTGCCCCTTGGTGGGAAAGAACGATAGGATTAATAATGTTATGCCCAGAATCAGAATAGAAATTGGACGTATGCTGGTGGCGGCGAGGGCTGTCTGCACCTCAACCCACTTTAACATGTAACTTAGCACAACAATGATTGCACCAACTACGGTTAGACGCCGGATAATCTTTAACATAAACACAGAATAACTCCTTTGTCCTGCCTGCCACGTTATTGTAGCACAATCCACAAACCCCATACTATAGTACTGTAGAGAGAAATGCTGAAATTGAGGACGTAAACTATCTGTAGTTATTCTTGACCAGTTCAACTACACCCGAACGGATAGAGTATCGGGCGTTACAATGGCCACAGTGTAAGGCGCTGTTGCGTTCGATCAGTGGAGCCTGTAGACAATGGGGGCACTGCAATATCTCGTTTGCTGCCATGATGCTGCCTTTGGGTTGGTAGCCCGCTTTCCATCCCCAGACCAGATCGTAATCAACCTGCCATCGTTCGATCTGGATGTTGATTATATTAAGGGCACTGAGAACATCGGTAAATTCTTCGGGGCTGTGCGTTTTTCCAGGCATAAAATTGGCCTGATTTCCTGCGCGCCGCGTCGTGAGCAGGAAGCCTCCCGGTATCAGCACCCGGACCGCTTCGGCTAACTGTGCCTCTGGATCGGGGGTAAATTCTAACATTTCAAGGCAGGTCACGGCATCAAAGCTTTCATCAGGAAAAGGGAGGCGGCTGGCATCGTGCCACAGCAGGGTGAGCCGATCCGCAAATGGCTGTGATTTACTGGCTGCGACTGCCAGCATTTTCCGCGAATCGTCAATGCCGATCACTTTCCCTTTAAAAGTGGGCTGTTCGAAAAGTGTTAAAGGAAGCCGGGCCGTGCCGACAGCAATATCCAGTACAAGTGAAGTGGGGTTTTCTTGCAGAACCATCGCTAGCGGGCGACCCAGAAAGTAGGTTTCTGCTTCCCGGTCAAACTGTTTGATCCGGTCGTAGCGGTTGGCCGTGATATCGTACAGCCAGGTGACCATCCCCTGGCCGAGATAAACACCCTCTGCGAGAATGATCTGCCAGTAGAACAGCAGCCCCAGGATGGCTGCGGCTCCAACGGTCAATGCCCAGATCAGCCAACCGGGCATTAGATCAGCCCTTCGTCACGCAGCCACAGTTCGCTGCATTTTAAGCCTTCCTCAAGCGTGACTCTGGGCTGCCATCCTAATAACTGCTTGGCCTGTTGGTTGCTTGTCCAACCAGTGCCAACAAATTGATTGTAGAGGTATTTTAAGTTGCGCCATGTGAAAGGGTTAGCCACTGTAAGGAGAATACGGGCTAACCAGCCTGGCATATAGAGTGCTCTACGGGTTGGGATCATTGCCATATAGCCGGAGAAAAACTCTGCCAGGGTAATCGGTCCATCTCCTACCCCATTAAATACCCTGCCGACAGCGTTGGGATGTGTGGCGCATAACACTAACAATTCAACCAGATCGTCAATGTATATGACTGGGGCCGTCCCCCGGCCATGATTAACCATGGGGAAAACGCCGCGCCGGGCCATGTCTGCCATCCGAATTGTCCAACCTGGTGACCCCGGTCCGTATACCATCCCCGGTCTAACAATGGCATAGTCTAAGCCGGTTTGCCGGGCTACCTGGTGGAGCATTTCTTCGGATTGGATTTTCGTGTCGCCATAAGTGTCGCCATAGGGTTTGAGTTCGGCTCCTTCGTCAACATCTCTATCGCCATGCAGACCGTATACAGCAACGCTGCTGGTATAAACGAAGCGTTCGATATTTGCTGCTGCGCTGATCTCGGCCAATCGGCGGGTTGCTTCAACGTTGACTACTGAGGCGTTGTCAGGATTTTTGTTGGGGTTCAACCAGGCGGCGATGTGCATGACGATTTGCACATTATCGTTGATGATCGATTCCATGCGGACGTGGTCGATAATATCGCCCTGGACGACTTCGATGCCCAGTTTACGCAGGCTGTCACCTTTACCGGGAGTACGTTCCAGTGCGAGGACATGTGCCCCTTCCTGATGTAAACGCCGGGCTAGATGTCCCCCGATGAATCCTGTTGCTCCTGTAACCAGGATTCGTTTACCGGTTAAGTTATCGGGTTTTGTCATGTGCCTGCCTGGATTTTGCCGTTGGCGGGTGCAGATTCCTTTGCACCATTAAGTTTCTGCTCCGATTTTTCTTCAGGTTTGATGGCTTGCTGGGCAACCTTCAGCGGTGTCCCTGGCCCATTCTCAGGCGATGATTTGATGGGGACCGGTGCAGCCAGATCACTGGCAGGTACGGGCCGCCGCTGTCTATCGAATGACATGCTGGCTGCCATTTCGCTGATGCTGATCCCCTGGGTGTCAAGGGGTAGTATCCAGGTGCGGGCAAATGATCCCGTCACCCGCTCAAATACCCGTGCCATTTGGTGGGCGATCTCTTCGTGTCCCTGTTCAGAGAAGGCGACCAGAGCAGGGCCTAAGCCGCTCACGGACACGGATGCAGCACCATAACGCTGTGCAATTTCAACGACCTGCTGATAGCCTGGAATACACTGCTGGCAGATCGGCTCATGTAGGCGATCTTGCATGGCCTGGCGCAGCAAACCGTAGTTCCCGGTACTGAGCGCACGCATTACCAGATTGGCCCGCCCGATACTGAAAATCGTATCCGATAGGCTCACAGACTGTGGAAAGGCGTCAGGGCGGGGCCGTTCACCTTCTAATGGCAGGACGACGATCACGTACATCGGGACGACCGGCACAGTTGCATAGACTAATTCATCTGTATCATAGCTGCTGATAACCAGCCCGCCGTGAAGCGCTGCCGTTGCTGCATTGGGACGTCCGTCCATGTCGATAGCGATTCGCAGCATCTCATCACGATCTAAGGGGCTACCAAGCAGCACATTGGCCGCTACAACTCCCCCAAGCAGGGCTGCTGCACTGCTGCCTAAACCGCTCCCCGGTGGGATATTGTTTTCAAGGCGCACCCGAAGTCCGCTCGGTACCAGCCCAGCCCGCCGGAAAACTTCAATAGCTGCACGGACAACCATATTGTTGGGAGTGTCAGGTAGACTGTCTCCGCCTTCTCCGTGCAGGTCAAATTCTAGCCCATATTCGATTTCGCTCAGCTCCACCACATTATATAAGCCGAGTGCCAGCGCCATGCTGTTTAAACCCGGTCCGAGATTCGATGTGGTGGCCGGAACCGTTACACGCACCTTAGTCATTACAGAAATCTCGCAAGGAAAGACTCAAAAATCCACATAAGTTGGTTACAGAAAATGGGATGGCAATTACCCAAGTGTAGCCCTTGCTGACCCACAACGCAAGAGAATATTTATCAAGTGGTAATGTGTTTTCTCCGCCAAGATTAACGGGTCGTTCAACCGGCCTTTGGATATTATTTTCGGTTTAGCTTGAATTTGAAATTGCGCCTGGTTGCACAACCCGGTATAATCACGCGCGTGAAAATAGACCTCATACTAATTCAATCCCCAGTATATATCATGTGGCAAAATGGAGGCCGTTCGGGGTGGTAAAACAAAAAACCCAGACACCAGAATACTGGGTTGATACCTTCCAAATGGAACCAGATGATATAGACTACTTATATCAAGTCTTGCTGGAACGTGAAACCCCCTTATCTCTGGACGAGATGGCACTTGTCCTGGTTCGGCATCGTGTTCAGCAGGATGAGGCTCAACCCAAGAAGAAAAGCCCAACTGGTATCGTCTATCGCCCAGCCGATCAGTATCAGGTTGGGGAGCAGCTTGTTTTCCCGGCGATGGATTCTGTGACCGGTATTATCACTGATATCCGGGCAGGCGAAAACCCGGATTATGGCGAGTATCAGGTTATATCCGTTGAATTCGAAGACGGGGAAACGGCAGAGTTCGCCAGCGGCTTAACCGTTAATCATGTCCTCAATGATCAAGAGCCCGACATTGTTGAGGATGAGACTCAACTGAAGACGCCAGAAGAACTCTTCATTGAGTATGGGGGAGAAGTTGCTCTGACTCTGGAAGAGAATTTGCTGCAACACGATGACCTTGTCCGGTTGGCCGGACGCTGGTTCCCCCGCTCTTTGCTGGTTGATATCAACGTCGGCCACCTCAATCTGGCTGAGGCTATTTTGGATTTAAGTGGCGGCGGTCCTATGACCACCAACGAGCTCATTGAGCAGATCGGCTTGCTGGATGATGATAATCCCCGGCTGGTTGAATTCTCTATGAATTTTGGACTTCAAGAGGATGACCGGTTTGATGAGGTCGGCGCAGCAGGACAGATATTATGGTTCCTGACTCGCCTTGAGCCCCCTGAAGTTCTGAATACGCCTCGCCGCCTGACCTATACACCTGTCCCTTACAATCCCGATGTGCTCACGCCTGAGCTGCGCGAGATTGAAGAGGAGATTGGTGACGAGCACTCAGATATTCCTGTCCCGCGAGGGCATTATCCAGATTCGATCACGCTGACTCTGACTTACCCGCATCATCGGGCCGGTACTTTACCGCTCTCACCTCAACTGCGGTCGCTTTTCCCAACGGCTTATGAAGCACCGCGAATTCGTTTTACGCTCATTGATGATGAGACGGGTGAGGAGTTTCCTGCCTGGGTGGTGCGAAAAGCAGGCTATGTTTATGGGCTTGCTGAATGGTTGGAACGGCATGCTATTCCAGTCGGGACTTACCTGACTATCAAGCGTACGGAAGACCCTGGTCGGGTAGCGCTGACCTATGGTCGGCATCGCCCCCGTGTCGAGTGGGTGTTGACAGCTCTGGTGGATGGTGAGAACCTCAAGTTTGATAATCTTCGCCGCCCGGTAGGCACTGAATTTGATGACTTAATGATCATTGATGTGCTTGACCCTGAAGCGGTGGATACGGTCTGGCAGCTTCATACCCGGCGTGAAACACCATTGGAAAACCTGATGGTTGATCTGTTCCGGAAATTGGCTCCGCTAACTCCCCAGGGACACGTTCATGTCAAGACACTTTACAGTGTCGTCAACGTTCTCCGACGATGCCCTCCTGGGCCAATTTTTGCGGCGCTGGTGACCTCTCCACAGTTCGAGCATGTTGGTGGCCCGTACTGGCATCTTAAAGAAGCTTAACCGTCAGTCATAATTCAGGAGAGAGACTTTTGTCCATGTCAAGACCGTCCCCCCCGGCTGGTTCGATGCGGCGACCAACATTAAAAACCCGGTTTTGTATTGATTACAATTGGTGGGAGGAATCCGGTCAGGATTTGCGCGTTCACATGCAGCAAATCTGCAAGGAGTATGGGCAAGACCTTGGGACCGAGGTCGATTCCAACGCCGAGTTGGATTGGATCGATCCGGTTACCGGCCAGATCTGGCGAGTTGATCTGCTTACCTATACTTTCCGGGAGGTATGTGGACGGCATCCTGACTTTATCACCGAACGCACCTCGTTAATTGATGCTGTTTTTCGCACATTGTTAGCCTTTGGTAATCGCCCCATGACGCCGATTGAACTGTCTGATTGGACGGGGAGATCGGCAGATATGATCTTACGAACGCTTGCCGGGCGTACCGTATATAAGGGTATCCGCCCCTGTAACGATACATAATCCAGGATCCGCCGGTGACTGATCAATCTCTCGCTTTTCAAGCTGTACTCCCGATTGCCTATAATGATGCAATTGATCGTGTGCGTGATGCACTCAAACAAGAGGGCTTTGGTGTCCTGACCCAGATCGATGTCAAGGCTACTCTCAAGGAAAAGCTGGATGAGGATTTCCGCCCATATGTGATTCTCGGTGCGTGCAATCCGCCGCTTGCTCACCGGGCTTTGCAGGCCGATTCGCTGGTTGGCGTGATGCTGCCCTGCAATGTGACGGTCGAGGAGCATCCTGAAGGCGCGTTGGTAACGATCATGAACCCGGCTGTTATGATGGGGATGCCTCCCCTTTCTGAAAACGAAGCATTGAATGAAGTGGCGGTTGAGGCCCGTGCCCGGCTTGAGCGTGTGGTACAGGCTTTGCAGGGATAAGCCAAATGGCTCGCACCAGGATAGGCGAATTCCCGCTTCTCTGGCTCAAGTGCCCGGTATATACTGAGATTGTCTCTGGCTTCACCCCCTGAAGCACCGCCGTCCGATCACTAATTGCGGTCGGCGGTTTGCTTTTTCCTTGACGGATTGTTTTTCCTCGGCTAGAATGCGGTTGACAAAATAGAATTTTGCCCCCGTAGCTCAAAGGATAGAGCAACAGTCTTCTAAACTGTAGGCTACAGGTTCGAATCCTGTCGGGGGCGTATCCTGCCCGTGAAGTTTATGTCCTCACGGGTATTCTGTTTGTATGGGCAGGTGGCTTCGATATATCTGAAAGAGCCGGTCATTACAGTTAATATACATTGGCCTCGTAATGCTGGATGCCAGCTTGAAACGTGTTATAAATAGGATGCAAGGTTACGTTGCAAGCATTGTGCCTGCCCGGCAGAGATGTTTTAATCGTTTAAGGTCTGATTTTTTGTGACCCCTCAGAGTCTTTTACTCCTGACAATTATTGGTATTGTCACCATACTCCTGATCACCGACCGGATCCGTTCCGATCTGATAGCCTTACTTACCCTGATAGTCCTTGGCTTGACTGGACTTGTCAGCCCGGTTGACTTGTTTTCGGGGTTCAGCCGCTCTGCTGTCATTACCATTATGGCGCTGTTTATCATCACTGCCGGGTTAGAGCGAACCGGGGCCACCCAGGTGCTTGGTAAACATCTAGCGCGGATAGCCGGAACCAGCGAAGTCCGGGCGGTGGCGGTCATCATGGCGGCTGCTGCTGCCCTATCGTTGGTCATGAACACCATCGCATCAACGGCAGTATTGCTGCCGCTAGTGGTCGGATTAGCCCGCCAGACCAATCTGAAGCTGTCTAAACTACTGATGCCGCTTTCTTTCGGTTCTTTGCTGGGTGGCATGGCAACCATCTTCACAACGGCCAATATCCTGGTGAGTTCTGCCCTGGTTGATCAGGGTTACAAACCCTTTGGTATTTTTGACTTTGCCCCGGTGGGTTTGCCTATGGCCGTGGCCGGGGTGATCTTTATGGCGGTGGTGGGCCGCAAGATGCTGCCTGCGCATTCTTTAGGCGGAGAGAAGAATAACGGTCAGCGCAAGATGCGGCTCTCGGAAATGTACGGACTGCCGCAGTCTGTTTCGAGTGTTTACGTTAAGCCGGATTCCTGGCTGGCCGGGAGGACGCTGTCTGAAGGTGCCTGGGCCAGCCAACTAGGCATCAGTGTCGTGGGGATAACCCGAGGGGGGAAACACGTTCTGGCTCCTTCTCCTCAAGACCGGGTGCTGGAAGGGGATGTGGTGAGCTTCACCGGCACGCTCCAGGATCAAGATGAGATAGATTACGGACTGGTTCGGACGAAAGGCCCCGACTGGCACGGTAAATTTATCTCCGGTGAGATCGGCCTGGTTGAGGCTGTATTGGCTCCACGTTCTCCTTTTGCGGGCAAAAAACTGACCGACCTGAGATTCCGCGAGAAGTTCAATCTTTCGGTCATCGCTCTCTGGCGAGAGGGAAAGACTTACCGTGAAGGGCTGGGAACCATGCCCCTGCGGTTTGGTGATGCCCTATTGTTGCAGGGAAGCTATGACCGGATCGATCTGCTCCGAGATGAGCCCAGCCTGATCGTCTTTAAGGAAAGTGCTGACGAGATTCCGCCAAACCCCAGGGCGTGGTTGGCGGTGGGATTGACGGCTGCTGCTGTGACGCTGTCCGCGCTCAATATTCTTCCTATCGCAGAGGCTACCTTTACCGCTGCTGTCTTTATGATCCTATCCGGCTGTCTGAGCATGGATGAAGCCTATCATGCTATTGAGTGGCAAGCCATCTTCCTTATCGCCGGTATGCTGCCGCTGGGGGTGGCGATGAGCAGTGCCGGTACCGCCAGCCTGATTGGCGATCTCCTGGTTAATCTGATGGGACACTGGGGGCCGCTTGCTCTGGCGGGGGGAATGTTTCTGGTAACTATGTTGTTCACTCAGGTCATCGGCGGGCAAACGACGGCGGTCGTCCTTGCGCCGATTGCGATTGCGGCGGCACAGAGCCTCCAAACCGATCCAAGAGCCATTTCAATTGCTGTCGCTGTTGCCTGCTCTACGGCATTCCTCACGCCCTTTGGGCATCCCAGTAATGTGCTGGTGATGGGACCAGGAGGGTATACGACCAAAGACTACACACGTGTTGGACTGCTGCTTACCGCCTTGTTGTTTGTAGTGATGCTGATCAGCCTGGCTGTGTCCTGGGGAGTGTGACCAGATTGTCGATGCTGCTATTTATGACCTGACTGCTGCTGGGCGATATAATCAGGTCGTGGATTGTCCAACGAGTTGATTTTGAGGGGATATGGCTCCTGGTTTGAGTGGGTATGAGGCTGTTCGCGCCGGAGTGACTTATTATCGGCATCCAGCGGCGGGGTATTTGCAGGTCACCGGCCCGGATCGATTCGACTTTCTCCAACGTCAGATGACGAATGATGCCAAACGCCTTTCGACCGGTGGCACGATGGTCAGCGTCTTGACTTCGCCCCGCGCCCGGATTCTTGATGTCTGGTTGATGGTAGCCGATGAGGAATGGATTGGCCTGATAACCCTTCCCGGTCGGGCTGAGGCTACTGCCCAATTCCTGCAAGGCCGTATCTTCTTCATGGATAATGTGACGGTTACGGATTCTTCGGCTGAATATGCTCAGTTCAGTCTTGAGGGTCCCGGTGCTTCTCAATTGCTATCAGAGCTTGGATTGTCATTGGTTCCATCGCGAGGGGAAGTGGTAACCGGCGAGCTTGCCGGGGTAGGGGGGCGTGTTATTGGTCAACAGGGTCTATCCGAGGATAGTTTCCGGCTGCTTGTTGATGCGGCTGACGGTGACACAGTTACCGAATCTCTGGAAGCGGCAAATATCCCCTCGATCACACCGGATGTGTATGACGTTCTGCGCATTGAAGCCGGAATACCCGGCCCGCGAACCGAACTGACCGAGGATTATACGCCGCTAGAAATGAATCTGAAGCATGCTATCTCCGATTCAAAAGGCTGCTATACGGGTCAGGAGGTAATCGCCCGCCAGGTGACCTACGATAAAGTTACCCAGCAGTTAGTGGGGCTGCGCCTCGGCGGGCAAGTTGCTGTTGGGGATGCCCTTCAGGTGGATGGAAAGCGGGCAGGAGTGGTTACATCGGTTGCCCGGTCGCCGCGTCTTGATTGGATCGGTTTAGGGGTTGTCAAGCGACCTTATCATGAGGTGGGAACAGAGGTGGTAGTCCTGGCGGAATCCGGCGATTTTGGGGCCGAGATCGTATTGCTGCCTTTCGAATGATAAAAATGAACCACTTAAAGGTCAAAAGGCACAACAATAAGTGACAAATTTCACTATAGATAACAGTGAACATTGTCAATAATGGGTGGAATTATTAAGATCAAGGCTTATTGTAGAAAGCATGAGATGGATTTGTTGGGTGCAGCCCGAAACCCTGAAATTGTGGTATTTCTACCCCTGAGCCAAATTAAATCACGAGGGATGAGTTGTGCTTGACATTCATGGCCTTAAAGTATTTCTGGAAGCAGCCAGGACGGAGAATTTTACCGAGGCCGCCCAGGTGTTAAACATCACCCAACCGGCGGTGAGTATGCAAATTCGTTCGCTGGAAGAGTATCTCCAGGTGAGTCTCTTTGAACGAAGTGGACGTCATATCCAATTGACACGGGCCGGTCAGGCATTGATCCCCCTGGCTCAACAGGTTATCCAGGTTGCAATCAATGCTGAGGAAGCCGTGAGAGCCACCCAGGGTAAGGTAATCGGCGACCTGGTGATCGGATGCAGTACGGCTGCCGGGAAGTATATTCTTCCCCATCTCCTCGCCCGGTTCAAACGTTCTTATCCTGATGTGCGGATTTCGATCATGGTCGTCAGCCGCCGGACTGCGCTGGAGGGAGTATGTTCAGGTAATTACGACCTGGCCGATACCAGCCTCCGGCTAACCGAATATGAGGTGGAATATCTTGATTTCTTCACCGATCACCTGTCGTTGATCGTCCCGGTGTCTCATCCCTGGGCACGCCGAGACTCGATCAGGCCGGATGAACTGTTTACGGAGCAGTTCATTTGCCGCGAGCCTGAATCGGCCTGCCGTAAGATCGTGGCGGAAGCTCTTGCACAACATGGCCTGGATATGTCCAAAATCCAGATTGTTATGGAAATTGGAAGTGCCGAAGCCCAGGCTATGGCGGTAGAATATGGTATGGGGGTCTCTTTTGTGTCGTTGGCTGCGGCCACGCCTCGTGTGGCGTTGGGACGTTTAGCAACGGTTCGGGTTGAGGGGATGGAGCTTCTGAGCCCTATTGAGTTTGTCCGCTGTCCAGGTCGACCCTCTTCAGCCGTACAGACTCGCTTTCTTGAATTTGTGAACAATCCTCAGACCCGATCACAGATTGAGATGTTAACCAAAGGACTTGTTGTCTAAGTTGGGCCAGACATCAAATATGAAATGAATGGCCCAATTCAGGTAAGGCGAAGCTTTGCACGAATTGTCTGTCACCCAGAGTATTTTAGATATTGCCTTGCGCTATGCTGAACAGGCCGGTGCGACCAAGATCACCGACCTGTTTATTGTCATTGGTGATCTGTCTTCGATTGTCGATGACTCGGTCCAGTTTTACTGGGAGATCATCGGCAAGGGAACTATTGCAGAGGGTTCGCAATTGCATTTCAAGCGCATCCCTGCCAAAATGTTATGCCTGGACTGCGATATAGAGTACCAGCCTGAACCAGGTGACCTGGTTTGTCCCAATTGCCAGGGCTTTAATGTCAAGGTAATTGCAGGCGAAGAATTTACCATGGAAGCTATCGAGATCGAGAAGTAGTTCACAGGAGTTCTGAATATGTGTCTGGGTATTCCCGGCAAGATTATTGAGATTGATAACAGCCAGACTCTGCCAATGGGTAAGGTTGATTTTGGTGGCGTAGTGAAGGAAGTTTGCCTGGCCTATGTACCTGAGGCCGGGATTGGCGATTACGTGATCATCCACGTAGGGTTTGCCATCAGCCAGCTTGACGAGCAGGAAGCTCACGAAACACTCAAGTTGCTGGCGGAGATGGAAATGCTCGCCGATGAACTGCCGGAGTTAGCCGGGCGGTTCGAAGATCAGGAGAAACTGCAATGACCCAGGAACGTGTGCCGGTTGTTGAACAAATCCTATCTGCCAATGACCGGTTGGCAAACCAGAATCGCGCCGTGCTGGACGAAGCCGGTGTTTATGGGATTAACGTGATGGCCTCGCCCGGTGCCGGTAAAACCAGCACCCTGATCCAGACCTCCAAAGCGCTTGAGGGCCAGCTTAGATTAGGGATGGTCGATGGTGACATCGATACCACCATTGATGCTGATAAAGCCCGCGCTGCCGGAATCCCTGCCGTGCAGATCAACACCGGCGGGAACTGCCACCTCGACGCGGTGATGCTGCATCAGGCTCTACCCCAGGTCCCGCTCAATGAGATTGACCTGTTGATTGTGGAGAACGTCGGCAACCTGATTTGCCCGGCCAGTTTCCAACTGGGGACACATCTCAACGTATTGATCGCCAGCATCCCAGAGGGTGATGATAAGCCCTATAAATATCCCCCTATGTACCGGGGTGTCGATGCATTGATTATCAACAAGATCGATTTGCTGCCCTATATCCCCTTCGATATGGATTACTTCAGGCAGGGCGTCGAAATTCTGAATCCTGGTGTGGTTACTTTCCCGATCTCCTGTATGACTGGGGAGGGGGTTGCCGCCTGGGGGGACTGGTTAAAAGAACGCGTGGCTGCTTACAAAGTTGATATGAAGGGGAAATCGTGAAGTATCTGGACGAATATCGTCACGAGGAAACCACACGCAAATTATTAGCTGAGATCGAGCAGATTGTTACCCGCCCCTGGACTTTGATGGAAGTCTGTGGGGGACAGACCCATTCCATCCTGAAAAGTGGCTTAGACCAACTGCTGCCTGCCGAGATTGAATTGGTGCACGGGCCGGGCTGCCCGGTGTGTGTGACCCCGCTTGAATTGATCGACAAGGCGATTGCATTGGCTTCTCGCCCTGACGTGATCCTGACCTCTTATGGGGATATGCTTCGCGTGCCCGGTTCCGGGCGTGATCTGTTCAGCGTTAAGGCAGCTGGCGGTGACGTTCGGATTGTTTATTCTCCGCTCGATTCCCTCAAAATCGCGGTGGACAATCCTGATAAAACAGTTGTGTTTTTCGGCGTGGGGTTTGAAACCACCGCTCCTCCGAACGCAATGGTGGTGGCCCAGGCCAAAGCGCAGGGGATCGACAATTTTGCGATGCTCGTTTCCCATGTGACCGTACCCCCGATCATGGCGGCTTTACTCGAATCGCCCGATGTGAGGGTTAATGGATTTCTTGCACCGGGCCACGTTTGCACGGTGATGGGTTACTGGGAATACGAACCGCTTGCCGAGAAGTACAAAATACCGATGGTCGTTACTGCCTTTGAACCGGTTGACCTGGTGCGGGGTGTCCTGATGTGTGTCAGGCAGCTTGAGGAAGGCCGCGCCGAGGTGGAAAATGCCTATGCGCGTTCGGTACGCCGTGAGGGTAACCAACCGGCCCAGGCGATTATCAACCAGGTATTTGAAGCCTGTGACCGCACCTGGCGCGGTATCGGCGTAATCCCGATGAGCGGTTACCGGCTTCGGGAGGAGTACCGGCAGTATGATGCGGAGTTACGCTTCCCCGAAGTACAGGCGATCACGACCGAGGAATCGGAATTGTGCATCAGTGGCATGATCCTGCAAGGACTCAAGAAGCCGACCGACTGCCCAGCCTTTGGGAAAGAATGCACACCTCAAATGCCGCTTGGTGCAACGATGGTTTCGTCTGAAGGGGCCTGTGCTGCTTATTACCGATATGGCCGCTACCAATCCATGACCAAAGATAACGAGGCGTTTGCATGACGGACGATCTTAATCTAGGCGGGTGGGTTTGCCCTGTTCCCCTGAAAAACTATCCCACCATCGTGATGGGACATGGCAGTGGTGGCAAGATGATGAACGACCTGATCCAGCATCTTTTTGCACCGTTGTTTGCTAACGAGTTGTTGGATCAGATGGGTGATTCGACCACGCTTGAATTCTCATCACAGGATGGTCAACCGGTGCGGTTGGCATTCAGCACCGATACCTTTGTCGTTAATCCTCTCTTTTTCCCCGGTGGAAACATCGGTGACCTGGCCGTCAACGGCACGGTCAATGACCTGGCGATGAGTGGGGCAAAGCCGCTTTTTTTGAGCGCCGGGTTCATTCTGGAAGAGGGGCTGCCGATGGATACTCTGGGTGAGATCGCGGCGGCGGTAGCTCATGGATGTGAGCTGGCCGGGGTCAAACTGGTAACAGGTGATACCAAGGTGGTTAACAAGGGGCATGGCGATGGCCTGTATATCAATACTTCTGGC
>JBNKDD010000043.1:0-29372 GCA_050288085.1 Anaerolineae bacterium
CTCAGCTTGAGCGGCCTTTGTTTCCCGTGCGACCCGCTCAAAAGTCGCGGGGCGGCTGGTTGGGTAGAGGAAGACAAAATCGCTCCAGGGCGTACCGTGTGCCATCAGGATACGTTTTCCTGCCCACTCAAAGATTCGCTTTTCCGGGGCCGACTCGATGAAGGCGATAGTTTCATCACTGAGCGGGCGGTGACGCAGACCTTCCGCCGATCCGCGTTTGTGCATCTCATCTTGCTTGTGAACGGCTATATACTCGTGATTACCTTTGACGCACGGAATACCCCGCTCTCGGATCAGGGTGATCACCTCGTCGCCTGCCTGCCCCTTTTCGACCATATCCCCGGCACAAACAAGCTGCTCGACTCCGAACGAATCGAGCAGCTTGAGCGCTTTTCGTAAACCATCCAGATCGCCGTGGATATCGGAAAGCAGGCCGATCTTCATGATGGCATCAGGGTTTCCGGCACGTCGATTTCGTCACCGGTGTAAATATCAAGCACCTGAAATTTGCCCTCTGGCAGAGTCAGCAGGCCGCAGGTATGGCTTCCTTCCGTCAGTTTTCCCGCCACCGATCCGGGATTGACCACCCACATATTCTTGTAGCGTACCCTCATTGGGATGTGAGTATGGCCGACCACCACCAGATCCGCCTGAGTTTCCTGCCAGATTCGTTCATACACCAACGGCGGGTTATTGTGATACAGGTACACGTGTTCGCTCCAGGGCGTACCATGCGCCAACAGCAGCGAGCGCCCAGAGAGTTCAAAACGCCTGGTGAGGGGCAGCTCTCCCAGAAAAGTGATGACCTGATCGCTTAACGCATAATAGGATTGCCACACCGGGTTGCTACGGCTGCCATTTTCCAGCCACCACTGATAATTACCGATCGCGGCCTGATCGTGATTGCCACGCACACAGGGGATATCCAGCTTGCGGATAATCGTCACCACTGCGTTGATGTCCGGGCCTTTTTCGGCCAGGTCACCGGCACATAGCACCTGCTCGCCCCCCCTACCATGCAGCACCTTCAACGCTTTGTACAGCGATTCAAGGTCGGCGTGAATATCCGCGATCAGGCCGATCTTCATTTCAGCTTAATCAACCTGCGACAGCGCGGCCTCCACCTTTGGCAAGACGTGCTTCTCCACATCGGCATCATTTTGGGGAACCTGCACATCCTTGAACAGGAACCAGTTTTCCTCATGCTCGACAACGGCACCGGGTTCGAGACTGCCAAGTGGGGACAGAGACTCGACTTCAAGCATATCGGCATTGGTAAACACTTCCGCCGAGCAGCCCATGTCGGGATAGATCGCGCCCTTAACATGCGGGATGGTCTTCATGAATAGGTGTCCGTTACGGGCATAAGCCGCCCACCCTTCGGTGTCCAGCAGGCCGATTTTTTGCGCCGATGTGCTATTCGCGTCCTGGCGCAGCAAGATATAGCGAGTTCCCCATGTCCAGCGCGGATCGGCGAAATCGGTATACGACCAGAGCGCCATGGAATTCAGAGGGGCCAGGTTCTCGTTCCCATGAGGGGCACGCGGCGGCAGCGGTAAGATACCCGTCCCACCAGGGGCCATCACCGACAATGCCCAGATTGAGAGCTCTACCGCCCATAAACCGTTGTTCCGCAGCCGGTGAACTACCTTCACGTGATCCGAATCGGCGGCCAGGGTGAGATCCATTTCTTTCTGGATGCCGGTTGTCGGCTCGGTGGGCTGGATCAACCGGACAAAATCCCCGTGCTCATCCAGTTCGACCGGCCCATTATCGCCGTAATAAGTGCGGGGGAAAACCTCCGGCGCATGCCACAACCGGTGACCGCCATATACCAGCCAATCCTCGTCACCGGTGCGCCCCAACATATCAGGGAATTCGGTAAACTCGTTATCCTCCCCGATGAACCCAAAGCGGATAACGCGCGGGCCAACGTCGGTAGTCATGATCAGCTCAACACTCTGATTGAACAGCCGATAGCAGTTCGGCCAACCGCCATAGTTAACTTTTTCGAGAGAAGCCATCGTATAACCTCATATGTTGTGATTAAGAATAAATAGATCTACCGGCGATAGCGGCGATCCCCCAGATAATCCGCCAGCAGGGACTGGATTTAGTTCTCATCCCCTCGGCGTTGATGTCGGCGGCTCCGGCACAATCTGGATTGGCACCACAAAGGGATTCAGGAAATTACCGTCCGTTTGCACCAGCACCAACCGGATATTGTACGTACCGGGTGGGAGCGCGTCGGCATGGAGATATTCTAACACTCCGTTCGACACACTCTCGGAGTGTGTATCTCCAATGGTCACCCAGTCGTTTGGTGCGCCATCCACCAGGATAATCTCGATCTTGTAGAACCGGAACCGGGCCGGGTCAAATGATGCCGTACCCATGATCGGCCATATCCCGTACACTTCCTCATTGGTCTTTGGCGATGTGATCTCGTAGGTTGCGCCGGTGTCCGGGTCAAACCCAACAGCAGCTCCGGCACTCGCCAGCATGTCTTCTGTACAGGGAACACCCGGCACAATCGGGCGCTCATTTGTCAGTGCCCAGTTCCGCGCCCGGATCGCATCGACCGGATCAGGTGGGGCAGCCAGGAAGATTTGTAAACTGACCCCCGGCATACCGACCTGCTCCGGCAAAACCTCGCAGTATTTCGGGGTGCTGGGGCGGGGTACGCCCTCCGGCATTGCCTCCAAAATCTGGGTCATCGATTCGTTGTAGGCCGTCTGCTGCTCCTCATTGAGTGGTAGTACCGCCATCATCCACAACCCCTTCTCAAGCTGAAGCGATGCAGGGGGAAGTGCATTCCCCGCTTCATCAAGGATTGGTGTGGCGGTCGGTGTCGGCTCAATGGTTGGCGTGGCAGGAGCTTCCGTATCAAGACCACCCACCCGGAACCATTCTGTCCGGGTGCGGGGACAACCGTCCGCAACCGGCAGCGGATCGCGCAGGGTGCTGATCACACACACCACCCGCTCCTCGACACCTTCTGGTGGGGCAAAATCGCTTCGCAGGGGTGGCAGTCCGGCCATTTCAAGCTGAGAGGTCATCGCCGGATCGTTATAGATCGCCGTCATATATTCATGCCATAATGGAGCCGCTCCGGTCAGCCCGGAGGTTCCTTCTGCCATCGGCGAGTTATCCGTATTGCCAGCCCATACACCAACAACCAGGTGCGGCGTAAAGCCTATTGTCCAGTTATCCCGGAAATCGTTGGTCGTGCCGGTTTTGGCTCCCGCCGGGAAGTCGAGCAGCAGCGGAGACTCAGATCCCATTGCCGGGGTACGAGCATCATTGTCGGATAAGATATTGCTGATGATAAAGGCAATTCGCGGATCGAGCACCTCTTCCCCGACCCCCACATTCGGATCGGCAGCCGCATCATAAACCACATTGCCATCACTATCGACGATCTTGGTAATCACGTAGGGCATAACCTTCTTGCCACCATTGGCGAAGGCGGCAAAGGCAGAGGTCATCTCAATCGGCGTGAGTTCCCCCCCGCCCAGCGTTAGCGACAGGCCGTATTGTGCCGGGTCTTCTCCCAGGCTTTCGATCCCCAGCCGCTTGGTAAACGCCAACAGATTCCCCACGCCGACCTCGCGCAGCAGCGTCACCGCCGGGATGTTATAGGAATTTGCCAGGGCATCGCGCAGCCGCACCGGGCCATGAAATCGTCCATCGTAGTTCACTGGCTCGTAGTCATACCCCTGCCCGATGCCGGTGTCGTAGGCCATCGGCACATCCCAGACAATATCCGCCGCTGACCAGCCTTGCTCAAGCGCTAACGCATAGGTAAAGGGCTTCATAGTGCTGCCGGGCTGCTGTGGTGACAGGATCACGTTGACATTCCCATCGATGCTTTCATCGTTGTAATCAATGCTGCCCAGCATGGCGAGTACTTCGCCGTTATTTGGATTGATAGCAACCAATGCAGCATTATGCAGGTTATACTCGTCTCGCAGCTCGTTGACCTGCTGTCTGGCAAGTTCTTCGGCCAGATCTTGATAATTCATATCCAGCGTGGTGTGGATCTCCAAACCGCCTTTTTGCAACAGCGCATCCAGATTTTCAACCGGCAGTTGGGCCAATTGACGCCGCACCTCGACGGTAAAATGTGGTGCCAACAACGACACATCCGGGCTGGCAAGATCAGATACCGAAGTCGGAGAGGCTGCATAATGTGTATTAGCATCCGCTTCGGTCAGATAGCCATGCTGCACCATCAGGTCCAGCACCTGGCGTTGGCGGGCTTTGGCCGTATCAAAGTTGGTGTAGGGGTCCCAACCTGCCGGTGACTGCACCAACCCAGCCAGGAAGGATGCTTCGGCAAAGGTCAATTCGGTAGCGTGCTTGTCGAAATAAACATCAGCTGCCCCTTCGACACCATAAGCCAGGTTCCCGAAATAGACTTCGTTCAGGTAAAGCTCAAGGATTTCATCTTTGCTGAACTGCTGAGTCATTACCCAGGCCAGCGCCGCTTCTTTCAGTTTCCGCCGTAAGGTGACCTCGGTGCGCTCATCAACCTCAAACACGATCTGCTTGATCAACTGCTGGGTGATCGTGCTCGCCCCGGAGACGATCTCCTTTTCCTTATACCATTGCAGCGCCGCCCGTGAGATCGACTTCGGATCAAAGCCGGGGTTATCGTAGAAGCTGTCATCTTCAACCGCGATGATCGCCCACCGCATCGAAAACGGGATATCGTCCAGGGGGACCTCGGTGCGGCGGCCTTCGCCAAACACCTCGTACAGCAGGTTCCCGTCCCGGTCATAGATATAACTGGACTCGAAATCCTCGACACCCTCCAGCGATTGCAGCCGGACCATGTCCTCTTCCAACTCACCCTTCAGCGATTGGTAGACCACCAACCCGATGATGAAACCTGTCCCCAGGATAATCACCAGTACCATCCCGGCGATTGCCAGCCAGGTCTTCAAGCACCCACCAAAACTTCGCCGCTGCCGCCGCCGTTTTTTCGACGGGGGTGAAGGTGGCTGTGATGGCGGCAAAACTTCTTCTTGAGGTGGCTGGTAAGGATCTTCGTCGAAATAAACCGGTTGGGATGGGCGCGTCAATGGGCCCGGCGGGGCCGGATAAGTATCCTGCTCCCAGCTTGGCCGACCGGGTTGAGTGGGATCATCTTCATATGGATCAGGCTGCATGAGCGTCATCCTCTGTTTTTTCTATTGGGCTGGGCCTGATTCTAGCACGCCCTGTCAGTCAGGCAAAGTTGATTTACATAGGAAATCGATGTATGATGTCGATAGTTCTGTAATGTCGGAGAATTGATCATGCCGGTAGGCAAAGGTGAAATTGTTTTTCTCGAACGTGTCCCACCCTCCGGGGTTCGAAAGTGGCAGCGCGCCAGGCTTTTTCTCGATCCGATCGCCGGACGCCTGACCCTGCGATATCGGGATGGCCTGCGCAAAAAAGAAACCCTGGAGTGGCAGGTAAACCAGATCGAGACACTCTCTGTTGAGATGCACCCCAATCCCCACAGCAGAATCTACGAGAGCGCCATTTTGATACTGCTTATGCTGCTGCTCACTAACCTGATATCCCGTTTTAACCTGGAAGATACCTTCTTTGAAGTGCTCGTTGAGATGTTACCAATCTTGCTGGGAGCCGTATTGGCTGCCGGGATTTCACGCCTGATCAAAGTACCCGTAATCCAGATCAAGGTTCCGGACACGGCCCACCTGCCAGAGAAACAATATTCCATCTACGGCCCGCTCCAACAGGCCATCAGGCAGCACTTGCAGCGCGAAACAGATAAACAGGGCAAAGCGATCACAGAGGCCGAACTTGATACGATGATGACCGCTGTTGAAGAAAAAGTTCCAGAGCCGGTACAGGAAACGCTTCACAAAGTACGTGGCGTTATCACAACATTCGACCCTGGTACATTCCGACTGCATGGTGCACGCTGGGGCAGCATCAACAAAACGCAGGCCCTCGCCCGGCGGCTGGAACAAATCCTGATCGACCACCGGGTGGCAGGCAAAATGTCTGGCCGGTGGCATGATTTACCCTGGCAGCGTTCACAACTTATTTCCACCCTCAGCCGCTTGGTAGCCTTACTCATCGTATTGGGGGTACTGGGCTATACTCTCTGGATAGGATACAGTACAAGCTGGCGATGAAGATAGACTATGTAGAACGATGGGGGTTTGATAACACGTTTATGCCTATACTGCTGATTATCCTGTGTCTTGTTTTGATAGCTGTCGGGTTGCTGCTGGCAATCCGAGGGGGGCAGCCGGTTCGTAAAAGGGCGATCCCGTGTGCCGTCGTCGGAATTGGGCTGCTGGCGATAGGGACAGTCGCTTACTTTCAGGCCCCATCCCTACCCGTGATCCACACTCTGGCTGAAATACGGGCGCTCCCGGATGGCTCCCCGGCGCTGATGGTAGGTCATGTCAGCAATTATATGCGGACGATTGAGAGATCGTACGTCGCCTACATGCGCAGTACATCTGAGCGTCATACCCCCGTGCTGCTGATCACCCTATCTGATGGCAGTGAGATCACGTTGAGTGATGGAGATTATGCAGAACTTAACTGGCCGGTTGAGCAACAGGCCGGAGATGAAGTCCACTACCTGACCAATGGCGACCCGGTGGTCGCTGTCGGGCAGGTCAAGCAGTGGACACAGGAGCTTGGTAACTGTGAATATGTTGGGCAGCGATCGGCGGGTTTCCTCTTTTTTACTGCCGATACTGTCTTTGTCGGAACGCTGGATTCATACCTTGCCTACCAGAACCCGGCCTGGCCCATTCTCAAGATAGTTCCTTATCTCGGCTGGGTAACCGGCGTCCTGCTGATTGGATTGGCCGGGTGGTTTTGGCTTTCCCACCGGTTCCGGCAGACTGATTAACCGGCATCACCGCCCTTTTTCAATCGCACGGCGGGCGATATTATCGGTCAGGGTGGGGGCGATCAGCCGGAGCCACTGCCCGATCTTCAATCGGAAAGCCATCAGGTCGTCGCGCTTGCGTTTCACCATCGCCTTGATGATATCCCGAACGGCATCCTCTGTAGTCGTGACAGCGCTGTAATCCACCCGGTGATCTTTGCCGAAGGGCTTACCATCTGGCCCCACATTTCGCTCGTGGATGCCGGTTGCCACAAAGCCCGGATAGACCGACGTCATCGTCACGCCGTCGTCCGCCAGCTCGATCCGCAAAGTGTCGGCAAAACCCGTCAGCGCGTGCTTGCTGGGAGCATAGCCACTCCGCTCCGGGATACCACCTTTGCCAGCCGCACTATTGATGAACACGACCCGCCCCTTGGTTTCTTTGAGATAAGGCAGGGCATAATAGGTGCAATACAGGCTGCCGAAGAAATTCACCTGCATAATCCGCTCAAAGATAGCCAGGTCTTGCACCTCGTCGAAGCGTCCCCACATGCTGATCCCCGCATTGTTGACCAGCGTGTCGATCCGCCCGTAGGCTTCAACCGTCTGTTTGATCAGTTCCTCGCATTGCGCCGATTCGCCAACATCGGTCTGAACGGTGATCGCTTCGCCGCCGCGCTTGCGACATTCCTCTGCAACCTGTTCTAATTTCTCGCTGTTCCGGGCAGCCAGGGCCAGCTTCGCCCCCTGATCGGCAAGCTGCCGGGCCATCTCTGCGCCCATGCCACTCGATGCACCGGTGATGATCACCACGTTATCACGGAAAGTCTGATCGGGCATGTGAGTCTCCTTGCTGTGGTTGTATTTATAACGGAATCGGTGCGATAACCTGCGACGACGCGAACATCCACGCCACGATCAACGCATTGACCACCGCCCCCAGGTATATATTCCCCGTGATCTGGTAACACCAGGTCGAGAGCAAGGTAGCGATGATCAATACCACGATCACATGGAACAGCAGCAGAATAAACACCACAAACACCCCGCCCGGCCCGACAAAGGGAATAAACCCGGTCGTGAACAGCGGGACATACTGCACCATCAGGAACAGGATTAGCGGTACGATCAAGGCGAACAGGTTGGAGGCTGACCAGTTCAGGTAGGTCTTTCCCCAGCTATCCCGCTCTCTTCGCCGGAGCTGCCCATGAATAAACACCCCCGTTTGCAAGAAGCAGATCAGAATGAAGGGCAGGTAGAGTAAGAACATCAACCAGCGATATGGCGTCAGGTCACTGGCAAACGGCCAGATAAACCGGAAATCGACAATGAAAATTTGCTCCAACACATATTGTATCAGGTAGGCAAAGCCAAACAGGATCACGCCCAACAGCAGCGTCTTGAGGATTTTTTCCCGGTCGAGCGAAAATCCACCCTTGCCGAACGAAATCCCCAGATCAAGCAGAGTCAGGCCGTTCTCGCGAGCCTGCTTCTTGAACCAACCCCGGAAGATAAAGAAGCCGATCACATTCACGCACAGGAACCACCAGACTACCCCATTGACGATCATCATCGGAAAGATGCCATCAATCGGTACGACGTAAATATGCAGCCCAAAGATCACCAGGATCAACGGGATATACAGCCACATCAACACGCCGTTGATGATCACCCCACGCCGGTACGTCTTCGGTGTGACACTGCAATCACCTCCAACCGGACCTCTAAGCGAGCTAAAAAACTCGGTGCGCAGCAGCATCAGGGCCAGTGGCATCAACGAAGCGAAACAGGCCAGCATCGCGACCAGGGTTGAATATTCCTTGAGCGGCCAGACTTGCCGGTCGGCATCGACCCACCAATTCGCTGGGGGCTGGAGGCACAACTTCAGCCATTCGACCGTTTCCGCAATGGCTGCATGATTGTGGGATTCCTGGACATGAGTCACCGGAGGGATAAATACCCGCCGGGCGGTTCCATTTTCGGGATCGCCATAGGTCACTTCGAATTCTGGGTTATCAACCGGGAATACCTGCTTGGTGCGTTCGGTGCTCATCCACTCGGCTTCGATATCCCGCGTGCCCGTCATCCGATCGCGGAATTCATCCCACTTCCCGATGATCATCAGCATGTTCCTGGGTTCAGTTTCGGAAGCATCCAGGCCATAAGCAAATCCGGTGATCACCAACGCGTTGATGGTCGGATCGTTCAGCGCGACCTGATAGGCCATCTCCGCACCGAGACTGTGCCCCACGATCCCTACCCGATCCGGATCGACATAGGGCAGTGACCGCAGATAAGCAATCGATTGGGTGCCGCCGTACGTCTCGTCAAAGTCCGGCTGACCGGGATCACCGGGAATCCCGGAATTCCCCCGTCCAATCGCATCAATGTTAAGCACCACAAACCCGCGCCGCGCGATCTCCAGGCTGTAAGCGTCCCCTGTCTCCCGGTTATTCTGGTAGCCGTGGATATAAACCACCCCCGGCATGGGATTATCCGCCGCCGCATCAACCGGGCGCAGCAGCTTGGCCCGGATCGGGATGCCGTTGTAGTTCTGATAGGTCACATTGCTGACCTCTACCCGGCCAAAATCCCGCTGAGTCAGGGAAGCGACCACCTCGGCAGCGATCAAGATCACCACACACGCAATAAACACAATCAGGGCTTTACCCGGATTCTTGCGATTCAGTAATTCTGTTGTCGTCATCTAATCCTCACAGGATTAAAGAAAGGATCAGGAAGGAGCAGGTAAACCGATGTGCTCGCAGCACAAACCATTATAGTGTATGTCACCGACAGTAAGAAACAAAAGAGGCGGCACTCAGGCCGCCCCGTGTTGTGGATTGCTTTGTCCGTCTAGCCATTGGGTGGTGCGCCGCCACCCGGAGGTAGTTGACCACCATTCGGAGGTTGCTGGCCGCCGCCTGGAGGTCGTTGACCACCACTCGGAGGTTGTTGATCCGCCCCAGTTGGGGGCTGTTGATTGCCACCGGAAGGCAGTTGACCATTACCGTTTGGCTGCTGCTGTCCACCCTCAGGAGGAAGCTGATCATTCCCTGCCGGAGCGTTTCCGCCAGAAGTGATTGTCGCCGAGCCGCCGCTCACACAGCGCACGTAATTATAGATGCGGATGTCATCGCCCTGCGGCCCGTGACCGGTCGGATAGTCTGCCGGGTCACCGACCTTCGGGTCGCTGCGCTGTGCGCCTGCGCCATGAACATCGATCCACTGGCCGTTCATATAGCCCATTGCCCGTCCGAAGGCAACGTAGATAGCGTGCCTGCCGCCGCTGTCGCCATGCGAGGTGCTTGTCCAGAAGTAGGATTCGATGTCGCTGATATCAAAAATCGAGTCGATAGCCGCCGTGCCCGTAACGGTCGGGGCCTGGGTGTAATCGACAATACTCTGTAGTTCCTTAGCATTGGGCAGCCGCCAATCATCTTCCCCGCCCAGCGATAAGGCTTCGCAGTAGCTCAGGGCTTCACCCCAGCTGCGGGTTTGACCATCATCGCTCCGCTGCCAGGTCAGGCCGGTTGCCTGATCGGTTACGGTCCCATTGCCATTACTGGTAAAGTCGTTGACCCCGTAGCTCGTATTGCCCCGCACGTACCGGACAAACTGCGTCACTTCCATACTGCCATTGGGACGTTCGGTGCCATAACCCTTGATCCGCCCATCGGCAAAGTTGACCCCAAATACCGTGTGACTGCCACCCATCGTTGTGCCAATATATTCGGTTGAACTCCAATACTGCGCATCGATCAGGCGCTCACCTGCCGATTCATCGCCGTACTCAAACTCGAAATAGTCGGTATCAATGTAGGGGATCGATTGTTCAACCGTCATCCGCCCCCCGCCATTGAAGTCAATGATGGAATACAACTCCTTGATGGTCGGCAACCGCCAATCATCGTAACCCGCGAAGGAGAAGCTGTCAGCGCTCGACATGGCTTCATTCCAGGTCATCTTCCCGTAGTAATCCTGAGTCCAGGTCAGCCCGGTGTTTAGATCGGTAATAGTGCCATCCCCGTTATCTTTATAGGCCGGGGCAATGCCCTGATAGTTCGCATCCTGCCCAAACAGGTCTTTGCCTTCAGAAGGGCAGACCATGCCGCCGTTCTCGTCATAGCAGTAAGTCTGACCGGTATCGACAATCGTATATGTGCCGCCTGCTGTTTCCACGTTGACCTGCATCGACGCAGCTAGAGTCTCACCGTCCGATACGCCGCTCTGATTGTTGATTGCGGCAACGCCCGCCATGGAAACTTCATTCAAGGCTGCATTAGCATCGCTTGATGAGCAGCCAACAACCGCCAGGCCCAAAACCAATAACACAAACACACTCTTCTTAAACATGCCTTTTCTCCATTAAATCATTAACCCGTTGTTCATCCATGATTACAGTATGGCATGGGCATGTTTCAGAAGTATTTTAGAAATGTAAAAAGAATGTACCGGCTGCCCTCTGCTGACCTTTCAACACTGTTATATCTTTTTCACAAAGAATTCATAAAATTTCCTTTAATATGGTTTAAACTTAGGATAGTTGACTGTAATAGTATGTAAATTTGCCTGATATAACAGGGGTTCGTAGCCATGTTCAATAATATAAACAAAGACAAGATATGGCTGATTGTAGAGGATGATACGCCCATTCGGACGATGGTCTCTGCGTTGGTCACAATATGGGGTAAAGTGCCGCTGGCTTTCGAAGATGGCTACCGGGCGATGGCCTGGCTCGATCAGGTCCAGACTGGTCTTTATGTAGCGCCCCTGCCAGAGCTGGCTTTATTAGATGTTATGATGCCCGGCTCCCCAGGCTATGACATTGCCTATCGTATGCGCCATATGTCAAAGACAGCCCGTATACCGGTGGTACTCATGACCGCTTTTCACCTGACTGCCGACGAGCAGTTGATGATCAAAACCAAAGCCCGCCCGGATTTATTACTCAGAAAGCCGCTGCCTCATCCCATTGAGCTAAAAAAGATGCTCGAAGAATTATTGGTTGCTGTCCCACAACCCCACCAAGCTTCTATTGGTACGCAATCGCCCTGAGTATTTATTGGTATTATGCCCGGACGCCCGCTCTTAGTAATGAGAGCGGGCGTCACTGCGAATGGAGGTGGGATTAAGTTGGGCCAGACAATAGACTTTAAATAATATGGCCCAACTGTATAGGAACAAGTAAGGTTTTGAGGCTTTTGTTCAAAACCATTATCTTGTTCCACTTAAGCCTAATTTTTGGCCTCAATTACCACGTCTGCGGGCATGCCGGGTTTGAGTTTGCCCTCCTCATTATCGATCTTGATCTCAACAGCAAAGACCAGATTCACCCGTTCTTCCTCGGTTTGGACATTGCGGGGTGTGAATTCAGCCTCGCGGGCGATGAAGTTTACCTCGCCGGAGAAGGTTTCGCCGGGATATGCATCGACCGTCAGGTCAACCGATTGGCCTAACTGCACCTGCCCAATCTGATCTTCCGGGATGTAAACCACCAGCTTCAACTCATTCAGATTAGAAATTGTTAGCAGAGAACTGCCCGGAGTAGCCGTTTCCCCGACGTGAATGGCGCGGGTAGTCACCACTCCATCAATCGGGGCAATCAGGGTCAGCCGGGCGATTTGCGCATCGATCAGGGCAACCCCGGCTTTAGTAAGATTAACCTGTGCTTCAACAATAGCGATCTCTTCAGGAAGTGGGCCGTTCTTTAACAGCTCATATTGGGCCTGGGCTAATTCAAGCTGGTGCTCATAAATCGGAATCTGCGAGGAGATCGACCGGGCCTGCGCAATGGCAGACAACGGACGTTCCTGTTGTTTCTCAAGCAGCGTGATCTTATCCAACGCCCCTTGATAGCGAATCTCCGCTGCCCGGACGTTGGCTCTCAGCATTTCGACCTCATAGCCCTTGAATTCAATGGCAATTGGGTCAGATGGATCGGCCCAGTTTGACAGCCAATCATACACAATCTCAGCCTCTTTAAGCTGAACTTGCAGCAGTTCGAGCTGGCGCTGGGCCATATCGGCCTCGGTGCGGGCACTGGTAAGCTGCACATCAACACCCTGCGGATCGCCAGCCGCGCCCCAGGCCTGGCCGGATGACCGCTCTGTCCCATCAATGCGGGCCTGTGCTTCATCAATCGCAGCCTGAGCGGCTTCAAGTTCCTCTTCGGTAGCCCCGGCTTTGAGATCGGCCAGGTTTGCTTCAGCAATGGCAACCGCCGCTTGGGCTTCAGCCCGGTCGGCCCGGAGCAGGGCATCATTAAGCACGACAATGGTCTGCCCGGCTTTGACGGTATCACCTTCATCGGCCAGGACTTGATCGACCAGCCCGCTGACTTCGGATACCACACTGACCTCTTCTGCCTCGATAAAGCCAGAGGCTTTGAGTGGTTCTGGTGCGCCTTCCGTACTGCCCCCATCATTGGATGAGGCCGTCGTTGAGCAGGCAGCCAGGGAGATTGTCGTAATTATCAACACCGGTATAACGATACGTTTGGAGAAAATGTTAGGGATCATCTTCGTTACTATTCCTCCGAGTCAAAGCTCGCGTCGGCAGGCATACCGGGCTTCAGCGCGTGGTCAGGGTTATCCAGGCTGATCTTAATAGCGTAGACCAGGTTTACCCGTTCCTCGCGAGTCTGGACGCTGCGCGGGGTGAACTCGGCCTCATCAGCAATATGGACCACCTTGCCCTCAAATACGCGATCCGGGAAGGAGTCAACCGTCACATCAACGATCTGGTTGAGCTGTACTTTATCAAGCTGAATGGCGGTTACATAGACGGTCAGTTCGACCTGATCCAGGTTTGCCAGGGTCACCAGTGGTGCACCCGGCATAGCCAGTTCACCAACATGGACAGCCTGCTCAACAACCACCGCCCCTATCGGAGAGGTGATGGTCAGCCGGTCAATCTCTGTCTGGATGGTTTTCACTGTAGCTTCAGCTTCAGCGATACGAGCATTAGCAATAGCAAGTTCATCCTCACTGGGGCCTCGCTCGATATTCTTGAGTTCAGCCTGGGCACGGGCTAATGCAGCCTCCGCAGTGTGAAAAGCGGCTTCGGCATTGGCGGCTTGCAGCCATAAACCATGTGGGTTGTTCTGATAATCTTCCAGGTTCTCAAGCAGAGTCTGTGCACCGACCAGGGCTTCGTTGGCGCTTGCCACATTGACCCAGGCCGATTCGAATCGCTGGGGAGAGAGTGTCATGCCCAGCGGAATTGACAGGTTGAAGTCATCAGGATCGTAGCCACGACCTCTCAGCATATCCTCTGTTTCATCCAGGCGTTCCCTGGCTTCCCAATAGAGCTGCTGGCTCCGGTCGGCTGATGTGAGTTGAATCTGGGCGGCCTGTAATTCTTCCTGGGCGGCGGCAGCCTGTGTCCTGGCCTCGGCCACCTGAACGGCGATATCCTGCGGATTGCTGGCAACCATCGTTGCATCCGACCAGATGATGCTGGCCGATTCGACCGCAGCCTGCGCAATCGCGACCTGGGCCTGAGCCTGCTTGATGACCTCCTCGCGAGGGAGAACATCCAACAGATCGCGTTGGGCCTGCACGATATCTAATTGGGCCTGGGCAATAGCGAGTTGGGCCTCGTACAGGCTGATGTCAAGCTGCACCAACACGTCATCGCTGCCAACTTCGTCACCTTCCTCAAAAGGAAGTTCAGCCACCCGCCCACCGATCTCAGCCGCCAGCTCAACTTCTTCCGCTTCGATAAAGCCGGAGGCGATCAGTTTTTCCGGGCCGGTTTCAATTTCAAGCTGTTCGAGAATCTCGTCGCGGGCTTCGGTATTGGAACGGAAGTAAAAGAAGCCGCCTACCCCCGCGCCGATCACCAATACGCCGATGACGATTCCCATAATCAGGCGTCGTTTTTCCATAGCTCATTCCTCTCTGCGGATGCAGGAGATAAATACGTCCTCAAGTGACGGCGAAATCACATCCATCAGGCCGGGGTTGATCCCCGATTCGCCGAGTAGTTCTTTGATGGGTTGAATGTGCTGTTCAACATCCTTTGCGACGATGTGCAGTTGAGCGCCGTACATGGCGATTTCCTCAACGTTCAGATGCCCGTCGCGGTGGGCCTGCTGCAAAATCGACATGGCCCAGGTGGGGTCATCCGGGCTGAGTTCGAGCACCTGTCCATGCATCATCGTATCTTTGATTTGCTGTGGCGATCCACGTGCGATCAGGTGTCCATCATGGATGAAAGCCAGTTCTTCACAATGTTCGGCCTCATCCATATAGTGGGTGGTCACAAAGATGGTGGTCCCGGTCGCTGTGACTTCATAAAGTAAATCCCAGAAGGCCCGGCGCGATACCGGATCGACGCCTGCCGTTGGCTCATCAAGAAAGATCAGTTCGGGTTTATGCAAAATCGCCGCGCCGAGCGCCAATCGCTGCCGCCACCCTCCGGCCAGATTCTTGGTACGTTCGCGTTCGCGGCCTTTCAGATCGGCCATCTCGATGGCAAACTGGATACGTTCGTGCAGCTCGGCGTTTTTCAGGCCATAGGTACGCCCATAGAAGCGCAGATTTTCGATGACCGTTAGATCGTTATACAGGCTAAAGCGCTGGGACATGTAGCCCACCCTGGGCCGAACCCGGTCGGCGCGGCGGGAAACATCCTCACCCAGCACGATAGCAGTCCCATCAGATGGACTGAGCAAGCCCAGCAGCATTCGGATCGTAGTCGTTTTCCCGGAACCGTTTGGCCCCAGGAACCCGAAAATCTGACCGCGTGGGACTTCAAAGGAGATGTGATCCACCGCCCGGAAACTGCCAAAATCTTTGGTCAAATCCCGGACAATGACGGCCTGATGATTGGGAACGGCAGCGGAATCAGATGTGTCTGCCTTCATTCGGCTGCCTCCGTCATTTCAGTCTGCCGACGGATCAGGGAGACAAACGCCTCTTCCATCCGCGGCTCGATCTGGCGCATACCGGAGATCGTTATCCCCTGCTTGCCCAAAGCCTGTTCGACAGCCTGCTGCCCAGTCTCAAGCTCATCAACAAAAATATGCAGCAGTTGCCCAAACGATTGGACTTCGTGAACGCCCGGTGTTTGCTGGAGAATTTTGCGAGCCTCCATCCGATTGCTAGGCAGGAACTCTAAAACCTGTCCGGGGACACGACCTTTGATCGCCGCTGGTGTGTCACATTCGATCAGGCTGCCTTCGTACATCAGCCCGACCCGTGAGCAGCGCTCAGCTTCATCCATATAAGGCGTACTCACCACAATGGTGATCCCTTGAACATGTAAACTGGTCAGGATGTCCCAGAATTCCCGGCGTGATACCGGGTCAACACCGGTAGTCGGTTCATCAAGATAAATGATTTCCGGCTCGTGGATCAGGGTGCAGGCCAGCCCCAGCTTTTTCTGCATCCCACCGGAGAGCTGACCGGCCCGCCGTTTGCGGAACTGGTTAAGCCGGGCAAATTCAAGCAGGCGGTTAATCCGCTCTTTGCGAACCGAGCGGGGCACGCCGAACACATCGGCGAAGAAGTTAATATTCTCGATGACAGACAGGTCGCGGTACAGGCTGAATATCTGGGCCATATAACCGATCCGCTCTTTGATGGCTTCCGCCTCACGCACCGTATCAAACCCTGCCACAGAAGCACTCCCGGCAGTTGGGTCCATGATAGCGGCCAATAGGCGAAGGGTGGTGGTTTTGCCCGCACCATCCGGCCCGACCAGGCCGAACACCTCGCCTTTGTAGATGGTCAGGTCGAGATTCTGGACGGCCACCGTTTTGCCAAACTCACGGCGTAACCCTTTGATCTCGATAACCACCTTTGGTGGTCCTTCGGACGGGCCGTTTTTATGCTTAGGATTAGTGTTGTTTGTTTCCATCGAATTCTGTTTCTTTAATATAGACTGACCGGTCAGTCTAGAAATAGTTTACATCAGTCGCTGACAGGAGTCAATCTAAATTCTTACGGAATCTCACCGCGGCCAGGGCCAGGATGATGGCACAGAACACAGCCAGTGTCAGGATTTCAGACTGTAAGATCGAAAATCCCACTCCCTTGAGCACAATCCCCCGGATAATAATCAGCATGTAGCGCAAGGGAACCACATAACTGAGAGCAGTTAGAGCCCAGGGCATAGCTTCCAGAGGAAAGAAAAAGCCAGATAAGAATATGGAGGGGAACAAGATTAAGAAGCCCATCAACATAGCTTCTTGCTGACTATTGGCGACAGTTGAGATTAGAATTCCAATACCAAGCGAGCCCAGTAAGAATAAGGCAGAAAGCGCCAGCAGCAGGCTCACACTGCCATTGATCGGCACCCCGAACCAGAATACCCCAATCACCATCACTTCAATCAGATCGAGGAAGGAGAAAAAGACATAAGGGATGGTTTTACCCAGCACCAATTCTATTGAGCGGATGGGGGTTACCACCAACTGCTCCATCGTACCCATCTCACGCTCGCGAACGATTGCCATTGAGGTGACGAGCGTTGCCAGGAATTGGAGGATCATGCCCATCAAGGCCGGGATCATGAAGTTCACGCTTTCCAGCCCAGGGTTATACCAGATGGTCGGACGTACCTCGATGCCCCCTCTCCGTAATGTCCCGTTAAAATTTTGAGCCTGGCCGGTTTGGAGAGCAGCCGCCATAATGCTGTTAGCGATAGTGGGATCAGAGCCATCAACGATCACGCCGACCTGCGTCTGCTCACCTCGCTTGAGCAGTTCGCCATACCGGGGAGGGATAATCAACGCCGCCCG
Source organism: Anaerolineae bacterium (assembly GCA_050288085.1). Lineage (GTDB taxonomy): Bacteria > Chloroflexota > Anaerolineae > Aggregatilineales > UBA3940 > JBNKDD01. Next base: position 17,619 of record JBNKDD010000043.1, read on the forward strand.
TGCGCGGCCCTCATCAAGCAGGCGTTCCATCTCGGCTTCGCTGTCCACATATTCACCAATCACAAAATAACTGGTTGCGCCATAGGCTTTGATCAGGTCCCGGCTTTCAACGCTGCGATCCCCATCAAAGATGATCAGGTTGATATCCTCGATATCCGTGGTAGCCGCATAACCCAACAAAACCATCTGGATGATCGGGATCAGGAAAATCAATACCAGAGTGCGCGGATCGCGGATGATGTGCAAGAATTCTTTGCGCATGATAGCCAGCGTGCGGGCGTTCATTGTTTTCCTTCCTGGTTCAGCACACCATTGAGATAAACGTTGAGGAGCATCTCCCGCCATTGGTCGGAATCAATCGGGGGCAGAATCGGATTGTCACCGGGCATAGCATATTGCATGGTCAGGATATAGCCGAACAGAGTACTCCCCAGCATGACCATCAAAGCCGCCGGGTGAAGGTCATTCCGAAAAGCCCCGTTATGCTGGGCCTGTTTAATAACACCCAACGTATAAGGAATGAACGCACCGACCAGCTTCCGAAAGGTTGCCCCCTGAAATTCTTGAACATCGATAAACACCAACCCGATAAAATCCATATGTTCCAGAACCAGGTCAGGAATGTGCTGAAATATCGCCTGAACCAGATCAGGGCCAGCTTCGATTTGCTGAGACTGCAAGTTTTGGATTATCTCAATCACTTCTGGGTAAGGGCTGCGAGATTCGAGCAGGGCACGAAAAATATCCTCTTTGCTGCTAAAGTGGTTATAGATGCCGCCTACCGCTATCCCGGCTTGTTGTGCAATCTGGCGCATGCTGGTGCCGTTATAACTTTGCGCCAGGAAAAGCTCCGAAGCAGCTTTCAGGATAGCTTGCCGGGTACGTTCCCCACGTGAGAGTTGATCATCCTCGTTTGACATATATCGTCCGTTATTTGCTAATATTTATGAATGAACGTTCGTTCATATTCTACCTCCAAAGGAGAGTTGGTGTCAAGTTTTTATCGGGTTTGGAGTACAATCATGTTGAGTAAGAAGTTGCAAAGTCTATGATAGGGCTTCCCGGAGGGTTTGAAGCGATTGCTGCCGGGTTCGGTTAATTCCCGTTAGCTTCATTCCACAAACTCACCTATAATGAATTCGGCACCTAACAGACAATAGTTAGAAGCCGCTGTTTTATCGGAGCGAAAACAACAGCTATTCGTAATATTCCACTGAGCTATAGCACAGGTCAGGCACTATGAAAATCTTCGGGCGTTACCAGATCAAATCCCTGCTGGGACAGGGTGGAATGGCGACTGTCCACCTGGCATATGATCCTCATTTTAAGCGTGATGTGGCGATCAAGGTTCTCCCCCGTGAGTTACTCCATGATCGGACTTTCCACAGCCGGTTTGAGCAGGAAGCTCAAACGATCGCTTTACTTGAGCATTATGCTATCGTCCCGGTCTATGACTATGGGAAACAGGATGGGCAACCTTTTCTTGTGATGCGGTATATGTCGGGCGGGTCGCTGACCGAACGGCTCAAGCAAGGCCCACTGGCCTTCGAGCAGATTGCGATCATTGCCGAGCGAATTGGCGCGGCCCTTGACCGGGCTCACAAAAAGGGGATCATCCACCGCGACGTTAAATTGAGCAACATCCTGTTTGATGGTGACGGTGACCCGTATCTCTCCGATTTTGGATTGGCCCGGCTGTCCGAAGTCAGCGCCCAATTGACGGGCAGCGGTATCGTTGGAACCCCGGCTTACATGGCTCCCGAAGTATCCGATCTGGGCGGGCTTACGCACCTGATCGATGTGTATGCGTTTGGTGTCGGGCTGTTCGAAATGCTGACCGGCAGACTGCCCTACGAAGCCGACACAGCCATCGGCATGTTGATGGCCCACGCCGTCAAACCGATACCGGATGTGCAGGCACTGCGCCCCGAACTACCTGACACTGTTCAGGAAATTATTGATCGGGCTCTAGCAAAAGACCCTATGGATCGATATCAATCGGCAGGTGAGATCGCAGCCGACCTACAGGCCGTCCTCTTGCCAACCGGCCAGCATGCCGGATACCTGGCTCCTAACCGGGTGGATACCATCGAACAGACCCCGGTAGCCATCCCCACACCCCCTGATCAGATCGATCTGGCTACGACCACCCCGCTCCAATCCAGGCGGAAACATACCCTGATCGGGCATACCGGCACCGTACACAGCGTGAGCTGGTCATCGGATAGCACAATACTGGCCTCCGGATCAGAAGATGCCACGATCATTCTATGGGATGCCGGGACAGGGACAAAAGCATTTACCCTTAATGAGCATCAGGATGCCGTACTCAGTGTGGCTTTTTCACCAACCGATCCCGCTTTAGTGTCCGGTTCAGCAGATCGCACCGTCCGGCTGTGGAATGCCCAGGCCGGAAGCATTTTACATACTTTTTCCGGGCACAGCGCCGACGTGACCTGTGTCAACTGGTCACCAGATGGGAAATTGGTGGTTTCGGGATCATGGGATGGCAGTGTGCTGCTGTTCGATTTGCGCACCGCCAGCTTACTTCGCACATTGGCCCAGCACAGCACCGCTGTGAGCAGTCTGGCCTGGTCACCGGATGGCACGATGCTGGCCTGTGGGTTATGGGACGGAACCATCACCTTATGGGACACGAGAAAATACCAGCAGATCCGCACCCTGACCGCCCATACCCGTGATGTGGCAAGTGTGGCCTGGTCACCGGATGGCACGATGCTGGCCTCTGGCTCGGAAGATACAAACCTTAATGTATGTAACGCGAGAACCAGTGAGCGGCTCTTCTCTTTGAGGAGTCACGAAGAGGCAGTAACCAGCGTAACCTGGTCGCCGGATGGCAGCAAAATGGCTTCCGGGTCAGCCGATGATACCGTCATGATCTGGGATGCCGATTCAAGCCGGGTCTTACATACTTTGAGTGGGCATACTGCCGACGTCACATCGGTTGCCTGGTCGCCAGATGGAACGATGATCGCCTCCGGGTCATCGGATAATCTGGCGATTCTCTGGAGCACCGATTTTTAAAGTTCTGCGGTACCAATCACAAAAATACTCCTGTTTGCTTGCTTCAAGAATATTCTGAGCTCAGGGCTATCGACCTCCGCTAACGACTGAAGGTTGTCATGCGGGCTTGAAGCGATTGCCCTGCGCTTACTTTCAAGCTATCTTGACTTTTTGTTCTATGTTTGATATTATACTGAGCAGTAGCTCAGTGAGTGACAAGTCAGCGAAAGTAGCTAAAAAAGAAATCAATGGGAAAACGAGCGAAAGCAAAACAACTCACCCGGAAAAACATACTCGATTCTGCGAAACAGGCTTTCATTGAGCATGGGTTTATGGCGCTCTCAACCGCTGATGTGGCGAAGAGTGCGGGAGTAGCACATGGCACGGTGTTTTTTCACTTTGAGAGTAAGGAAGTTCTACTCACAGAAATGCTCCAGCGGGAGTTATTGATCATCACCGATATGCTGAACGAACGGTTGTATGGTTCGGATGATATCGAAGAGATGCTGGTTACCTACCTTGACTCATTACAGGCTCAGGAACCCTTCTTTGCAATGATGGCTCGTGAGACCCCGTTCTATTCACCAGAACTGCGGCGTGCTGTACTGGCGTATGAAGCCGCCAGCAGAAGCTATTTTTGCAGCGCACTTGAGCGCGAAATCGAAGCAGGGCGATGTAAGGATGTCAACATCACGACGACGATAGGCATTCTGTTTGGTGCCTTGAACTACTATCTGAGCATGCGTGACTCATTTTCGGATGGCGGCAGCGTAATCGCTGATAAGAAGCAAACCATCATAGAAACATTTATAGGATTGATTAGGAAGGATGTGAACAATGAATGAGATGAAGAGCTGTGAGAGTTGTGGAATGCCACTTCGGAACAAGGAAGACTTCGGCGGCGGTCGTGAGGATAACGTGTATTGCGTGCACTGCACTGATACCGATGGCAATCTCAAACCGTTCGAGGTGGTATTCGAAGGCATGAAGCAGTTTGCCTTGCAGTCAATGGGTGTCTCTGAAACCGAAGCTGTCAAAATGGCAAAAGAAGGTATGGCAAAGCTGCCAGCCTGGAAACACATCAAGGAATTGCACGAGGTCAACTGATAGCAATTCACAGGTTTCGTCGTCCAGTTATACGGGGTGAGTTCCGATGATGGGCCTTGAGTAATGGAATACAAGAGATTATAGCGAGGCAATCCTGTGATATGAATCTTTATCACAGGATTCTCTCTATTTAGCCGTATCTTATGAGTGGGAGTAGTGGTAATGTCCATCAAGAAAGATATTGTTCTGCCTGATTTGCCGGAGAAAGCCTCCCCGGCCTTAGTCGTTGATCATGTGACGGATGTCTTTGAGCAGCACGCCAATCCGACCAATCAAGCGGGGACGGAGAAGTATATCCCAGGGCTTGATAAATCGTATGGCCTGTATATCCCACAGCTTCGCACGTTGGCAAAGCATGTTGCCCAAACCTATAAGAAGGATGCCAATTTCTGCCGGTCGATAGCCTTAGCAAGCTGGCCGCGCGGATCGCGTGAGCACCGGATGTTTGCCTTGCTGCTGCTCGACCAGGTTAAGCTCCCCCCGGCTGAAGCCTGGGAATTAGGGCTGCAACTGCTCCCGGATTTGCTAACCTGGGAAGACTGCGACCAACTGTGTGGAAGCACATTAGGACGGGCTTTAGCCGCCGATCCAGCCTACATGGACAAACTCGAAACCTGGCTGGACGACGAGAATTTCTGGGTGCGGCGAGCGGCATTGGTCAGCACATGTTTGCTGCGAAAAGGCAAATATGATGCGGAGTTAGCCCGCTCCCTCGATACACGGGCCTTGGCAATGTGTGAGGCATTGTTGGAAGATAAAGAACCCTACGTGCGCAAGGCGGTTGATTGGGCCACGCGGGAGGTACTGCGTCGTCATTATGACCTCGCCCACGATTGGCTGATCAGGCAGGCCGGGCGGGAGCTTCCAGGCTTCGCACGGAGCACGCTCAAACTCAGCGCCAAGAAGTTAACCGACGAAGACGGGGCGGTGTTCCTCAAAACATTGGAGGCGGCAGGCGGATGAAGACAAAAGAAGCCAGGGCATTAGGGGAACAGATCGCTGCACTGGTGGAAGAAGGGCAAATCCCCCCGGCGTATGATTTGCTGGCCCCGGTGCTGGGCGACCGGACGCCGTTCGATATGCTGCGGCGGGTCGGTGCGCCCATCGGCGCTGGCCCGATTAAACAGGTGAATCCCTTTCTGGAACACATCGCGACCTTCAAAACTGAGGGCGGTTGGGTCGTGATCGCGGCAGCCTTAGAGCAGCAGTTAACCCGCGACCGGGCAGGCAGCCTCGCCCGCAGCCGGGAGTACGTCATCGCCGCCGATATCTGGTATGTGCCGGGGATGTTCGGCGAGGGCGTGATCGGCCCATCGCTGATCGATGCCTTCGACCCGACATTAGAACTGATCGCTCCCTGGCGCGAGGATCAAAATCGCTGGGTGCGGCGGGCGATAGGGCACGGGGTAACCCTGTGGGCCAAGCGTTCAAAGAGTGCGCCAGAGCTGCGTGATCAGGCGCAAGCGCTCCTTGATTTTCTCAACCCACTGTTTGAAGAACGCGATATGGATGCACTCAAAGGTATCGGTTGGGGCCTCAAGACACTGGGCAAACACTACCCCGATTTGATGGCTGATTGGCTGGTCGATCAGGTCAAGCGACCCCACCGGGCATTGATGCTGAAAAAGGCACTGACCTATCTCCCTGAAGACCAGCGTACCAGTGTACCCGGAGCCACAACCTGATGCGCCCCACCCGGATCGAATTCAAAGAATATCAGGCGAAGAAGATACTAAATGTGCATAAGCACGTGGATGGCGGCTGGTTCTGGACTAAGTACTCGGCCCATCCTTATGTGGGCTGTCGGAGTGGCTGTGAGTTCTGCTATCTGCGCGGCTATCGCTATCTCGGTCGGCGCGATCCGAACACCTTCGACACGCTGCTCCAGGTCAAAATGAATGCCGTTGAACTGCTCCGCAAGGAACTTTCCCGCCAGGATCCGGATGTGATCAATGCAGGCGATTGGCAGCAGCCCGCAGAGGATCGATACCGGCTGTCGCGCCAGATGCTCGAAGTGGTCTTAGAACTGGGCTTTCCCCTGGTAGTCATCGAGCGCTCTCCGTTTGTCCTTTGTGACCTTGACCTGCTCCAGGAGATCAACCGCAAGACCTGGGTGTGTGTATTGTTCAGTATGAGCAATGTCGATCCGGCATTGAAGCAGGCATTTGAGCCGCGCAGCCCTGGCGTCAGGCGGCGGCTGCAAGCGATGGAGCAAATCACACAGGCCGGTATCCTGACCGGCGCATCACTGATGCCGATCATTCCCATTTTAGGCGATGACGAGTCCACCCTCAACGACGCGATCCAGGCGATCAAAGAACACGGTGGATCATTCGCTTTGGGCAGCGGCCTGACGATGGATGGTGTACAGGCCCAGCGCACACTGGAAGCCGCCCGAAAACTCGACCCAACAAAGGAAGATCAACTCCGGGCGCTTTATGGTTGGGAGAAAGAAGGTAAACCCAACTACGGCCCCTCCGGTGATTATGGCACCCGGTTGAGTCGTCTGGTTCACGACCTGTGTATCCGGCATGGCATCCGTGACCGGGTTCCGCGCTATATTCCACCGGGCCCACTGGCAAGCAACAAGCGGATCGCAGAGCTTCTATTCCTCAAAATCCGCGACCTGGAATTAGAACAGGCACTAGAACGCCGCATCTGGTCATATCGTAAAGCTGCCTGGACAGTTGACGAGTGGCCGGAAAGCATCGCGGCATTGTATCAGGAAAAAGGAGAGGCCGGGCTGCAAGAGCTTCCGGGCATCGGAGAGCGGTTGTCCGGGCTGATCGGCCGCTGGCTGCGGGAGGAGACAATATCTCCCTGACATTATTGTCAACCATCATGCCCTATCCTATACTGGAATCATTGTTGGCAAGGCGCATTTTCTACAGGGAGGGCATATGTCATTCAAGGTCACATGGTTAGGTCATGGGAGCTGGGCAATTGAAATTGACGGGTACAAAGGCGTTCTTGATCCATTTCTGAGCGGGAACCCGGCAGCCAGTACCGATGCCGGTTCGGTCGAAGCCGATTTCATCCTGGTAACACATGGGCATGGCGATCACGTCAGCGACGTTGTCCCGATTGCCCAACGTACAGGCGCATTGGTAGTTTGCAATGCCGACATCGCGGGCTGGTTCAGAGACAAGGGGGTGAGCAATATTCACACCCAGCATCTTGGCGGTGGATATCAGCATGATTTTGGGCATGTCAAGTTTACGATTGCCCATCATGGATCGGGCCTGCCTGATGGGAGTTATGGTGGCAACCCCGCCGGGATGATCCTGACTGCCAAGAGTGGTAAGAAGGTCTACTTTGCCGGGGATACAGCCCTGTTCATGGATATGCAGCTTTACGCAGGCTGTGATCTGGCAATCTTACCTATCGGCGACAATTTCACAATGGGGCCGGGAGATGCGCTGAAGGCAGTTGAATTCCTCAAGCCAAAGGCCGTGATCCCCTGCCATTACAATACCTGGCCGCTCATCCAGGTCGATGCCGAAGCCTGGGTTGATGCCGTCAACAGCCAGACTGATACCAAAGCCATACTACTCGATCCGGGCGGATCCTATACCATCGAATAAACCAGAACCAGGGGGGAGTAGAAAAACTATCGAAAATACTACCCCCTACTCCCCTGATCTACCCCCTTTGGGAGATCACAATCCATTCTTCCTGCCGTATGATTCGGTCAAGATAAATGACCATTGTAATTGTAACGGCAGGAGGAAAACATCATGTTAGGATTACCCAAGAAGTCGGAGAAGCCGGTCCCTCAGACCGATTTCAGGAGCGAGCGTCAGAACAGGAATGAGCGTGTTTTGGTACAAACAATGGCCGGGCCTCATATGATATTGATCACCCGTCCAGAGCATGACCGGGGAACTGAAACATTACCTGGACTCAGGTAAGCAATGGGGCAGCGAGTCGCGAATTTAGGTCGCGACTCGTTGCCTTTTTTTGATCAATATCCAGGAATATCCGGATCGGCCTTGACAATTCCCCGTTAACTGTGATAAGCTAACGCCCAGTTGAGTAAAGAGCGAGACAAATAATTATAGTCATGAAACACATCAACTTCTTTTTTAGCTTCTATTTTTATTTTTGGAGCCATCGCAGACGGAGCGCGGCTCTTTGACGCTGTAAGACGCTGGTAGAAGCCAAAAGGTAAAGCAAGCGACAGGCGCGGAGCACGAAGCTCCGGGCCTTTTTTGTTGTTAGATCAAGTTGGGCCAGACAAGATAATAGTTCCACTTAATACAGGAGGAGAGATGTGAAAAGAGAGGAACAGGTCACTGTCTGCCGGGGGGTACGCGGAGCAACAACCGCTCCGGCGAATACCTCTGAGGCCATTTTGGAGGCCACACGTGAGTTGCTGGAAAGTATGGTAGCCGTTAACGGCATTCAAGCTCAAGATGTTGCCAGTGCCATCTTCACCGCCACCCCTGATTTGAATGCCGCCTTCCCTGCCCAGGCTGCTCGCGAAATCGGCTGGCATGATGTTCCCCTCTTGAGCGCGCAAGAAATCCCCGTCCCTGGCGCTTTACCTCGCGCCATTCGTATTTTACTTCACTGGAACACAGACGTTTTACCTCAGCATATTCGACACATTTATATCAACGGCGCAGAAGCTCTGCGCCCGGACATTGCCGCCCGGCAAGAGGAGAAGAGATCATGATTATTGTGATGAGCAATCAGGCAACGATAGAACAACGTCAGGCAGTCATTGATTGGGTTGAGAACAAAGGCTGTCAGGTACATGTCTCGGCAGGAGAAGAGAAAACCATCATCGGCGTGATTGGGAACGAACGCCCCATCGATCGCGAACAGATCGAGCGGATGTCAGGAGTAGAGAAAACCATGCCTGTTCTAGCGCCTTATAAACAAGCAAGTCTCGAAATGCATCCAGGTCAGACGGTTGTCCCCCTCAATGGGTTGCAAGTCGGGGAAAACCGGGTAGCGGTGATCGCCGGGCCGTGCTCGGTCGAGAGCCGTGAACAGATCATAGAGGTCGCTCACGCGGTCAAAGAGGCCGGTGGGACCGCCCTGCGGGGTGGGGCATTCAAGCCGCGCACATCGCCCTACAGCTTCCAGGGAATGGGCTTGGCCGGTTTAGAGCTTCTGGCCGAGGCCCGCGAGGTGACCGGCTTACCGGTCGTCACAGAGGTGATGGCCCCTGAACAGGTGACCCTGGTAGCCCAATATGCCAATGTTCTCCAGATCGGGGCGCGGAACATGCAAAACTACAATCTGCTCAAGGCAGTTGGGCAGACCACCCACCCGGTATTACTTAAGCGCGGCATGATGAACACCATGGAAGAACTGCTCATGTCCGCTGAATATATCCTGTCAAAGGGCAACGGCAATGTGATGCTGTGTGAACGCGGCATTCGCACCTTCGAGACCTACACGCGCAACACCTTCGACGTGAACGCGATCCCGGCTCTGAAAGCTCGCACCCACCTGCCGATCCTGGCCGATCCGTCCCATGCCACCGGCCACTGGGAATATGTCGAATCGGCAGCACTGGCCGCCGTAGCAGCCGGAGCCGATGGCCTGATCATTGAGGTGCACCCGCATCCTGAAGAAGCGCTGTCAGATGGGTTACAATCGCTCAAGCCGGACCGGTTCGCCGAACTGATGGTTCGGATCCGGGCGGTTGCCGAGGCGATTGGACGCACGGTCTAAGAGTGACGATGCACACGCTGATTGTACGCACCTCAGAGCCACTCCGGGGACAAACCTGTGTCCCCGGCGATAAATCTCTCAGCCACCGGGCCTTGATCCTGGGAGCATTGTCAGAGGGGGAAAGCCGGTTTAGCGGCTGGCTGGCAGCAGGGGATACTCTTGCTACGCTGGAAGCGATCCGGTCGCTGGGGATTCGGGTTGAGCGGGAAGGCGATCGGGTTACCATGTGGGGCAGCACACTCTCCGAACCGGCAGGCCCGATCAACTGCGAGAATGCGGGCACAGCCATGCGACTGCTGGCCGGACTGCTGGTCGGTCAGGATTTCCCCTGCGTGCTTGATGGTTCGGAGCAGCTTCGCCGCCGCCCGATGCGGCGCATCACCGGCCCGCTGCAAGCGATGGGAGCAGATGTTGTCGATCAGGATGGCTGCGCCCCGATCACGATCCGACCGGCAAAGTTGCAAGGGATGGAACATCATCTCAAAGTTGCCAGTGCCCAGGTCAAAAGTGCGATCCTGTTAGCCGGACTGCATGCCGAAGGCGAAACCACCGTGATCGAACCCGGCCCCAGCCGCGATCACACCGAGCGGATGCTGGCAGCGATGGGAGCGGATATCCAGGTTGAGGGGCGCAGTGTCACAGTCCGGTCGTCTGCCGAATCCCTTCAGCCCTTGCTGATGGCGATCCCTGGCGATATGTCGTCGGCGGCCTTCCTGATCGTCGCGGCGGCCATCGTGCCGGAATCAGAGATACACATTGCCAACGTCGGGTTGAATCCCACCCGCACCGGGATCATCGATGTGCTGGAGAACATGGGTATTGACATCACCATTACGGATCAAGAGGAACAGGGTGGTGAACCGGTCGGGACGCTGCGGGTTAAAAGTGGTGAATTACGTGCCACGAAAATCGGCGGGGATCAGGTGGTGCGGGCGATTGACGAACTACCGATCATCGCCGTTGCTGCGACTCAGGCCGAGGGTGAGACTCACATCACTGATGCGGCTGAACTCCGGGTCAAGGAAGTGGATCGGATCAGCATGGTGGCGCAAGAACTGCGGAAGCTCGGCGCGGAGATCGAGGAACTGCCCGATGGTATGATCATCACAGGCCCAACCCGGCTCAAAGGCAGCGAGGTCAACAGTCATGGGGATCACCGGCTGGGGATGGCGCTGGCCGTCGCTGGGCTGGCTGCCGATGGGGAAACACAGGTGCTCGACGCGGGCAGTATCGGCGATTCGTTTCCGGGCTTTGCAGAAACGTTGAGTCAATTGGGGGCTTCTATCTGATGGAAAAAGTGGGACTGCTTGGCTGGCCGCTCGGACACAGCGTATCACCGCCGATGCATAACGCCGCATTCAAGGCGCTCGGCCTGGATTGGCAGTATGATGCGCTCCCGGTGCAGCCTGAAGCATTAAGGGAACGGCTGCCCCAACTGATCGAGGCGGGCTACCGGGGCTTCAACGTGACCGTGCCGCATAAGCACACGGTGCTGTCGGTTGGCCTGCCGGTAACGGTCGATGAGGCGGTTGAAACGATGTCAGCCACTAACACACTCAGGGTTAAGGATGACGGTTCGCTGCTTGCCACCAACACCGACTGGCAGGGCTTTATGGATGATCTTCAAGAGCATGGCGTGGCTGTCGAGGAGAAGCACTGCCTGATTCTCGGTACGGGCGGATCGGCTCAGGCGGTGGCCTTTGCCCTTCGCAAAATGCAGGCCGGGCAGATTACGTTTGTCAGCCGTAAGCCGAATGGTTCAAGCGAAGCTATTCGATACGAGCAGCTAGGAGACGTGATTTCGCACACCCATCTGATCGTCAACTGCACGCCGGTTGGCATGTCACCGAAGGTTGATCAATCGCCCTGGCCTGAGAATGTACCCTTTCCATCAGGTGCTTTGCTGTACGATCTGATCTACAATCCTCCCATTAC
>JBNKDD010000044.1:0-28402 GCA_050288085.1 Anaerolineae bacterium
TCATCTTGACCGCCCTGACCTGCTTCACGCTCGGTCTCGCGTGTTAGCCCCTTGTTAAACAGTTATGCGACACTCTCAAGGTATTTAAGCGTTCGGATGGTACAGAACTTCGAGCCGTCAACGGCATCGACCTGACGGTCAACAAGGGCGAAGTCTTCAGCCTGCTGGGGCCGAACGGTGCAGGTAAAACGACAACGATCTCCATGATTAGCGGCCTGCTTCCGCCTACAGCGGGCGATGCGCTGATCGGCGGTTATTCGATCACCAGGCAGCCCATCCAGGCCAAGCGGTTGATGGGTGTTATCCCGCAAGAAATCGCTCTCTATCCAAAGCTCACTGCCCGCCAGAACCTTGAGTTCTTCGGCAAGATGTACGGATTCAGCGGCAGCGAATTGGCCCGCCGTGTGGATGAGGTATTGGACTTTATCGACCTGGCTGACCGGCAAAAAGACCGGGTAGAAACCTTCTCCGGTGGGATGAAGCGCCGGGTAAATATTGGCGTGGGATTGCTGCATACCCCGGAACTGGTCTACATGGACGAACCGACGGTTGGCATTGACCCGCAGAGCCGCCGCCGGATCCTGGATACGGTCAAGCAGTTACGCGACGATTACGGCATGACTGTCCTTTACACCACACACCTGATGGAAGAAGCCCAGGAACTTAGCGACCGGGTTGGGATCATCGATCATGGCGAGATCATCGCGTTGGGAACCCAGGGCGAACTGACCCAGCAGGTCGGCGAGGAAGACCGGTTGGAGTTTAAGATCGGCGAACAGATTGTTCCTGAATCACTCGTCAAGCGCCTTGAGACAGAGGTTGAAGGCGTGACCTGTGTGTTATGTAATGCCCCGGATCAAGTCAAGAATGGAGAGGCAGCTCCCCCTGCCGGAGTGCTGACCGTCATGGCGAAGCGCGGACGAAAAGCGCTCCCGGATATCATCCACCTGACCGATCAGGCCGGGATTGACATCCAATCCGTTCAAGTCCACGAGCCTGATCTGGAAGCCGTATTCCTTAACTTAACCGGGCGGGCGCTGAGAGATTGACATGCGAAAAATCCTGGCGATCACCTGGAAAGAACTTTACACCCGTTTCACCGACCGCAACCTGCTGATCATCATGATCGTGACACCGCTGGCCCTCTCCACGATTGTTGGCCTGGTGTTTGGCGGTCTGGGCGGTAACGATGTGCCGTTTGAAGAAATCCCGGTTGCCATCATCAACACCGATCAGGGCAACGAACTTGGCATCAACTATGGTGATGTGATCACCGGCGTATTTATCCCTGGGGAATCTGAGGCGCTGGATTCCCTTCCTGCCTGTGATCTTTCTGGTGGTGACACCGGGTCAACCACAGCCGCCGACACGATCAGCCTGGATGAGCTAACCGACGCAGTTGTCTTCGATGCCGCATTGGCGGGTTCCCTGGTTGATCAGGGTGATATCGAAGCACCGGGTGATGCAGCCCCCGGCAGCCAGGAATATATAGAATCGGCTGGCCGGGCCGCTGTTGATAACGGTTTATACACCGCCCTGATCCTTATCCCGCCCGATTTCTCGGCCTATTTTTCATCCGACGGTTCGGGCGTGGCCCCGGTCATCACCGTTTACGCTAACGCCGGGAAGACCGTCACGGCAGGGATTATTCACAGCATTGTCGAAGGAATTGTTAATCGGATTCTTGCCGGGCAGATCACTATCGAAGCCACCTTCAGTGAAATTGCCACCCGGTACGGCCCGCAGGCCGCTGCCCAGACAGCCTCCTCGATTGACTTTAACAGTTCGTTTGCTTGCGCTTTTAGCTCAGATGCCAATACGATCCAGATCGATTCACAGTCTATCAGTGGGGCAGGTGGTTCTTCCGTAGCCGGGATGCTGGTGGCGGCTGGCGCTTCTCAGGCGATGTTCTTTGCCCTGTTTACGGCGCAGTTCGGAGTCCTGAGCATGTACGATGAGCGCAGCAACTGGACTCTCCAACGGCTGCTTGTATCCCCCACCCCCCGATCTTCTATCCTGGCCGGAAAGTTTTTCGGAGTCTTTGTCTCTATTGTTTTCCAACTGCTGCTCTTGATGGTCTTGCTTACGCTGGTGGGCAGCATCATGCAGGGAGAGCTTATCTTCATCTGGGGCGATCAACCCCTTAAGGTGCTGCTCTTGCTGCTGGTCGCATCACTGGCAGTGGCAGGCTTTGGAATGTTTATGGCGGCGATTGCTAAGACCCCGGAGCAAGGTGGGGTCTTCGGATCGGTCGCCAATATGACGATGGCCGCTCTGGGTGGGGCTTTTGGATTTACATTGCCGCGCAGTGTGGCGATGTTCTCGATAGTCTATTGGGGCCGTGAAGCCTTTGAGCGTTTAGCTGCCGGGCAGGGCGACATTACATTACATTTGCTGGTGCTTCTCATCCAGGGCGCGGTGATGTATGCCGTCGGGGTGTGGTTATTCAACCGCCGGATGACGGTCTAGGGGGTAACATGCGAACGGTATTCAACATTGCATTAAACGATCTGCGCCTGTTCTTTCTTGACCGGGGTAATCTGATCTGGCTGGTGGTCATCCCGGTTGGGCTGACACTGCTGCTCGGCTACTTTTTCGGAGAACAAGTCTTTGGTGATGCTGCACAGCAGCTGCGCGTCGACGTAATTGATCACGACCAGAGCGAACAGTCACAGGCATTTCTGGACACCCTCCGCGAGACGAACAGTAATCTCGTTCTATGCCCGATGGATCAAGATGCCTGCCAGCTTGAGGATGCAAAGGTTTTTGATCTGGACTGGGCCACCAAGCGGGTATCAGAATCCATCTCGCTGGCGGCGGTTGAAATCCCGGAAGGGTTCGGGGCGCAACTGGAATCATTTGAGCCGGTTGAGATCGGCTATTTTTCAAATGAGGAATTGGGGACAACCAGCTATATCCGGCAGGTGGTCGATGCAGCTATCCAACGGATGAACGGGGCTGTTGTTGCTTCGCAAGTGGGTGTAGATGTGGCCAGGAAGGCAGTGAGTGAACCGCTGTCTGAAGCCGAACAGGCCGCCCTCTCCGAATCGATCTATGCAAACGCCGAAGCGTTGTGGGCTGATGCCCCGGCTCTCACTAAATTTGAACTGTCATCAACTGACACATCCACTACGACCAGCGGAGCACTCGGTCAATCCGTCCCCGGTATGGGAACGATGTTTGTGATGATGACCGTGCTCGGTGGGATGACGGCACTGATCACCGAGCGCCGACAGTGGACCTTGCAGCGATTGGCCGGGATGCCGGTATCGCGGGCACAGTTATTAGGCGGCAAAATCCTGGGCCGATTCAGTCTGGGCATGATTCAATACCTGGTTGTATTTGCCGTCGGCATTTTTGCCGGGATGAACTTTGGCAGTGATCTGGTAGCTTTGGTGCTGCTTATGATTGCTTATACGCTGTGTGTCACTGCCCTGTCATTTGCTGTTGGCAGCCGCTTAGAAAATGAATCCCAGTCCGGTGGGTTGAGCAATCTGCTTTCCCTGGTGCTGGCTCCATTGGGTGGGGCCTGGTGGCCGCTTGAGATCGTGCCAAAGTTTATGCGTATCATCGGGCATATCTCGCCGGTTGCCTGGGCGATGGATGGGTATAACACCCTCATTTTTGAAAATGGCAGCCTGCCCGATATTCTGCTGCCGGTTGCTGTCTTGCTGGTGCTGGCAGCAGCCTTGTTTGGCGTGGGAATTCTGGGCTTCAAGTACGAATAACCAAACTGTAAAATACAAAGAGGGCTGACAGCAGCCCTCTTTGTTAGCTTCAGATATGCCGGATTTTTACTCAGCAGGCCCGGCCCCAATTTCTAATGGTTTGTCCATATCGAGCATCGTCTGGCGATAGGCTGATCCATACAGCGCCCCGAATTGCAGCGCGCCGAAGTAGTAAACCGCACCTATCAACAGCGGGAATAAGCAGGCCAGAACGATGGTATAAGTGACAATCATCATGGCGAAGCTTGCCCCCATATACAACGCGTAGCCCATCAGAAACGCAATGATGAAATTCTTGAAACCGCCTTTAGCCAATGCCCACACTTCGCCGAATTCAAAGGCACTGCTCAACGAGTCGTTAGCGACCATCCGGGCGATGCCGATCATTGCCAGGAAGGACAATCCAAAACTGAGTAGTGTTATTATGCCTATCAGGATGAAGCTCAACCCATAAACAGCAATCATCGTTGCGATGGCTCCGGCGGCTGCAGCGTCGTTTTCTGCTGCCAGGACCACAACTGGTACCACAGCGAAGAACATTACCGTCATGATACAGGACAGTAGGGTTATGGGCAGGTAGTAAACAAACCCGACCACCACGACCTTCAAGCCTTCGATCAGAATCTGGCCGAAATCATCCCATTTGGTCAGGGTGGGTTCTTCTCCCTTCATGGTTTGTTTCATTAGCCGGGTCATTTGCCCGGCAAATACGATATAAGCCGGGAAGAAGACTAACCCTATCAGGCCAAACAGCCCGGCAATAGCCATATTCCCCAACCACTTTTCCTCCCGGAATGGAAAAGTGATCCGCTCCCAGGTGATTTGCATTTTATTCTCCCGTTATGTTATGTGTGTTGATCCAGTGCTTTCAGCATTTCATCCACATCGCTGAACTTCCGGCGCGGGCGACCCTCTGCTTTACCCCGCTCAATTTCAAGCCGGTCAAGGATTTGCCACTCTTCGTAACTGATGTACCGAATGCCCCGTTCCTTCAACAAGCTCTCGACGGCGGCCCGGTCGGGTTTTGATGGTGTTAATAATTGACCCTGCCTAGCATCCTCCAGGAGAGACTTGACTGTCTCTGTGGAGTCGGGTTTATTCGTTCCGATCACACCACTCGGCCCACGCTTGATCCACCCCGCGACGTAATCACCAATGGACTGCTCATCGCCATCAGGTTGGGTTAACACGCGGCCCTTAACATTGGGGATAGTCCCCCTGGCTTCATCAAAGGGAACCCCCGGCAAAGGTACACCCTGATAGCCAACCGAACTGAATACAGCGCAGATCGGGATCGTTTCATATTCCCCGGTATGCCGTGAACGCAGTCTCCCTTGCTCGTCCTGGTAGAGTTCATTCTTTGCAATCTTGATCGCTTCAACCGTATCAGTGCCAATAATTTCTACCGGCGAGATCAGGAAGCGGAAAGCCACTCGTTTCGGTTTCCCGGTAGGTGGTGTGTCGGCATACCTGGTTAATAACTCATAGTTTTCGGCAGCAGTTTTATGTTTTCCAGACTCAATATAGGCCCGGCTGGCGGGATCAAGCTCAAGTTCCTCCGGGATAACGATCACATCGACATTATCCAACTCGCCGATCTCTTTAAGCTCGTGAGGGGTGAACTTGCTCTGCACCGGGCCGCGCCGCCCGACAATGTGGATCGTCTCGATATTGCTGGTTGCCAACTCTTTAAGCGCATAATCGGCAACGTCAGTTTGTCTCAGTTCATCGGTGGTTCGGGCCAGCATCCGGGCCACATCCATGGCGACATTGCCCAGGCCGACCACCATTGCGCATCCCCGTAAAAAATCAAACTCCAGGTCGCAATAATCAGGATGCCCGTTATACCAGGCGACAAACTCGGTCGCGCCATAACAGCCGGATAGGTGCTCGCCTGGAATACCCAATTTGCGATTGGTCTGAGTCCCGGTGGCATAGATCAGGGCGTGGTAATGATCGGCCAGATCGTCCCGTGTTACATCGGAGCCGAACTCTACATGACCATAGTAGCTGAAACCCGGCTTGGCAGCGATCCGGTCAAAGACCTTTGTCACCGATTTGATCTTCGGGTGGTCGGGTGCAACCCCGCCCCTAACTAATCCGTAAGGGGTGGGCAGCCGCTCAAACATATCGACCTCAACGCTGAGGTCTTCCTGTTTAAGTAACTGTTCGGCGGCGTAAAATCCAGAGGGGCCGGAGCCAATAATTGCAACTCTAAGTGGACGTTCGGGTGTTCCTGGTACATTCATTTGGAAATCCTATCCGGGAACCACTGCCGTACTCTCCTCCTACTCGGTGACCAGATCAACATCCAATGCTGACAGGACAACCTCAATTGGGCTGGCGACGGTGATCACATCCGAGCCAGAGAAAAGCAGGCCAATAGCGTTACGTTCATAGTCCATCAAGAGCGAGCCGGAATCACCCCGCTGGCTGAAGGATGAGAGCATAATCTGGTCGGTGAACCGTGCGGTTTCCTCGCCATATGTCACGTTAACGGTGGCGTTAACCTGCATGATCCGCCCCTCGGTGATTCCCGTTGTGCGGCCACTTTTGATGACCGCCATCCCTAGTCGGGGTTGGGCAATGCCAAGCGGCGGCCCGCCGATATCAACAATACTGGGATTGAGCGTCACATCGCCGACAGGCAGCGCTAACGCCGCATCAACCTGGTTGCCTTCCGGCTGATCGGTGGCAGATGATGAAGACTTTCCACTTCCTCGACCAAACAAAGCCAGCAGGCTGCGAATCCATGAGGGAAGACCTTTCGGGTCGTCAGGATCTTCAGACATCGCGTCTAAGCCCTGGGCCGCCTCGATGAATTGCAGCGGCACAAAATTAGCTAATTCTGCGATGGTATCGTCAAGTGTACCGCCGTCGTTTAGCCCTGGCTGGATAATCGGATCGCCTATCCGGGCTTTGTTAGCGCGGGCCAGGACATGATTATTGCTCAGGATATACCGCTGCGTGCCGCGTTTGACGATGCAGCCTACCGTCCCGGTGGTTCCCTCAATGTGGCCGATGGACATACCGGGCCGTACCGGACGCAGCGCTGTCCGCCGGTTGATCCCAAATGCAATGATCTCGCCGGTCTCGACAACATCGGTGGGCACATCCCCGACCATCTGGGGGATCAAATCGTTCGATGTGAGTGCAAAGGCCGGTTCCTTATGTGTGACCGACACAGCCACACAGGGGATGGCTGTTTGTTGATTCCCGGCAATTTTATACCCGACACCGCAGGCAACTACATTTCGGCGCTTCATGAAATCGCGCACGACTTTGGCCCGCATCTGAGTGGCATGGATGATTTGTTGGAATAACCCGTTTTCGTTCACTGACGTGCTTCCCATTCTTGGATAACCGCCTGGATGAAATCTCGGACTGTCTCGTCGCGGATATCGCCTATACCCTCGAATGACTGCCCATCGACCTCAATCGAGATGTTGCCATGATGTGCCGGGCGAATGTGAATGGATCGCCGTGCCAGGTTGGGATCGAGCGTCAATCGATATTGAAGCAGTTCTTCAATTTCCTCGGCCATTGATTTGGGTTCTTCAATTTCCTCTTCTTCTTTGGAACCACCTAATCCGAATAACCCCCGACGCCTGGGCATTGATTCAGCTTCACGCGTAGACGATACTGCCGGAGGCGGAGGTGGCGGCGGTGGGGGTGGCGGCGCAGCAGCAGTCGGAGGTGGCGCTGCTTCCGGTGCTGCTCGTGGGGCTATCTCTTCGCCCGGAGGCAAATCGAATGCGTTATCACCGACCGTGCTCAACCGGGCAAACTGGGCAAGCGCTTGAGCATTCCCTAGAAAGCGCCGCTGAACCTGTGGATCGGCTATATGATTCAGGCTGTGATAGCGCTGTCCATCCATCTCTACCACCAGGGAACCATCAGCCAGATCGCGCAGAACGCGCATCACTTCGATAGCACCGCCGGAAGTGACCGGTGAGGAAATGCTGGTCGGCAGGGTTGTTTGTGCCGGGTATGCGGGAACAGACGGTTGTCCCGATCCACCGGATAGCAGTGAGCTTGCATTTTGTCTGAGCTTGCCCAGAAAGTCGCCAATGGTTGGTTCTTCCGATGCCGGGGATGTTGTCGATGGGGCTTCTACCTGGACCGGCTGGGGAACTTCCTCCACCGATTCTTCGCCCTTTTCTTCATCGCCCCCACTCCACCAATACCACAGCACGGCAACCGAAATTGCGGCCAATAACATCGATATGAGTAATATAAATACAAACGGGTCTTCCATACCAAAATCCTTTCCTACCCCCCGACTTATTATACCTGGCAGGTCGGGCAAAAATGTGTACCGCGCTGTCCAACGCGTATCTTGTGGATCAGGTTACCACAGCGTGGGCAGGGCTTATCAGCCTGATCGTAGGCGTTAAAGTGATCCTGTTGGCTGCCGGTCGTGCCATCGGGCTTGCGATACCAGTTGATGCTGGCCCCTTCTCTGGCAATACCGGCCTCTAACACTTCCCGTATAGCGTGATATAAACGCTCTATTTCCTTTGAGTTAAGTGTATCCGCTTTACGCCGGGGATCAATTCGAGCCAGCCACAGGCTTTCGTCGGCGTAAATATTGCCTACCCCGGCGATAAACTGCTGGTTCATCAACAAGGGTTTAATCGCCCCCTGGCGCTTTGTCACCCGGCTGCGAAAATCATCTAAGGTAAACCTATCTGAGAGCGGCTCAGGCCCCAGTGACCCGGTGATCTCTTCGGCGGTAGCTGCCAGTTGGATGCGCCCGAATTTCCGCAGGTCTGAGAAGAGCAATTCGTGCCCATCATCCAATCCGAACCGGGCACGGATGTAGGCGTCATCATCATTGGGCCATTTGTCCTTGATATACAACCGCCCGGTCATTTTCAGGTGAACGAATAATACATCGTCGCTCAGGTCAAACACAATATATTTGGCCCGCCGATTCAAGGATTTGATACACTGACCGGTCAACCGAGACGCGAACGCATCCGGCGTATAGGGTCTGATCTGGCGCGGCCAGGTTGTTTCAAAACTGGTAAAGGATCGCCCGACCACATCATCACGCAGGCCGCGTACCACACTTTCTACTTCCGGTAATTCGGGCATGAGTTCCTAATCTTGATCATCTATCGGGCGTAAGTTTTGCCAGGTCACCACCCAGCAGCAGCCCGGTTCCGGGTCCCGGTAAACACCGGCTTCAGCCCTGACCGGGTATCCAAAGTCGGGATCAAAGCTGGCCCGCAAGTATGATTGGGCCGGTTTGATCTCGGCAAGCTGATCGTCAAGCCAGCCAAACGATTGCCCGATGATCAGCGAATCGAGCAGGGCATTGCAGGTATCGAGCGGGAACCAATGGGTATCCACCGGTGAGGGCGGATCGACGACCGTGCCGTCTTTAACTTCAATCGTAACCGGGCCGCACCATGTTTCGCTGCCCTCATCCCGGTATTCAATTTCAACGGTGTAATGGTAAACCGCCAGATTCTTCCAACGGGCCTCGCGTTCTGATAGTTTCTGAGCAATCAACAGGGCTTGATTCGTATCCCGCAGCGACTCCCAGGGATAAGGTCTCCCTAGCAAGAAAGTCACGACCAGGCCGATCACACAGGCAAAGACGATCAGCCCCAGGAAGACGCTTCCCCTGGTCGCTACCAGGCGGCGGCGGGCCCGCCGAATCTGCCGTGCCTGAATCCGCTGCCGTCGACGGTCTTCCTTTTCCTGCTTTTTGCGTTCAATCCGCTCACGCCGCGCTTTGGCCCATTTTCCCCAGGGGGTCCAGGGCTCGCGTTCTGTGGTCGTTTTTTTTGGCGCGGATGTAGTGGCGGCTTGTTTTTTTGTTGCCTGTTTCTTGGAGCGCTGTTTCTTGCCTGCCATGATACCAGTATGCCGCATCGTTAGCCGCTTGCCCAGACGACTTTATTCCCATAAAAAATAGGGGCGAGACATGGCTTGCCTCGCCCGCTGGTTATGGCGTCACCATACCCCTGTTAACGGTGTGCTTCCATTCTGACCAGGTCGCGCCGCAGAACTTTACCCACGCTCGTTTTGGGCAGCTCATCGATGAACTCCATCCGGCGCGGCACTTCGTAAGGAGCGAGTTTCTGAGAGCAGAATGCTATCAGCTCATCGATGGTAATCTGTTTCTCCGGGTCGATCACCACCCAGGCTTTGAGTGCTTCCTGTCCTTCTTTTTCCGGGTGGGGGATACCGGCCACGCCAGCCTCCATCACCGCTTCGTGCTCCATCAGCACCTTCTCAACCTGGTTAGGATAGACGTTGAACCCGCCGATCAATACCATATCTTTCTTACGATCTACGATGTAGAAGTAGCCCTCTTCGTCCATCTTGGCGATGTCCCCGGTGAACAGCCATCCATCGCGGATAGCGTTTGCTGTTTCAGTGGGCATATTGTGATAACCGGTCATCATCACCGGCCCGCGCAGGACAAGTTCCCCTGTTTCTCCTACCGGCATGTCGGTTTCGCCATCTGCCAGGCTGACAATCCGGCATTCAACATCCGGGAAGGGCAGCCCAATCGAGCCGACTTTATTGGTTCCGGCCATTGGATTGCAGTGGGTGGCGGTTGGCGCTTCACTCATCCCGAAGCCCTCCATCACTTTGCCGCCGGTCAGTTCTTCGAAGCGGCGCTTGGTTTCCGGTGCAAGGGGGGCCGACCCGCTGATACAGGCCCGGATCGAACTCAGATCATATTCACCGGAGACCACTTTAGGATGGTAGTTGATGGCGTTATACAGGGCAGGAACACCCATAAAAACGGTTGGCTTAAAGGTGATGATATTGCCCAGCAGATCATTGATATCGCGTGCGTTAGGTACCATGATCATTGTCGATCCCATTGTGATCGCAAAGGTCATCACGGCGACCATCCCAAATACGTGAAACAGGGGAATCGCCGCCAGGAACCTTTCGTCTTCTCCCCTGGTATTAGGATCGGCCAGCCAGGTTTTCATCTGAAACCCATTGGCAACCAGGGCGCTGTGAGGCCCTCGGGCGGCTTTGGGTATGCCGGTTGTCCCACCCGTAAACTGGAAAATGACTGTATCTTCTTTCGGATTGATTGATACCTCTGGGCGTTGATCGGGGCTGTATACGGCGAAGATATCCTGAAGCCAGACATCTCCTACCTGCAATTGTTCAACCCGGTGACCCTCTTTCTTTTCCTTCGCAACCGTGAACAGGAACTGGGCCAGGCCAGGTAGATATTCCTTGAAGTTTGAAACGATCATCCGCTTGATGGGAGTATTTCCCCGGACAGCGTTCAAACCTTCATAAAACAACGTTATCGTAAAGACGATCTCTGCCCCACTGTCTTTGAGTTGATCAGCCCATTTTGCCGGGGGAAAGGCCGGATTCAGGGCCACGACGATCCCACCGGCTTTAATGATCCCAAAGAAGGCGATCACAAACTGGGTTGAGTTTGGAGCGGCGATAGCAACCCGATCCCCCTTCTTGATGCCCATATCGACCAGGGCTGCTGCAAATCGATCGCTCAGATCACCCAGTTCGCGGTAGGTGATCAAGTCATGTTTACGGCCAAACAGCGGGAGTTTAGCGGAGGTAATGCAGGCAGGATTGTCAGGGTATTTTTCGACCGCATCATCAAGTAAGGCGAAGAGCGGTATATCAGGATAGGGAGCCAGCGACTCAGGGACGTTCTGATCATAGTGCTTGACCCAGGGCTTCTCGGCGTAAGTTACGGTCATAGAGAACTCCTTGTTAGACACTCAGGGAACGGCTTGCGTTTGTGAAAAAGAGCAGTGATCAAACCTTCTCTTTGAAGGTATGTCCTCTACGGTTTGCTGGTTATCCGCGATGTGGCTGGGGTGAGGGGGTGCATTACGCTTCTGATTCTAGTATAGTCTTTTGCGGGATTGGAAGTCAATTGTGTTGATCTATTAGACCGGACAATCAGCGGTATATTTTCGCGTCAATGTATTTGTCATGATGTATTCGTCTAATCTGGTAGAATAGTACCCAACACGATTTGAGGAGTTATCTAGCTTATGGAAGCAAAACAAACATCGCAAATGGTAGCCTGGCTGGACGAAGAACGTCGTAAAGACAAGGCTTTAATTACGAAACTGGAAGAACGCACTGCTACACAGTCCACTCTGATCGATGATCAGGCTCGTCGAATCCAAACCCTGGAAGGTGAATTGGCCGCCCTGCGCTCAAAGGCACTCACCAGCGGCCTTTTCGATGAGACGATTGCCCGGCTCCGGACAGAACTGATTGCTTACATAGAGCAGTCTTCTGACCGGCGTGGGACTTCAGATCAAGATTACAAGCGCCTGATGGATATTGAGCGTGAAAGCACCACCAAAGCTCTCGAACAAATCCGGCAGGAATTCCAGTCACGCATTGAGCAGGCGACAGAACCGCGCCGGGCAGAGGAAGAACGCCTATCGCGGGTAGCCGTCGAGTTACAGACCTACGCTGATAACCTCAGCCGGGGCCTTGAGGAATTCGAGCGCTCTCTGGCCTATCTGGAAGAACAGCGCCGCCATGACAGCCGCCGCATGTCGGATATGAACAGTGAGATGATCGAATTCAGCAAGCGGTTGGAAGGGATTACCCCCAAGATCGAACTGCTTGAGGAACTCAGCCGCCGGAACGAGCGAGCATTGGGTGAAGTTCCCGGCGCACTGTTAGAGATTAAGCAGCAGCAGCAGGAATGGTCGGAACAGGAAGCCGCCTCGATCCAGCAGCGTGACCGGGCTGTCACCGATATGCTGCGCCGGTTCGAGAGTTTTGCCGAAGATATGGACGGATATGGCAAACAGGTTGAGAACTGGATGCAAACTCATCGCCAGATTAAAAAGCAGATCGAGGATTTTGATCGCCTCGCTGACCGGGTTGACCGGCGCTTAAACGAGGTTGCTGAAGTCCAACGACTGGCCGAAGACCGGTTCCGTCATGACTGGGAGGGTTTCCTACAGGATGACCAGAAACGCTGGCGGCAGTTTACCCTGACCAATGAGGAACAGTGGCGTCTTAACGGAAAGGGCATGGATGAGCTTCGCAGCCAGCTTGCCAAACTCGCTGAGCAGATCGAACAAACAACCGGTAATTTGAAACAAACAGCATCTACCCAACACAATTTATTGCGCGTTCTCGCGGATAACCTCCAGGCGCTGCGCGAGGAGGCCGAGGAACTATAAGCTATGACTTATGTAATCGGGACGGCAGGTCACGTTGATCATGGGAAATCCACCCTGGTTGAGGCCCTGACCGGGATCGACCCAGACCGGCTGGCAGAAGAAAAAGCCCGTGAAATGACCATCGACCTGGGCTTTGCCTGGTTGACCCTACCCGGCGGCGAATCGGTAGGGGTTGTCGATGTGCCGGGTCACCGCGATTTTATCGAGAACATGCTGGCCGGGATCGGAGGGATCGACCTGGCCCTGTTTATCGTGGCGGCGGACGAAGGGGTGATGCCTCAAACCAGGGAGCACCTGGCGATCCTTGACCTGCTGGAAGTCCCCGCCGGGGTGGTCGCCCTGACCAAGGTCGATCTGATCGACGACCCGGAGTGGATCGACCTGGTGACTCTCGAATTAC
The DNA here is from genome assembly GCA_050288085.1 of Anaerolineae bacterium. Classification (GTDB taxonomy): domain Bacteria; phylum Chloroflexota; class Anaerolineae; order Aggregatilineales; family UBA3940; genus JBNKDD01. The sequence goes on from JBNKDD010000044.1 coordinate 13,305, forward strand.
AGGAAGTCCTGAGCACAACCGTATTAGCCGATGCACCTATCATACCGGTATCGGCCCGCACCGGGGAAGGTTTGGAAGAACTGCTGGGAGTGCTCGATTCGCTGCTTGCTGCCCAACTGCCCCGTCCCGACCGGGGAAAGCCGCGCCTGCCTGTTGACCGGGTATTTACGATCAGCGGTTTTGGCACGGTCGTAACCGGTACCCTGATTGACGGATCGTTCCGGGTGGGTGATGAAGTTGAGATTGTGCCATCCGGCAGGCAGGCCCGCATTCGAGGCTTACAGAGCCACAAGGAGTCGGTTCCGGTAGCCCAACCCGGCAGCCGGGTAGCCATTAACCTGGTTGGTATTGATAAAGAGGAAATTCAGCGTGGGGAAGTGATCGCTGCGCCTGGATTACTGCACGCAACCACCCTGGTCGATGTCTACTTCCGTCACCTGCCGGATACCGGTCGGCCCCTCAAACACAACGCCGAGGTGAAATTCTTCACCGGGGCATCAGAATCATTGGCGCACGTGCGCCTTTTAGGTGATGCAGAACTTGCACCGGGGGCAACCGGTTGGTTACAGCTTCGCCTGGAGGAACCAGTTGCACTCGACCGGCGTGATCGATTCATCCTGCGTTATCCCTCTCCACCCCGGACAATTGGCGGCGGCTTCGTGCTCGATCCCCATCCGCGCCACCGCTGGCGGCGTTTCAAGCCGGATGTATTGGAGCGCTTAGAAACCCTGGCCGCCGGGACACCCGATGAAATTCTGTTGCAAACGTTGGAGGCTCAGATCGCCCTCCGGCCTGATGAAGCCACATCCCTGGCCGGATTGGGCAGTGATGAAGCCGCCAGCGCCCTACAAACACTCGAAAGCAGCGGCGATATCCTCCAACTCCCCGGCAACTGGGTGATGGCCCGGAGCGCCTGGGAGCGGTTAGCCGACCAGATCACGCGCGAGCTTGAAGCCTATCACAGCAATTACCGTCTTCGGATGGGCATGTCCCGCGAGGAACTGCGGAGCCGGATAGGTGTCGATGGTAAATTATTCAACACCCTCCTAAACCTGGCTGTTGATGACGAACGCGTCATTGATGAGGGAAAGATACTTCATCTGCCTGAGCACACAGTACAGTTCTCCGCCCAGGAACAGACCGCCATCTCCCGGTTAATGGCACAAATTCAGGCCGATCCGATCAACACCCCCAGCGTCAAAGAGACGATTGAAATGGTAGGCGATGCTGTCTTGCAGGCCTTGCTCGAACAGGGCGAACTGGTGCAGGTCAGCGGAGATGTGCTGTTTGACGCAGCCACCTACCACCACCTGATCGCCCAGGTAGAAACCTATATCAACCAGCAGGGAGCTATCACGGTAGCTCAGGCTCGTGATCTATTTGGAACCAGTCGCAAATATGTACTGGCTTTGCTTGAACACCTGGATTCGATTGGTGTCACCCGGCGTGATGGCGATCAGCGCTTGCTCAGACGTTGATCGCTGCTCTTCCTCACCAATACCGAAATAGCAGCACAAAGAACAGCACGCAGGCTCCCACGCTCACCAGCATCACAATCAGTATAAACAGGCTGACCATCAAGTGGGCAAAGGGAGTATCAGAGGGGCGGTTGAGAGCACGCTGTCGCCAATTCCTGCGTATTCTTGGGAAAAACCCTGGTAGTATCGAGGGGCGTCTTGTCATCAGACTCCTATCTCGATACCGTCTCTCAACCTCAAACCGACGGTGAACTCTACCAGTCATATCTCACCTACCAATACACAACCTTACTCTAACTTTATTATAATACAGATCAAAATAATCTACCTGACAACGACCTTGTCAGGTAGATGTCAGGTAACAAAAAAGCCTTCCTCCAACTACCGGAGGAAAGCTTTTTATGATTTTATCTACGGCTGATGTTTAGTATTCAGGCATGGGAGGCGCGGCGGACGCCTCTTCAGGGATGTCAGTGATCAGCGCCTCGGTGGTCAAGATCATGGCGGCGATACTGGCTGCATTTTCCAGTGCCCCGCGGGTAACCTTGGCCGGATCAATGATGCCTGCCTCGACCATATCGACGAATTCGTTCGTAATCACGTCGTAGCCAATGGTCTTGCTCTTCTTTTCTGCATGGCTGCGCCGGACGGTATCAATAATGACGGCACCATCCTGCCCGGCGTTGGCGGAAATCTTGCGCATCGGGGCTTCTAATGCTGTCCGCACAATTGCCACACCGGTCTGCTCGTCATCGTAGTCCATCTTCAGGTCGTCAAGCGATGAAATAGCATTGATCAGCGCAACACCACCGCCGGGGACGATACCTTCTTCAACTGAAGCGCGGGCAGCACGCAGCGCATCTTCTACGCGGTGCTTCTTTTCCTTCAACTCGACTTCAGTTGCCGCACCGACGCGGATCACGGCTACACCGCCAGACAGCTTGGCGAGCCGTTCTTGCAGCTTCTCGCGGTCATAATCTGACGTGCTCTGATCAATAGAGACTTTGATCGTATCGATCCGGCCCTTGATGGCCGCTTCGTCACCGGCTCCGCCGATGATAATTGTGTCATCCTTGGTCGCGACGATCTTTTCGCAGGTACCCAGGTCTTCGAGGGTGGCGCTTTCCAGCTTGCGGCCAACTTCTTCAGAGATGACGGTTGCGCCGGTCAGGATAGCGATATCTTCGAGCATGGCCTTCCGGCGATCACCAAAGCCAGGAGCCTTGACGGCCAGAACATTCAGCATACCCCGCAGTTTGTTAAGCACCAATGCGGCCAGGGCTTCGCCATCAATATCTTCGGCGATGATGACCAGTTCGCGCTTGCCACGATTGAGCATCTTTTCCAGTACGGGCATAATGTCTGCAACGGCGCTGACCTTCTTGTCGTGGATCAGAATGTAGGGTTCTTCGATAACCGCTTCCATCGCCTCTGGATCGGTGATGAAATAGGGGCTGATGTAACCGCGATCAAACTGCATACCCTCGACGTACTCGGTCTCAAAGTCAAGACCTTTGCTTTCCTCGACGGTGATCACGCCATCCTTGCCAACCTTCCACATCACGTCGGCGATCAGTTCACCGATCTCGCGATCCTGGGCAGAAATGCTGGCGACGCTGGCGATCTCTTCCTGGGTATCGATCTCAACGGCCTGCTCCAGCACAGCCTGTGATACCTTTTCGGTAGCTGCCAGGATACCGCGCTTGAGCAGCATCGGGTTTGCGCCTGCTGCGACGTTCTTCAGACCGGCATTGACGATTGATTGGGCCAGTACAATGCTGGTGGTCGTACCATCACCGGCGATGTCATCGGTCTTGGTGGCCGCTTCCTTGAGCAGTTGTGCGCCCATGTTCTCATAGGGGTCTTCGAGTTCAATATCTTTGGCGACGGTCACACCATCGTGGGTAATGGTTGGTGCGCCCCACTTCTTATCGAGGGCAACATTACGGCCCTTAGGGCCCAGGGTGGTGGTTACCGCGTCAGCCAGCATATCGACACCACGCTTAAGGCGGCGTCGGGCTTCTTCTTCAAATGCAAGTTGTTTGGGCATGGTTCCTCCGTCCAGTAAAATCGGATTCTTGTTTTTTCTTATTCAACGATTGCCAGAATGTCGGTTTCTTTCAAGATGAGCACTTTATCGTTCTCAACCTTGATTTCAGTCCCCGCGTACTTGGCAAAGAGCACGGTCTGGCCGACTTCCACATCCATCGGGATGAGCTTGCCATCATCGTCTTTACGGCCATTGCCAACGGCAATAATGGTGCCCTGCTGTGGTTTTTCTTTTGCTGTTTCGGGGATGTAAAGGCCCGTTTCTGTACGTTCTTCTTTTTCGGCGGGCTTTACGACTACTCTATCGCCCAGGGGTCGAAGATTCATTTCTGAAGATACCTCCCATAGTAGTTTCTTTCAGGTAGGAAATACATTGATTTTCTGTATTTTAGCACTCTAATGCTCCGAGTGCTAAAAAGTATAGCATAGTGAGTGATGCTGTCAAGGGAATCCTATTGTGGATAGGGGCAATTTAACATTAGAGTTTCAATAGAAATTGGAGCAAGTCTCTATGGAATGTTGGGGTTTTCCTATAGAGTTTGACGGGGTGAGTCTCTATGACTGGCTGTCTGCGCTCAATGCGAATTGAGAAAATTGAGTAGACGATAAGCCTTTGCGACCAGTTCGGTGCGTGAATTGGCATCGAACTTGTTGTACATATTATCCAGGTGGCGCTTCACGGTATTGACGGATACGAACAGGGCTTCAGCAATATCTTGATTCTGTTTTCCCCGCTCAACCAGTTTGAGAACATCGATTTCTCTATCGGTCAATACACTTTCTAACCGCTCAAAATCAGGCGTTGGCATTTCATCCAGCAGCATCAGGATGCGCTGCATATTTGATCCGGGCAAAGGGCAGAACTGGCAGTTCAAGTTATTTCTTGAAATGACGCCGCTGATCTCATTGGTTTCGGCTTTACCCTGCTGAATAAGATGACTCAACTGTTCCGGTGTTCTTTCTGTGCCGAAGTTCTTTCTAAGCAACGCCCAGGCTTTATGGTTGACATAGCGGATTTCGTCATTCGTATCAGCAATTACCACGCCATGTTCGATGCGATCCATTGCGTAGTAAAGCTGATTTTGCGGCAGCCTGAAGTCATCATAACCAACGGCATGAGCTATGGCGACACTGAGAAACCGGCAAAGAATTGAGGCCATTTTTAATTCAGCCTCAGTGAACGGCCCATCCTTTTTCGGTCTGCCAAAGTTGATAGTCCCGATCACATCATCCCCAATAACTATCGGGGATTGCAGCGCATAATCTATGCTGAGCGTTCCGACAATACGATAAACCGGGTGACTCTGCCAGCCGTTCAACCCCAGCAGGCAGTAGGATTGATTAGGGGTATAGTGCTGCCTGATCCATTTATGAAGGGGATCGACCTCGCGGCCATCTTTTTCGTAATAATCGAGAAAGTCGACATCAACGCCCCGTCCAGCTACCCGGATAGGATTTAAGTCACTTGGCTTGAAAAGGTATAAAGCCGAGGATTGAGCCGGGATGAGGGGATGAATCAACCGGACATATTCTGTTTCGATTTCTTCAAGATCAAGAGGTCGCGAAATGGCACAGGTCAGTTCATCCAGTGCATTCAGGAATTCAGGTTGTGGTAATGGTGGGTTCATCATAGTCATCAAATAAAAGTTTCTATGTTCTTGTTACATTATATCATGAGCTGTTCCAATCAAATCATCTAAGCCACCCAGCGAATCTCGCTGCCTGGCTTTTCCGATGTTTTAGTTGATTGGGGAGCCAGATAAGCTCCGGCTCCCTCTATTCATCCAGATCCTACTCAGATTTTTTGTCTGTTAGTTTCTTCCTGATAAGGAAGTAAGGATAAAGCAGCACATAAATAATGATCGACGGGCAAAGCATGACACGAACAAAATCACCAAATTCTTCTACGGTGATATACATTTTTGAAGGCCATGCCCCCATCATCTGCCCCGTAATCTCGAGTTGATCTCCATCCCGGCGGATCTTGTCGAGCACCATCATCGGTGTGCCTTTATCCGAAATGATCTTTGCCATAATATCGTTCCAGGTTATTTCCACCAGGGCTTGATCTTCAGATCATCCGCAATCACGTTGATCGCATTGTATCCGCAGGCTCCGCCAACGCTGCCGCTGGGGTGTGTGCTGGCCCCGCACATATACAGGTTGGAGAATGGTGTACGATACGGCGGATACTCAACGAACGGACGGAATACGGTCAGTTGATCCTGGGTCATCTCAATATGATTGAAGCCGCCGTGTATCATCGATGTCCACAGCCGCTCGGTATCCACCGGGGACATGATGTGACGCTTTAGGATAGCCTTGTCCATATTGGTAGTATACGAACCCCAGACCTTGATACAGCGATCGGCAAATGATTCTTTCACATCATCCCAAGTTTCACCATCACGAAGATTATATGGCACATACTGCCAGCCCATCGCCGTACCTTTGCCCTCCGGGGCCTGTGACGGATCAACTGCCGAGGGATAAGCGGTGAACATGCGCGGATAGCTTGGGAGCTCACCCTTCTCGATCTCGGCGAAATCGTCGTATAGTTCCTGTGGGCTGTCCACCAGCAGCACACCCAGGCAGCGATTGATATCAGGGTTAAATTCGGCGGCTTTCCACTGAAGGGGTTCATCAAGCGCAAGGTGTGTGGTGAACAGAATCGTGTTCTCCACCCGGCAGCGCTGTACCGATTGGGTGAACTGGGGCGAAAGGTTCTCCTTGCCAATCAGATCGAAAAAGGTTGTCTGCGGCTCAAGGTTGGTAAGAACCAGCTTGTTAGCTTTAATGACCGTTCCATCTTCCAACTGCACACCCGTTGCACGGTCGCCATCAACAAGGATTTTGCTGACGTGTGCATTCGTCTTGACGGTTCCGCCGTAATGCTCCAGGCAGTTCACATAGGCTTGAGCCAGGTTACCTGATCCACCTTCGCAGATCGCCCAACCGTGCGGGTAGTGCGTTTCGCCCAGCATCATCGGGACAAAAACGCCAAACCCATAGGTGTTGGGGGCTCCACCAAATTCTTTGATGAAAGCGAGAAGCAGTGATCTAACCTCGTTCGATTCGAAGAGTTCGCAAATGATATTCTTGGGGCTAGAGTTCTGCATACGCAGGAAGTTCAACCCATCGACCGAGCTTTCCATCGCTGCCGCTGCGGCGGAGTGAGGCAGCGGTGGGTTGAAGAACCAGGGGCCGATCATGTTGTCGAGCACGGCCCGAAATGTTTCAGCCAGTTGGTGATAGACTTGTGCATCTCGCTCTGAGAAGCGGGCGATCTCCTGGCAGGTTCGCTCAAGATCGCGGTAAAAGACGAGACACCTTCCATCGGTAAAGGTGGCTGCGATTTGTGCTTCCGGCCAGATGTATTTGGCCCCGAAGTGTTCTAATTCGAGGTCTTTGTAAACAGGCCCCATATGAAGGATGCCGTGAAACACCGAAGCTACATTGTGCTTGAACCCAGGGAGTGTGACCTCCTCAGTCCAAACACCACCGCCAGCCCGATCGAGCCGCTCCAGTACGAGGGTATTCATGCCAGCTTTTTGCAGGTAGCAGGCGGATGTTAACCCATTATGCCCACCACCTACGACGATGACATCATATTCAGACATAGTATTTTCTCCTGGTTGATCAGCAGTTTTCTTCATTATAGGTGGCGGAAATACCGGTTATCTTCACCCACGTGGGTGATAAACAAAAACCTGCGCCGGAATGTGTTTTGCCTGCGCAGGTTTTTACAAAGGTGAAGATTATTAGTGTGGTTGAGAGGACAGCCTGTTCACAGAGATCAGGGTCAGATTGAGCGCATGAATCCGGTTGAGCACACCGAGGAGGGCCGCCTGATCGACAAACGATCCACTCAATGTGGTCACACCGCTGGAGTCATTGCGGATCGTCAGCTCTTCAACCCAATCCGACCAGTTATCCGTCAGGTGACCTTCGATACATATTTCGTAGAAGTAAGATTTATCCATTTAAAAAAACCAGTAGGAGCATCAGACCTTTGGCCTGTCCAGGTACTATTGCAATTCAGGCGACAGCAGCACAATATTGCCGGTTATGCTTCCGCTTTCCAGCAGATCGTAGGCGGTGATCGCCTCCATGATAGGGAACGTCTCGCTAATAATGGGCTTGATCTGGCCTGCTTCCAACAGCCGGAACAGCTCTGCCCAGTCTTCTTTGAAGAGGTCGGTTCCTAACCGGTGGGTTCCGTACCCTTCGATGGTTTTTCCATTTGGCAGCAGGTTGTACAGAATGAGCTTGACAACCAGGAGCAGAAAGCGCCCAAAACTCTGTGGCCCTCCATAGGCTACCAGCATCCCGCCGCGCCGCAGAACAGCCAGACCACGCTCGAAATACTCCTCGCCCATGCCGTTAAAAACGTAGTCGATGCCGTCGGGCTCCGCCTGCCGGATTACTTTGACAAAATCCTGCGTGTGATAGTCGATGGGGATCGCCCCATATTCGGCTAGCGCTGCATGTTTGCTGGGGGAGGCCAGGCCATACATCTTGAGTCCGGCCAACTTGCCAAGCTGCAAAAATGCCGTTCCGACCCCGCCGCTTGCTCCGACAATCAGCACCTTATCCCCTGGCTTGGCCTGCGTCACCCGGTGCAATATCTGATAGGCCACCAGGTAATTCAGAATCAGCGTCACAGCTTCGGCGGGATCTATGGTTTCGGGAACATGGACCAGTTCCTTCGCATCATAGTAGATGACCTCGGCATGGCTGTTATATTGGGTTAAGGCCGCGACACGGTCACCAATTGCCACATCGGTGACGTCCTCCCCAATCGCATCCACAATCCCGATGAAGGCATACCCCGGCACAAAAGGTGGCTCTTTTAGAAAGGGCCGGTTACCGGCTCGGACGGCGATATCATCCTGGCAGACAGGCGTGGCAATGATTCGGATGCGTGCCTCACCTTCAGCCGGAGGGCGCAGGTCGTTCTCAACAATCCTGAGAACTTCCGACGACCCTCTGGCTGTTGCGACAATGCTTTTGTATGTCATCTCACTAACCCCGTCCGGCTTACCGCCTCACTGCCGACCAGCAGGTAATAGCTGATTGCTGATGAGGCCAGCGTCAATAAAGGCAAAACCTGATGAACTCGCAGGAAAATCTGTGGCACCGGTTTCTCGAAGCTGAGCGAGATACCGGAAGCAACCAGTCCGACGAAAAGTACCCCGGTAACCACAATCATGGCGATGGTAAGGGCGGGGATATCTCCTGCCTTAACCAGCTTGTTGATGTTGATCACCAGCAAGACGATTGCTCCCACCGCAGAGAGCTTGTGGATGGTAAAGGCTGGCGTGTTGAGCGGCCTACCCAGTTTACTCAGGATGACACCGGAAATTATGACCAGGATAAGCAGTCCACCGATAGTTAGAGCTTTTGATGTAATAGTGTTCATTTCAGTTTCCTCTTGTTTATTTTATATTTTTGGGGGCAGCTCAATTAAATGCTGCCCAGCCGATAAAGTTTCAAACCGATGGCGATGAACCAGACTATGAAGAACAACCACCACCAGAAGTAGGCCACCCCTATGAGGGGCCAGAGAGCCAGCCCAATATAGGCAGAAACGCTTGTCACTATGCCCAGATAGGCAGCGAACTTGGAGAAGACACCCTTCAACATGACAAGCGAGACAATCAGAATGCTGATGGCAAATACAGCTTCATAAAGGGGGTTAAACGCGTTATTTTGCGCAATAAGGGCTTCGGCGGCTGTCGCAAAGGCGATCTGATGAGCAGGATCGACTGTCATATAATGGCTGCCTAAGTGCACCAGCCCCAGTAAAACCGGGTAGTATGCTACAAAAAGAATCTGCATGGTGATTCCTATCAGTGCACCCAGGGCAGCATAACCTTTATTCAGGTGCTTAAGCGCCGCAAACAGTGCCGCGAAGACCACCACCGCCAGAATACCCGGCATCAGAACCAGGGTTTGAAGGATCAAGAACCAGTTTTTACTTGCTGCAATGAACTGGAGGAGGGCCGCTCCATCCATGTCAAAGTCATATTCTCTAAAAAGGAGCATCACAGCAGGTACAATAATTCCAAGAATGATATATAGAAATGCCGAGATGCCTCCCGCCTTATAGAGACCTTTCCACGATAGGTCCAGTCCTGTTGCTGTTTCTTCAGCTAAAGATGCTGTTTGCGTTCCAACGAGCATTTATAGTTCTCCTTTTAAGTAGTTTTCTTTGCGCTCACTAGCATTAGAATACAGCAGCGGGCACGGCCTGTCTGTGAACCAAAGTCGTATTTTGTCCAAAAAGAGAAAGGTGTACTTTCGTACACCAACAGTGATAAGTTCTGGGCAAATGCAACAAAAAGCCCTACCGGAGAGACTCTGGTAGGGACTTCTTCTCTGTGTAGGATGAATTAATTAATCCGCCCCAAAGAACTCTAAGATCAACTCGTTAGACTTTTCTGCATGTTCCACACCGATCAGGTGGCCGGAGTCGAGAACTTCGATCTGGATATCGGGCGTGTTATTAGCCAGGGCCTTAACCGCTTCAGGATCACCGGTCAGGGCATCGCGAGTTCCGATCACCAACAGAACAGGTACTTCCAGGCTTTGGAGCTGCGCCGGGGTGAAGGTCACCGGGCGCGATTCCCTGGGGACGGTATCGGTCAGGACAATGCGGAACCACTCTTCGGTTTCTTTCAGCACATAGGGATCATCGCCAAGCGCCCACTTGACGGTATTGTTCTGGATCGGCTTGAGGGGATAGAGCTGGACGAACATGATCTTCAGGGCCGTTTTTGCCGTCTCCGGGGTCATTCCCATCGGGCCAAGCAGGGCCACTTTCTCGACCCGCTCCGGGTAGTAAAGTGCGTAGCTGGTCGCCATGTAGCCGCCGAATGACGCCCCAACGACATAAGCCTTTTCGATGCCAAGTGCATCGCTGATCTCGACGTGCAGATCGGCGTAGGCTTTGCCGTTCGGTGGATACTTGGTCGGGTCGTTAAGTTCGCTTTTACCGACCTCGCCGAGTGTATCGATGGCATAGGTGCGATAGTGTTCATTCAACGCGCCGACGTTGTACACCCATGACCAGGCGGACATTGCTGCCGCATTGAGTAGGAGCACCGGGGGGCCATCTTCGGGGCCAGAAGCGATCACATGCATGGTACCCCAGGAGGTATCGACGTAGATATCTTCATAGGGGGTAGGCCACTGTTCCACCTTCGCATCGTAGATTTTCATATGCTCGGCCTGCATTTCCGGCGATGAGTAGACACCTTCAAACCCACTTGCAACAACCAGAAGCACGTACCCGTAAGCGATAAATAGACCGATAATCACCGGTACACGTATCCACCAGGGCAGAGTCAGGCCGGTCAGATTTTTGGCATACTCTCGAACTGGCGGGAGCAGCAGCAATACCGGGATCAGTAGAATCAGGGCCGGGATAAATCGTCCGGCCAGCAGCGAAAACACTAACAGGGCGAGGAACAGCACACCGAATATCCAGCTCAGAATAATCATTTGTCTTCTCCTATTTGATTGACCGCGATAAGCTTCAATCCTAAATTTCGAATTCTCATCAGGACACCGTGCAGTGCAGATTGATCAAGCAGACCGGTGAGGATGGTATCGCCATCTGGTTCGCAGCGGATCGATAGTCCTTCAAACTGCCCCGATAGACTCTCGCTGAGGTGACCTTTTACGTGTATCTCATACATCTCAGGCGCATTCATCTTGGTACGCCCCTTCGCTGTTAGCTTTTTTGCTCAAGCCATTGATCCAATGTTGTCGTTGGCGCACCCAGCAGGTGATTGGCCTCGGTCGGATCACCCAGCTCGCCAACCCGGCCAAAGTAGCCAGCCAGATCAGCCCCGAATTTCATCAGGTCATTTCCCATCAACACAGCCATCAACTTGACCAGCCAAACCGGCATACTCGATACCTTTGTGACTTCGGGGTGAAAGACCTTGCAGTAGCGTAAAAGTGCTTCGGGGAAAGAGAACCCTTCCGGCCCATGAATGACCAGCCGCTTATTAACTGCATCTTCTGTCTGATAAGCAGCCGAGACCATCCGGGCCAGGTCATCGACTGCAAAGAAGTGGAAAGGCCCGGCCATCTTACCGATCAGAAGCGGCTTGCCATCGCGGGCACAGCGGGCGAGCATTTCCATCGGCCAGGTGGGCGCAAAGATCGTGTAGCCGATACCGCTCTTTTTGATCGCTTCTTCGGCCTGTAACTTGGTTTCGATCAGCGAGAACCACCGGTTCTCTTCCAGGGCGGTGCAGCCCGATATATAAGTGATCCGCTCGATACCCTGTTCTGCCGCCGCTGCTGCGACCAGTTTTGCCCCGGTCAGTTCGGCGTCACCTGATAGGCTGAGATGCACACCATAGCAGCCTTCCATCGCTCGCTTAACATCATCGATGTTGGTGGCATCGCCAGTCACCATCTCGAAAGATTCTCCCAGCTTTGCCTGAGCCTTTTCTACATCGCGGGCCATCACCCGCACGTCGAAACCGTCTTGCTTGAGGCGCTGGGCGACCGGTTCACCCAGTAAGCCCGTTGCACCCAGTACTAAAATTCGCTTTGCCATTTGGATTACTCCTGTTGGTTATCCTATCCGGTTACGGAATGATGTCGGTTGACGGCCAGTTCATTGCCAGGATGCCGACCAATGCCGTGATGTTGACTGCAATCGAGCCGATCTTGTTGGGGAACAGGGATGCAAACGCATTCCAGTACAGCGCCAGCGCGACCAGCGACACAACCGCCATCACTACCGTGATCGTGCGCCAGCTGCCAGCAGTCACCGACCAGCCGAACGCGCCAGCCCCGGCGGCAATAAACCCAACCACCGTGATAACCCACAACACCAGAGCAATCGCGCGGGCGGTTGGATCGCCGAGCGGGCCGGTCAACAGCCAGGAGCGGGAGTGCCAGGTCTCAGTGCTGAAAACTTTGGCTGCTGTCAGAATGCCCATAATGTGGCCGACACCGTGAAGAATGAGCACCAGGGGAATAGCAATCTGTAAAGCTTTGGGGGACATCTTAATCTCCTCTTTAGTAATTGGTGTGAAAATCAAAAATGCCTTTGTTACCTATAGGATAGGCTGCAAAGGCATCAGTGTCGCCATGCGGTCGAGTAATTCTATGAGGATGCTACCGGGGCATGGGCATTACTCAAAGGTAGTATATGAGGTCTACAACAGGTTCAATTCCTGCATTTTTGCGATGGCCTGGGTGCGGCTGGCAACGCCAAGTTTGCTGTAGATGTTGCTGGTGTGCTTCTTGACCGTGTTGAGGGTGACAACCAACTCTTCGGCAATCTCGGGGTTTGAATATCCCTTACAGATCAGCCGCATAATGTCCATTTCGCGCTCGGTTAAGATCATGGGTGGTTCATCCTGACCGCAGGTCTTCTCGCACATTGACATGATCGCGTCGATGTATGATTGGATGACCGGGTCATTCGGTCTGAATTTTCTGAGCAGGGGGATGATCGCTTTCCCGGCATCGAGCCAGGTTCGTCTATACTCCTGTGCGATCCCGATGCTAAAAGCTTCCTCTAAGATCGAGCTGGTTGGCTTTCCACTGCTGTCAAGAATGATTGCTTTCAGGATAAGGAGCCGCAGCAGTTCCCCGTCTGATCGGGCTTCCCGTGCACGTTCAATTGCGAAGTTGATCGTCTCCAGCGCGGATTCATGCTCCCCATCCGACCAATCGATATAAGCGGAAAGCCAGTCAACCGGATAACGCAGCAGCGGGTGGGCAAGCTGAGGGGAGTCCATCCGGCTTAATGCCTGGAAACGCGCCCGCACCTCGTCCATGTTTCCCAACTGAATATGGAGCCGGGCCCATTCGAGATGCATTTCTGCAATAGCGTGTGGCTCCCCGGCGGCCAGCACGATTCGTTCGACATCCTCCAGCATGGCAATGGCTGTCTCCACCTCGCCAAGTGCCAGATTTAAACGAGCGCGAATAGTCCGCCCATAGCGCAGGCCTTCACTGAAGCCGCTACCCTTTTCGACCAGTTCACATGCTTCGTTAAGTTGATTACGCTCTAACGTGATCAACGCCAGGGCAACATATAATAATCCAAAGGCCGGAACCCTGTTCGCCCCATCTTGATTGGCCCGTTCAGTAGCTCGGCTGCATTGTTCATAAGCTTCTATCAGACGGCCTTGCCTGATCAGGTAGATGGTACTCCAGAACACCGCCGCAAAGGCGCTGAGGTAATTCTTTGCAGCGTAAGCAATATCCATCCCGGTTTGATAAGCCTCTATCCCGCCTTCGGCATCACCCGCCCCGAACCGGGCAGCCCCCAGCAGATTCCAGGCTGGGCCAGCCGCAATACCGATATCAGGTGGGACGATTTCGACCGCGTGTTCCGCATAGCCAACGCTTTCCTCAAATTGACCCTGACTCAGCAGCAGCGCTGACCGCATCAGGTAGACCTGTGCCCCGACAAAACCGTGCTGCTTTTCGCTCAATGCTTGCTGACGGCTCAACCGCTCAAAGGCCACTTCCGCATACTCGACGTAGGGGGCCATCATCGGCGTACGCCCGGAAAGATAGCGTGCCCAGCAGTTTGCCAGCGCCAGATAAATATCATCCCGCGCCATCTTATCAGGCAGCCGGTTAACCCACTTTAACACGGTGGCTACACCACCCAGGTGCAGCATGTCATTCCAATTGTCAACGACGTATTTTTTGGCCTGAGCAAGATCGCCGGAGCGGAACATATGCTCGGCGGCCTGGGCCAGGTGACCGGCTTCTCGATACCAGGCGGTGGCTCGAAGATGCAGACCGGGTATCTCGTCGCCGCAATCGCGCTGCAACAAGGCTTGGAGCATCTGCGTGAACAGGTGATGGTAGCGGAACCATTCCCCCGATTGATCTAGCGGAATAACAAACAGGTTATCGGCGATCAGCTCGTTTATGATCTGCGCACTGCCAGGATCACCCGTGATGGCCTCACATAAGGAAGGGCAAAAAGAATCGAGGATCGATGTGCGCAGCAGAAACGCCCGCCGGGAGTCAGATAGAGTATGGAGGACTTCTTCGGTCAGGTATTCCAGGATGTACTGATGACTGCCTGAAAACGCATCAATGAATGCGCTGGAGTCTTGTTGGCGCTGCAAGGAAATCCCGGCCAGTTTTAGCCCAACCACCCAGCCTTCCGTGCGTTTTTCAAGGGCTGTTATTTGCTGTTGATTAAGCTCCAGGTTCATCACCCGGCCCAGGAAATCGACTGTCTCGTCAAATGAAAATTGGAGGTCTGCGGCACGGATCTCGATCAAGTCACCCTGTGCCCGCAGCCGCCCCAGCGAGAGCGGCGGATCGATCCGTGTGAGCAGCAGAATATGCATGGTAGGTGGCAGATGCTCAAGGAAAAAGCTCAGGCTGTCATGCACCGCCTGTGATTCGATGACGTGATAATCATCCAGCACCAGCATAAACTCAAGCCTGTTTTCCGAGATTTCGTTGAGCATACTGACCAATGCTGGCTGCGGATTGACAACCTGCGGCGAGCCGATAATTTGATTCGCATCATGGCCGAAACCCGGCTCGATGGTTTGTAAGGCC
>JBNKDD010000045.1:0-27910 GCA_050288085.1 Anaerolineae bacterium
GGAAAAGGCCATTCTCGCGCATCGGCGATGACGACTTGAATGTCATCCAGCTTGACCGGGCTGCGCTTCACGATGTGGGCCTGGCATTCTACTGCAATAACTCTGCAATCGTTTTCTACTAACATCCGGGCGAAGCGTAGGTCGCCCGCACCAATATCTAATACAACCGATCCGGGTCTGATCAGGTTCAGGGCTTCCTGATAGGTGCCTTCATCATAAGCTGCCCACAGAGAATCCCAGCGGCGCATATTATGATCGCCGGACAGATTTGTTAAACAGATAGTTTACCCCGGCAATCGCCCAGATACTCGCACCTGCGCCCAGGCCCCACAGTAACGCCCCGCCGACACCTTCGGAAGGAATTAACTGCCAGAACATGTAACCGGCCAGCAATAAGCTGACAACCGTGAGTATAATCAAGCCGGTACGCGGCTTAATCCAGGGCTCTCTGGGGAGAGTCTCTTCCTGCTTGTTCTTTCCTGTTTTGCGGTTCGACTTGTTTTTACTCATCAATTACCTGCCAGGGATTGTAACGCCAGGGCCAACCATATTCCGTAAGCCAGGATAATCACCCCCAGAATGCTCAAGCCAATGTTCGCAGACTGGAGGAGTCCTTTGCCGGGCTCAAGGTCGATTATTATAGCCCGCAATCCTAACATTGCATGTATTGTAACCACAACCAGGAAAATAACTTCAATTACAAAAATTAATGGATTGCTGATATAGACCAGCACGTCCGAGTAAGTCCGCAGCCCACCCTCTACGACAAAGTGATGGGCGACCATATGCAAACCCAATACCAATATCAGGAGCGCCCCGCTCAGGACTTGTGTCAGCCATAACAGGCCACCACCTGCCGACTTGCTGCTATCAGTCTGATTTTCCATGTTCTCTCCTAGATGGTGTATACCAGAACAGCACTGATGATCAGTGCAGCTAATGCGATGACCATTAATATCCAGAACAGGGTTTTATGGCCGCGCACTCCGATACCCATTCCAACCAGGGCAACCCGGATGCCGTTCAGCCCATGAAACAGGATGCCAAAGATCAGAACCACATCCATTAATAGGAAGAGTGGATGGCGGGCCAGTGCAATAAATTGATCCCAACCCGCATCTCCTTGCAGCAGCGTACTTAATACGACCAGGTGCAGGAGTAAGTAGACAACCAGACCCAGGCCGGTCAGGCGGTTCAGGGCAAAAGCCCAACTTCCCACCCGCCGCTTACGGACATCAAACCAGGCTTTTATTAAGTTCCGGGGTCGGGCAGTATCCTGAACAGTTTTTTGAGTGTGTTCCATGTTTCCTAGCCCCCTTGCTTGGCCGGTTTAAAGAAACGCAGCACTCTTTGCCGGATCAGTTCGCGGCGCAGTGACATAATCGCACCTGCCGGATCAACGTCGGATGGGCAGGCTTCGCTGCATTCAAAGGCCACATGGCAGCGCCAGCAGCCGTGTTCGTTGTTTACCCAATCCAATATTGGCGCGATATCCCGGCCACGCGGTTCTTCCAGTATGCGCCACCCAGCCGCCATCGCTGCCGGGCCGAGATAAGCCGGATCGCTGCCTGCCACCGGACAGGCCGAAACACAGATACCGCATTCCAGGCAGTTCTCAAAACGGGTATAGGTTTCGATTTCATCCGGGGTGTCGGCATCGGGGTTAAACTCGCTCAACCGGATATAAGGCATATCCGGCACATCGTATTTAGCGAAGAAGGGATCCATATCGACCACCAGATCGCTGATCAGGGGCAGGTTATCCAACGGCGCGACAGTGACCACCGGCGTATCTAAATCCAACACCTTGACAACACAGGCCAAATGCTCCTGTCCATTGATCTTCATGCCACAAGTCCCACATGAGGCATGGTGGCAGGAGTGGCGCAGCATCAATGAGGGATCGTCCTCACGTCGAATATCTTGCAGCGCGATTAAGACGGTGGTGTTATTGTCACACTTAACCTGATAGGATTCCTCGTGTATGGCCTCGCCTTGCTTATACCGTTGAATGCGGAAGGTGATAGTTTTTTCAGGCATGGTGAACTCCTCCCTTAGAGCTGGTAGTAGGCGTTGTGCGGAAGCAGCACAGTTTCACGGGTACGGCAGGGAACCTCGATGCCCAGCTTCTTGACCACCACGTCAGCCGTCGCTTCGGCCATCGCCCGCAGGGTAGTGGCTTTGCCGCCTGTGATGGTGACAAAACCCTCCACGCCCTCATCTACATGATCAAAGCATTTAAACGTCCGGCTGAGTTCGCGCCCGGTGTCGGCATCAGCCGCCCGCGGTCCGATCAAAGGCCGAGCCGCCGACCATGCTGCCCGGAATGGAGCCTTTCTGACTGCCGGGATCATCATCGATCCTTCACGATACATGGCCTCGATATGCTCTTCCGGCAGGCCCAGGTTATCGGGGTCTTCAACCACCCATGAACTGGTGCCCACTACTGATAATCCGCGCTGGGGAACAATAATATCGCCATCGCCGGAGGGGGTCATCCGGTTAATCACCATGTTGCATAGACGACCTCGCAAAGCCAGCATCACACCAGGGGATGGCCGGATAGGAACTTCTACCCCAACCATATCGGCGACCTTGCCGGACCAGGGCCCGGCAGCGTTAATCACAATATCGCCTTTAATATCGTATTCCTGGTTATTGCGGTGATCGCGTGCCCGAATTCCGGTTACGGTGCTGCCTTCCTTTAATATTCCAACTACCTCGTTATAGGCTTTAATCGTAGCACCGTTCTTTTTTGCGGTGGCAAAAAACCGGAGGGGAAGACGCAGCGCGTCAAAACTGGCGTCGGGGATACGGACTGCCAGGATCATGTCAGGACTGAGCTCCGGCTCGATCTGCCGGGCCTCATCCCCGGTTAGCTTCTGGGTGGGGATGTCGCATTCGGCGCAGCCTTCTATAAAGAGATGGCTGTACTCGACATCTTCGTCGGTGACGGCGACAAACAAACCATCATTTTCTTCAAAGGAACCCGGCGCAATTTTCCGCAGGATGATGTTCTCCTCGATACACTCGATCGCCGATTCCTTGTCCTTGACGGCATACCGGCCACCACTGTGTAGGAGTCCGTGGTGGCGACCGGTTGTCCCGGAAGTCACTTCGCCCCGCTCGACCAGCGTTACCTTCACGCCTCTCAGCGTCAGGTCATGGGCCAGGGCTGCGCCGGTGCCGCCTCCTCCAATGATGACTGCGTGAAATTCACTCATGTTTTCCCTTTCATATAGGACTTTATAGGGGCAAGGGCAATGTTGTCTATCATCATCTTCCTTGCCCCTATTTTTCTGACTGTATCCAGTCAGTTTGCCTATAGTTAACAGGGCCAGGCTTGTCTCTAGCCCTAAGAGATTAGCGATTACTCAACCCAATCAAAGGTGCGGGTAACAGCCTTCTTCCATTCTGCATATAGTGCTTCGCGCTTATCTGCACCCATCGATGGGTTCCAGGTCTTGTCCATGCCCCAGTTTGTGCGGATGTCGTCTTCGGTCTCCCAGAAGCCAACGGCCAGACCGGCAGCATAGGCTGCACCCAGCGCCGTGGTCTCGGCGACCTTCGGGCGGATAACCGGCACGCCCAGAACATCCGACTGGAACTGCATGAGCAGTTCGTTGAAGACCATCCCGCCGTCAACCTTGAGGGCGGTCAGCGCAACACCGGAGTCGGCATTCATCGCGTCCAACACCTCGCGGGTCTGGAAGGCGGTTGCTTCCAGGGCGGCGCGGGCGATGTGCCCCTTATTGACGTAGCGGGTCATGCCCACGATCACGCCGCGGGCATCGCTCTTCCAATAGGGAGCAAACAGGCCGGAGAAGGCCGGGACAAAGTAGATACCACCATTGTCCTCAACCGTCTTCGCCAGGTCTTCAATCTCGGGTGAGCTGTCGATCAGGTTCAGGTTGTCGCGCAGCCATTGGACCAGCGCCCCGGTGATGGCAATTGAGCCTTCAAGGGCATAAACTGCTGGCTTGTCACCAAACTTGTAGCACAGCGTGGTCAGCAGACCATTCTCTGACTGCACCGCAGCCGTGCCGGTGTTCAGCAGCATGAAGCAGCCGGTGCCGTAGGTGTTCTTGGCCTCGCCAACGCTGAGGCAGGCCTGCCCGACAGTCGCCGCTTGCTGGTCACCCAGGTCACCGCAGACCGGGATTACGCCGCCAAACGGCCCATCAGCAGTGGTCTTTCCATAGAATGCCGGGTCGCTGGAAGGACGGATTTCGGGCAGCATCAAGCGCGGAATGCCCATGATTCCGAGAATCTCATCGTCCCAATCAAGCGTTTCCAGGTTCATCAACATGGTACGGCTGGCATTGGTCACGTCCGTGACATGCGCCCCACCGTTCACCCCACCGGTGATCTGCCAGATCACCCAGGTGTCGATGTTGCCAAAAATAGCGTCGCCCTTCTCGGCGGCTTCGCGCAGGCCATCAACGTTATCCAGCATCCAGCGGACTTTCGGGCCGGAGAAGTAGGTCGCGAGGGGCAGACCAACCTTTTTACGGAAGCGATCCTGCCCGCCATCTTTGGCCAGCATGTTGCAGATCTTGTCGGTACGGGTGTCCTGCCACACAATTGCATTATAGTAGGGCTTGCCCGTATTCTTATCCCAGACCACCGTGGTTTCACGCTGGTTGGTGACACCTACCGCAGCGATATCGGCTGCTGTGGCTCCGGCTTTCTCAAGTGCACCCTTGACTACGTCCTGGGTGCGGGCCCAGATTTCCAGCGGGTCGTGCTCGACCCAACCGGCCTGCGGGTAGATTTGCTCGTGCTCTAACTGGTGAACTGATACAACTGCCCCGGCATGATCGAAGATCATGCAGCGGGTGCTGGTCGTACCCTGATCGATTGCGGCTGCATATTTAGCCATGAGATACTTATCTCCTTTGTAGAAGGTGATTCTGAGGAATCACCTATCCATTATCCAGTCAGCGTTTCATACAGAGTTTTGAGCATCAGATATGACGAGGTAGCACCGGGGTCCTGATGTCCAATGCTTCGTTCACCCAGGTAGCTAGCCCGTCCTTTCTTGGCCTGCATTGGGATGGTAGCCTTCATTCCTTCCTCTGCTGCGTCTAGTGCCTTTTTCATGGCATCGTTCGTGCCATTTCCATTATCGATGGCGGCACGCAGGGCTTCCAAGGCGGGATGCCAGGCATCGTACATGGTTTTATCTTCCAGTACCGGGCGACCTCGCTGCAAAATACCATCTACTCCGGTCTTGAGCATCTCGTAGAGATCCTCGTCATCCAGTTGTTCTTTAGAGGCTAATGCCATCCCGCTGCGCATAAAGAAAGTGCCATATAGCGGGCCACTGGCTCCACCAACACTGGACATCAGGACCATCCCAACAGACTTCAGGATATTGCCTATGTCCTTGTCAGAGAATTCAGGTAGTTTTTCCATCACTTTTCTGAATCCCCGATCCATGTTAGTGCCGTGGTCGGCATCGCCGATTGCCGAGTCGAGGTCCGTTAGATATGCTTTGTTTTCCGCCAGGATGGCAGCATATCGTTCAAGCCATTGTACGATTTGAGTCTTACTCACCATGTGCAGGGCCGCTCCTTACTGTACTGTCGAAATGAGGAATTAGAGAAGAATTCTCCTCTCTAATTCCTTTGAAGTTTTATATATTATACGCCCCAACGCAAGCCAGGGGTTTTAACCGGGGCATCCCAGAATTTGAGGATTTCTTCATCTGCCTTCAACAGGGTGATTGATGCGCCCTGCATTTCCAGCGAGGTGATATAGGGGCCAATCAGGTTGCGGACGACCTTCATGCCTTTGCCCTCAATGATGGACAGCATCTTGCGATACACCGCGTACAGTTCAGAGACGGGTGTGCCACCCATGCTGTTGACAAAAGCGATCAACTCATCACCGGATTTGAGGGGATCATCGGTCAGGGTTTTCTCTACCCATTCGCCGTTATCTCGATCCCATTCACGCACGGTGCGTGTATAGGCACCATCATCCAAAATGGCGAGAGTCATCATCTCGGTGATCTCGTCCGCCGTCTTCATATCGAAGCGCTCACGGCCTGGTTCGCCGTGAATGCCGATCCCGAACTCGAATTCATTTTCGCCCAGATCGAAGGTCGGTTTCCCTGCTGCGGGGACGATGCAGGAGGTCAGAGCAATACCGATGGAACGGCCATACATGTTGACCTTGCGGCACAGATCGGCGCATTTGTCCAGGTCGTACCCGGCTTCTGCTGCGCCGCCGGTGATCTTCTCTGCCAGTACAGTGGTTCCAACACCACGCCGCCCGGCAGTATACAGACTGTCCTTGACGGCAGCATCGTCGTCGATCAGGATGCTCTGTACTTTGATGCCTTCAGCATGTGCTAATTCGGCGGCAGTCTCGAAGTTGAGCACGTCACCGGTGTAGTTTTTGACCAGGAACAGCACGCCCGCGCCGCCGTCAACGGCCTTGGCGGCCTCGTACATTTGGTCGGGGGTTGGCGAGGTGAACACTTCACCAGGGCAGGCTGCATCCAGCATACCCATGCCAACAAACCCGCCGTGCATCGGCTCATGTCCGCTGCCACCGCCTGAAACCAGAGCCACTTTATCCTTTACCGGCGCATCGGCACGGTAGACAAAATTAGGCTCAAAGTGAATTTTGATCTGGTCAGGATGAGCAACGGCCATGCCTTCCAGTTGTTCTTTTACGACATCATCTATGGCATTGATCAGTTTCTTCATAACGTACAAGCTCCTTTAGCCCGATGTAGGAAGTGGATAATATTATTGGTTTACTTACTACTCACCTGACGGCAGGAATGGGGAGATGAACCAATCATAGAAGAAGGGGCCAAGAGCGCCACCGATGATTGGGCCGATGATTGGTGCAACCAGCCAATAGAGGCCGTCGAATAATCCCGTCGTGCCGACGATCAAGCCAAAGAGGCGCGGGCCGAAGTCACGGGCAGGGTTAATGGCATAACCACTGGGGCCACCCAGTGATAAACCGACGGCTAACACCGTGCCACCGACTAGCCAGGGACCCATGTTATTCTTAAGGCCCAGGTTCTTCTCGTCACCGCTGGCAAGGACGCCCCACATCAGCACCATCGTGCCAAAGATTTCAGCAATGGTGGCATTGAGCAGGGAATACCCACCTATTGAAGCCTCTCCCGTGCCACCCCAGAAGGCTGCTCCAAATACACCGCCAGGTCCGGTGCACCAGACATTGGGCATACCGGCACTTTGCAGGCCCTCCATATAGACCAGGTAAACGCCGAGTGCGCCTAAGAAAGCACCCACAACCTGAGCAATAATATAGGGGAACACCTTTGACCAGGGGAACCCACGCTTTATCGCCAGGCCAATGGTCACTGCGGGGTTGATGTGTGCGCCGGACACGCCGCCTGACACATATACCGCAACAATAACCGCGAAGGCCCATCCCAGGGTTATGGTATTCCAGTCATAACCTGGTGCGGCCAGACGGGGAGCCAGACCAACATTGGCAACTACGCCGTCGCCAAGCAGGATCAGAACGAAGGTGCCGAAGACCTCGCCAACCAATTCGCCCATTAAACCTTTTTGCTTCATTTTCTTTCTCTCCTAAAGGTAGGTGTGTTGAAGATTCGGGACACAAAAATTAGAAGTAATTCGTTAGTAGAATCCTTTCTCGATAGGTCCTCCTTTTTGCGTAACAGGAGATATAACTTGATCTATGTCACAGTTCGTAGGCATATAGAGCCTGTTGTTTGTAAGTTGAGAGGATAAATACTCTACGTTGTTAGCAGTGAAATAAAAAAATGTGGATTGAATATGCTGGTATGTTTGGTAATTATGCCGGTTAAAACATGTCACCAGGGGCTTGTTGATGGGTTCAACAATGTAACGTCCCCCACTGTTTTTCATCATATAGGAACTGAATACTATTTTTCAATCAAACGCGGGGAAATGTTTAATAATGAAACGCTGCTGGATTGTTTTTGTTCCATTATGAAACAGCATGTATTGAGAGCTGTCTGTCACATGTGGGGGATATATGATGCTGGCATCATCGTTTGAAGTAATCGGTGGTGATATTCATCTGTTTCATTTTGCGCCAAAGCGTTGTGCGCCCCATCCCTAGCATGGCTGCCATCTCACCGATCCGCCCCTGGCTGGCCCATCCGGCTCGCAAAATGGCTTCCCGCTCTGCTTCGGCTACAGAGATCACCGGGTAGGCTGCAATTTTATCGTCCAGGATAACCCGCCCCATTCGGACGTTCTCCGGCAGATCGCCCAGGCGGATCAAGGAATCCTGGCACTTGTAAAAAGCGCTCTCCAGAACACTCTCCAATTCACGGACGTTACCCGGCCAGGGATAGCGCTTCAGAACGTCAATAGCCTGATCCTCAATTCCGACCTCTTCATCTGCCTGGACATGCACGGTCAGCCGTTGAAGAAAATTGTGGGCCAGCAAGGGGATATCCTCTGGGCGAGCACGGAGGGGTGGAATGATGATATTAAATACACCGAAGCGAAAGTACAGGTCGGCGAGGAACTGGCCTTTATTCACCAGTTCTTCCAGGTTTTCCAGGGTGGTTGCAATGATCCGCACGTCAACTGTGATGGGGCGAGTGCTGCCCAGCCGGGTTAGCGTTTTGGTCTCGATCACGTTCAGTAAGGCGTTTTGTACCTCAATAGACATCTTGTCAATCTGGTCGATCAGCAGGGTTCCGCCATGAGCCAATTCGAATTTGCTTGGACGGCTGTCCGGGTGGCTTTCATCATATCCGAGAAACTCGCTGGTGATCATCTCATACGGGATCGCCCGACAGTTAACACTGATAAAGGGCCTGGCTGCCTGACGGCTTTCGTCGTGGATGGCACGCGCCAGGGGATTTTTGCCGACTCCTCCTTCGCCTTGCAATAAGACCGGGGCCAGCCCACGAGCGGCCATACGAGCCTGCCGTAACACCCCTTTGATCGCATCAGAGTTGCCGGGCATGGCATGGAAGTAAAATTTGGTTTTGGTGGCAAGCTGCCGATAAACCAGTTGGCGGACGGCCTCAATCGGGCGCAGCATGATGATCATGCCGTTTGTATGGTTGTTCCCATCCTGGATCGGGCGCAGGCTCAACGAGACCGGCACCGACCGAGAGTCGATCTGGAGGTTGATCTCAGTGTCATCCAGGTGTCTGGCTTTTTCCAATGAGTGTTTCACGATATCCGGCAGTTTCAATGCTTCAGCCAGCGATTCTCCCATGACGACAGCCGCATCCAATCCCAGGATGGAAGCGGCCTGGGGGTTGATGTGGTTGATAAAGCCCTGGTGGTTACAGGTGAGCACACCCACCGAGATTCCTTCCAGGATTGCCTTAACCTCGGAAAGATGATAGTTGGTCTCTTCAAAATACAGGTTGGTATGCAGTTGATTGGTGATGGCTCGTGCCGTACTCATTGCCAGCGCCAGCGTGTGAGAGGTCGCCGCCTCTGCCGGGGTGACAATTCCTAACAGGCCGATGATCCGGCCTACCACGTTATGGATCGGGGCTGCCGAACTGGCGTAATGGTGGTTAGTTTCAAAATAGTGTTCGGCTCCCACAACCTGGGTGGGCATGGTCGTGATCAGAGTCAGCCCTAGCGCATTGGTTCCCAGGTAGCCCTCGGCCCAATACGCCCCGATTCCATAATTAGTTTGATCTAACTGTTCTACCATCGATTGATCACCGGTCAGGGTCAGGATGCACCCGGCGCCATCCGTCAGCATGATGGCGCAATCTGAGCCTTCGATAAACTGGTAAATGTCCTCCAGGTAGAGGATGGCGGTTTCTATCAGATGGTTGTGTGCCTTGAACGTATCTGCCAGGCCAGAAGGTTCGCGGAATGTTGGCTTGGGTCGGGCGTGGGGATCAAAGCGCAGGGAACATCGCTGCCAGGATAGGACAACCGCGGGGTCAGGTTCGTGACCATCAATGGCCTTGACCTGTCCTGTCCTTACAAAAGATTCCCAGAAGGCTTTGATAATGTCTTGCCGAATTGGATAAGCTGTTGGTTGCATCAATTTGTGAATCGCATCCGTATTATGAATACAAAATGGGTGCTACCGCCAGCCATCAAGATCAGCAGGTAGTATATCGAAGAGAGAGATTATTCACCGGGTAATAGAGTTGAATCTTATTGAGCATTGGGTGGCACCAGCCTCCATTATACTAAACCTTAGACTGTTTTTGGAGATACGGTAAGCTGCCTACCTCCTTCCCAATGATATGGTTGCCGTTTTGGTAACCTTGTAGGACACTAAATAATCATCGATCATAACCTACACCCTGGGAGGATTCTGTGCTGGCAAAGATCAACAGTTGTGCGCTGAATGGGCTGGAAGGAATTCTGGTTGAGGTCGAGGTTGACACGGCAAAGGGACTACCGGCCATCACTGTGGTTGGTTTACCTAATACAGCCGTCAAAGAGTCAAAAGACCGGGTATGGGCAGCGATCCGCAATAGTGGATTGAGATTCCCCAGCGGTCGGGTGACGATCAACCTGGCCCCCGCCAATCTGCGTAAAGAAGGCCCGGCATATGATCTCCCTGTGGCGTTGGCAACACTTGCTGCAAGCGGCCAGATACCCCCCGATGTGCTGGATGATTCATTGTTTATCGGCGAATTATCATTAGATGGAAGCGTCCGGCATGTACGTGGGGTGCTCCCCGCAGCCTATCTGACCCAGAAGATGGGACTTTCCCGGATTTTTGTACCATCGGTTAACGCGGCTGAGGCTTCCCTCATCCCGGATATCGATGTTATCCCGGTCGATCACCTGATCTCCCTGATAGAACATCTGCTGGGATTGGACGTTATTCCCGCATTCGACCGGGAACGCCTCGAATGGCCGAGCAGTCCGCCGGGCTACCTGACGAATTTCTCCGATGTAAAGGGACAAGAGCATGTCAAGCGAGCACTCGAAGTGGCCGCTGCCGGGGGACATAATGTTTCGCTCACCGGGCCTCCGGGATCAGGCAAGACGCTATTAGCGCGGGCTGTGCCGGGAATCCTACCTCAGATGACTCTCGATGAAGCGTTGGAAGTCACGAGAATTTATTCTGTCGCGGATCGGCTTCCCTCGGATATGGCCTTGATCCGGCACCGACCGTTTCGTGCGCCGCACCATACCATCAGCCACGCCGGATTGGTGGGTGGCGGGACATGGCCCAAGCCCGGCGAGATCAGTCTGGCTCATCGAGGGGTTCTCTTTCTAGACGAGCTGCCAGAGTTCGGGCGCAGCCTTGAAATGCTCCGCCAGCCGCTTGAAGATCGGATAGTCACGGTCAGCCGGGCATCCGGCAGCCTGACATTCCCCGCCAATTTTGTGTTGATCGCGGCGTCCAACCCATGCCCGTGCGGCTACTATGGTGATCCGGTTACACCTTGCACATGCAGCCAGCAGATGATCACCCGCTACCGCCAGAAAATATCCGGCCCCATGCTTGACCGGATCGATATCCATGTCGAAGTGCCGCGTGTAGATTATGACAAGTTGACCGACGACCGGCGGGGAGAATCATCTGAGGCAATCCAGGCGCGGGTGCAGGCGGCCCGCGATCGCCAATTAAGTCGCTTTGCTGGTACGCCCTTGCTGACTAATGCCGATATGGGCGTCCGTGAGGTGGAGCAATATTGTAAACTTGACCGGCAGGGAGAAGCCTTGATCCGGTCGGCGATGCAGCAATTACAACTCAGTGCGCGTGGCTATCATCGCGTGTTGAAGTTGAGCCGAACCATCGCCGACCTGGAAGGGAGCGAGTCAATTCAGACCCATCATCTGGCCGAGGCGCTTCAATATCGGGGGCAGCGGTATTGATGCTACCGGTTAAGCGCCTGGAACAACCGGCTGTTTTGTGAATAGAGCTGGCGGTATACGCTGTATAACTTGTTGTAGGTTTCCCGGTTCTCTGAGCGCGGGGTAAATGTCTTCTCTACCTTGATCATGTCGCCTGCATCGTCGAAGGAAAGCAAACCAAGCCCGACGCCACAGGTCAATGCAGCTCCAGCAGCCCCGGCGCTCTCCGGGTTTTCGGTAACTTCAATCGTCCGCCCGGTGACATCAGCCATAATCTGAGCCCAGGCATCAGACCGGGCACCACCACCAACCAATCGGAGCGTGTCGTTGTAAGGTACTTTCTTCTCAACGGTTTCCAGCATCCAGCGCTTATGGTAAGCATCACCTTCCAACACCGACCGGATCAGATCGCGCTTGCCACTTTCCAGGCTGATATTGAAAAACATGCCACGCGCATAGGGATCTTCAAACGGGGAGCGGTTGCCATGCAGCCAGGGTGTGAAAATGATCCCGCCTGATCCGGGTTCCACCGTTTCTACCACGCTGCTCAGATAATCGTAAAGTGATTGGTATTCCTCGTCTTTGTCTGCAACCGTCTGATTTTCGAGGTAGATGCCGATCTCATCTAACACCAGGTGATCACGTACCCATTGCAGGCAGCGGCCTGATGTTTCCTGTTCGGAAATATAATTGTACTTTCCCGGTATGGCCCCCAGGATGGAGGCGATCATCCCGTTAATATCCGTCATACGCCTATCGACGGTTGCAACAACCCAGCCCGATGTCCCGATGTAAATGTGGACTGAATTATTCTCAAAGCAGCCCGCTCCCAATGTGATCATTGAGAGATCGCCGCCGCCACCGAACACCGGTAGCCCTTCTGGCAAGCCCAGGTCTTGTGCTGCTTCTGGAGTCAGAGTACCTGCTTGATCGGTTGCCTGGATCACCGGGGGAAAATGACCCGGATCAACATCATAGGTGCGGCATAAGCCTTCATGCCATTGGAGTTTGTCCGGTCGGGTATCAAACATGAAGGTTGCATGGGCGGAATCGTATCCGAACGTAAACGCTCCTGTGCTGCGCAAGACCAGGTAATCTTTAACATCCATCCATTTATACATGGCATCAAAGACATCCGGCCTGTTTTCTTTCAGCCACAGGTATTTCCAGACCGGGTCTTTCACCGATGCCGATACACCGCCGGTGATCATCAGAGAAGAGAGCAATTTTCCGGCATGCATTCCTTCGATCTTGAGTGCGCCGCTGTGTAGGTAGCGATCGATCTGGTCAGTACCGCGATTGTCCATGTAGCTCATCGCCCGGTAAAGCGCCTTGCCGTCCCGATCAACCGGAATAAAGCCTTGCATCTGGGCACAGAAGGCCATTCCTTTGATATCGCTGGGCACAATCTCCGTTTGTTTCAGGATGATCTGGGTTGCCTTCTTGATGGCCTGCCACCATTCTTCCGGGTCTTGCTCGATGCCGCCGTTGTCCATCACGTAGAGGGGATATTCTTCCAGTGCGGAGTCAACCAACTCCAGGGTATCCCCCAT
Source organism: Anaerolineae bacterium (assembly GCA_050288085.1). Classification (GTDB taxonomy): domain Bacteria; phylum Chloroflexota; class Anaerolineae; order Aggregatilineales; family UBA3940; genus JBNKDD01. The sequence goes on from JBNKDD010000045.1 coordinate 13,349, forward strand.
GCGATACAGGCATGACTTGCTGCCGGTGGTGCCAACATCATGCACTAAAACAAATATCTGATTGTCGCCCATCGGGTTTTCTCCAATGTCTGGATCATTCAACGTTTGACAGTACCGTTTCGAAGCGGTTGAGTGCCTCGTCGATGATCTCGTCGGTATCGGCCATGCTGGTATATAGACGGCTGCCTGCCAGTGTCACCACACCCTGGGACATATAGGCCGCGCCCATCTCCTCCATCATGTGTTTGCGGGGTTTCATTTCTTTGAGCAGTTTGATCGGATTCCTGACATCCAGCAGCATCACCGCGCCGGTTTCAAGATGAACGATTGACCCCTGGTTGTAAACCACAAAGGGCAGCTTCAACCGCTCGACGATCTCCTTTAGACCTTTCGCCAGCCGATCACCGGCCTTCCCGGCGATCACAGCAGCGTTGGTGCGTTCCATCTCTTCGATAGCATAGTATCCGGCAGCGCAGCTCATCGGATTGGCGGATAAAGTCCCGCCGATATAGGCTCGCTCGCCGGTTCCGCCGATACCCGGCGCAAAACGCTGCATGACTTCTTTGCGACCACCGACGCCACCCGCCATCGGGTAGCCGCCTGTGATGCATTTACCGAAGATGGTCAGATCGGGCTTTATGTTGAAATATCCCTGAGCGCCACCCAACCCGACGCGGAAGCCCGTGACCACCTCATCGAAGATCAACAGTGCCCCGAACTCGTCGCACAGCTTGCGTAGTTCGTGGTTAAATTCGTATGGAACCGGGCGGGTACCACTCTCCGGGCCGAGCGGCTCAACGATCACCGCCGCCGTTCCGCCTCGCAGCCGGTTGAGCATCAGCTTGCGGCGCAACTGCCCCAAGTCATTGGGGTAAAATTCCTGGGTATGACGGCTGACCGAGCCCGGAATCCCTTTGGCCTCGAAGGTGCGGGTTCCCGGTATATGCAGGCCATAGACCATCTGGCCGCTCCAGCCATGATATGCCCCGCCCACCTTGATTACCTTTTTGTTGCCCGTGAAGGTTCGAGCCGCCCGGATTGCGGCCATGACCGATTCGGTGCCTGACCCCAACATCCGGAACATTTCAATACTGGGCATATGTTCCTGAATCTTCTGCGCCAGTCTTAATTCAAATTCGTGAAACAAACCGGTTACCGGTCCGCAGTCCTGTACCAGTTCGATCACCTTGTCACGCACTGGTTGATAGTTACTGCCCAGCACTGTTGGACCGCCCGCTTGTAGGAAGTCGATGTATCGGTTGTCGTCTTCATCCCACATATAAGCGCCTTCCACCTTTTTGACGGCTAAGGGGAAAGGATAGTTGAAGGCGAGATTATGCTGCACACCGCCGGGAATGATGGCCTTTGCTTCTTCGATTAATGCCTTGGAACGGGTGCATTTGGTCTCGAAGTAGCTAAGGTATTCTTCCATCTTGTCACGGCGGATAGGCCGCAGTGGTTGGTTGGTGAGTGCCTTTAGCCGGGCAGTAACTTCATCCGCGTCATGATATTCAGATATGGCATATTGTTGTTCAGCCATTTAAGCATCCTTTTCGTTGAGTTCGTTGAGCTGCTTTTCAATTTTCTTTTGCTCGCTGCGGAGCTTCTGGAAGGCGATTTCACGGATCGGCAGCGGAATCCGGTCTGCCGTTTCGCCGCTGCATTGGGCCAGCAAATAGGCGGTGGCTGCTTTTTCCAGCAGCAGCACGTTGTGATAGGCGCGTTCAGCCGTCGAGCCGAGGCATAACACCCCGTGATTCTTCATGATGTAGACGTTATGGTGATTGCTGACCATCTTCTTAATTTGCTTGACCAGAAACCCGGTGCCGGATGGTGCATAAGGGATGATTTCAACTGAACGGCCTAAGAAGCGCACCTGCTCATCAAACAGGGCGGGCAGCGGCATATTCAAAACCGAAAGTGCACTGGCGTAATCCTGATGGGTATGCATCACGCAGCCAACATCAGGGCGATTTTGATACACAGCAATATGGAAACCCATCTCAATGGAGGGCTTCAATTCGCCTTCGATTTTTTCTTTTTCGAAGGTATAGATACATATCTCGTCAGGTGTCAGGCTGAGATAGTCACGGTTGGAGGGGGTGATCGCGATCACCGGCTCATCAGGGGCACGCAGCGAGACGTTGCCGCCGGTTCCTTTCAGGTAACCCTCCCTGACCAGTTTTTGGCTGTATTCCAGCACCTGTTGTTTAATCGATTCGTATTGGGTCATAGTTCTCCTGCCGGAGTATCAACGTTGGATTCTTTGAGTTGGGTGATCAGGATGGCGCTGATAACCATCAGCCCCGCCGCAAACAGCAGCGAGGGTGTGAAAGAACCATCCCGACTTTTCATCGCTTCCATGATGTAGACAAAGACCACTGCCCCCTGACCGAAGAGTTGGATCAGGCCGTTGGATGTCCCTTCAGGCGTGGGATGGGTGATCTCCGCCGCATACTGCATCCCGATTGGATTGGCGCTGATCAGGAAAAATCCCATTAGGAAAGCAGACACAAGCAGCAGCCAGTAGTTTGTAGCAAAGGTAATCCCCAGCAAACCAGGGATCGCCAGTGTGAATCCCAGCAGCAGGTAAGGCTTCCGCTTGCGCTGTTTATCTGAGAAGGGCGGCATGATCACCGCACCGAATAAGCCGCCAGCCAGCATCAAGGCCCCCAGTGTTCCGGCATCGGTGGGGGTAAATCCCCGCGGACGGATGATATTCTCTACCCAGGTGGTGATACCGTTGAAGATACCCATCCCAATAAATGAAACGAGCAGGTAAAACCAGAATGATTTGATCTTCAGGGCATGCTTGAGACCGTCCAACACTAAGGCCCGTACTTCCATTCCTTCCGGGCATGGTGGCGTGGGGGGCTTTTCCCTTGCCAATAGAACGAACAGCACCGATGAAAGGGCCGCTACCGCTCCGTAGATCAACTGGATGGTGGGGATCGGCATTTGCTCTAACAAGATTGGCGTGAGCACCATCCCCAGGGCCGTCCCGATCAGGTTGGCTAAGGTGACCAGTCCGACGGCGGTGGCGCGTTCTTCAGGTGCAAACCACTTGGCTGGTACGGTTGTCCAGGCGTTGAGTAAAAAGGGTTGGGCGATGGCAACGCCAATCGTGCTGATCAGGACGAGCGAATAACTGTCCCCAACCAACCCACGCATCAGGCCAAATATTCCCATCAACACCGCGCCAATGCTGACTGTTACCCGAAAACCGAAGGAGTCTATCATCCAGGAAACGGGGATAGACAGCGGTATGAACGCGATCATGAAGGTCATCGCCAGGAAGCCGATACGCAGATCGCTTACACCATAGAATTCTCCGGCGGGGCCGGTGATCGGTGCATAACTGATCCACAATATCTGGATGGTCAGATTGATGAGCATAAAGACGCCCAACACTACCCAGCGGTAGCCATAGACACGGAAACCTGTGCCGTCTGTGTGGTCGCTCATGTGGCCTTCTTTCGTATCTTTACAATGGTAAGATTATCATAATCGAGAAACTTTACACTGTCAAGATTGTATGCTAAGATACTTCCTATGAGTAATCACTATCATCATGGGGATTTAAAAAACGCCCTGATCGAAGCCGGAGTCGATATCCTCTCCAAAGAGGGAGTACAGGGATTGAGCCTGCGGAAAGTTGCTCGCAAGGTGGGGGTGAGCCACGCTGCGCCCTATGCCCATTTTGCTGACAAACAGGCACTCATTGCGGCTATCGCGACAGAGGGCTATACCAAGCTCTATCAGGAATTAGCGCAGGCAGCAGCAAGCCACCCGGATGACCCAGCCCAGAGGCTCATTGAAGTGGCGTGGGCTTATGTACAATTTGCGACTGACGAACCCGATCATTTCAAGGTGACCTTTTCGGGCAATGTCGAACAGGAAGCTGACTATCCTGAGTATGTTGAGCAGTCCAAAAAGAGCCTTAACCTGGTCACGAGCTTAGTTTCTGACTGCCAGCAAGCCGGTCTTCTGAAATCAGGTGATAGCGAGCTGCTGGCAATCAGTATCTGGGCGGCTATTCATGGTTTCATCTTTCTATTGCTTGGCAACCAGATTCCGAGTCACCTGCTGGATCAACTGACACTGCGGGAGATGCTGATTCTCCATATGCAAACGGTTATCCCCGGAGTTCGAAATACCCCGGTGGATAATATTTAACACTTATTTTCCCCGGCACACGATTTTCCTTTATAGTATAGTAGAATATCGATCACCATTTGGCATTTCCTTTCTCAGAGTAGGCCTGCTTGCTGCCGCTCACTCTGAGGGGGGTGCATCATTTCAGCAATCGATGAAGGTATAAGGTGATCGACCACCTCAGTCCAGAAATATGAGCAGCTATAACGTTTCATCTGGAGATGTGATCATGAACGTTTATGATTTTCTCATGGAAAATGCCCAACCGGATGCGATTGCGATCAAATCACGGGAAGAAGAAACCACCTACGAACAACTCATCCAGGCCACCAATCGGATCGCGTCAACCCTGATTTTGGCCGGGGTAGAACGGGGAACCCGGGTTGGCATCATCGCACCCAATTCAACTTTTTGGATAGCCAGTTACCTGGCTATTATGAAATTAGGTGCTGTTGCCGTCCCATTCTCGGCAAAGTTTAAGCCCCAGGGATTCAGAGAACGCCAGAAACTGGTTCAGTGTAAATTCTTCTGTACGACGCCGGTATTCTTAAAAAGATTCGGAGCCGAAATGTCGCCGGATCAGGTCGTCATTATGGAAGAAGCGCTAAAGGCCGAGGAGAATAATCGCCAGCGGCCCCGCAGTTTCCAGGTTACAGAGAACGATGCCCCCTGTTCCACCGTCTCAGTGGATGAGACTGACCTCGCCTCGCTGATGTTCACCTCTGGCGCAACCGGTAATGCCAATGCTGTTAAAGTCACCCACCGGAATATTATCGCTAACACCACCTCGATCATTGAATATCTGGGATTGGCCTCGGATGATCGCATGTTGGTTGTGATGCCCTTCGATTATTGTTTTGCGGCATCCCTGCTGCATACTCATCTAAGGGTGGGCGCACGGGTTGTCTTGAGCATCCATTTCGCCTTTTTAGAGGAAGTGCTTAACGATTTGGAGCACTTTAAATGCACAGGTTTTGCCGGTGTGCCGACGGTGTATCAGGCCTTGCTTCGCAGCTCAAGTCTGCCCGACCGGGAATTGTCATCCTTGCGCCATGTTCAACAAGCCGGGGGAAAACTCCATGCCCATCTGGTCAAGAAATTTACCGAACTCGTGCCACATGTGCGCTTTTTTGTGATGTACGGCCAAACAGAAGCAACCGCCCGCCTGTCTTATTTACCCCCTGAACGGCTCAAGGATAAACTCGGATCGATTGGCAAAGGGATACCGGGCGTTCAGCTTCAGGTTTTAAGCGACGATGGGCAGCCGGTAAAACCCGGCGAAGTCGGTGAGATCGTTGCCCAGGGTGATAACATCACCGCCGGTTACCTAGCCCCTGACCCTGACCGGCAGGGATTCCGGGATGGGAAGCTCTATACAGGCGATCTGGCGGAAGTAGATGAGGATGGATTCATCTACGTTGTGGGGCGAAAGGCGGACTTTATCAAACCGTTTGGCTTCCGCATTGGCTGTTCTGAGATCGAAAAGGTGCTGCTGTCGGTGGATAAGGTTGTTGACGCTGCCGTGATCGGTGTGCCTGATGACCGGGCGAGCGAGATTGCCGTCGCATTTATTGTGCTCAATTCTGAACCGGATGAGAAAATAACCGAACAGCTTCAACTGCATTGTAAAAAAGAGCTGCCGGACTACGGTGTCCCGCGACAATTCTATTTTGTGGACGAACTGCCTAAAAACCCGGCGGGGAAAACGGTCAAACGGCTGCTTGAGATTCCAGAACAGACTGGATAGCTGCATGTCCTACTATATATAATGTAGGGAATGGGTGAAGACAGGATAGTGCCAACACTACTCTTTTTCTGAAAAAGTTTCATTGCCAGAAAGGTACTACTTTATGTTAATTATCCGTCTACTTCTACTTGCATTAGGATTGGCAGCTCTTGGGCTAGGGTTAATCCTGACTATTTACATCGACTTACCCGGCGCGCGGACTCTGTGGGCGCTGTTCACAACGGTTGCCCCGGTGTCTATAGGGCTGAGTACGCTCGTGGCGTTGGGTGGCGGTTTTTTACTCGCACGGCGTGATCCGGTTGGTTGGGCTGTTCTCGGATTGGGGTTGGGCGCAGGCATCATGGTTCTGGTCCAATCACCGTTAGTCCGGGCCACCCCGATGGTTCGGGAGTGGCAAAAGGAATTAGACACTGAATTTGGCGCAGACTGGCAAGCAGATATCCCCGAAGAGATCAGCCAGCACTTTCTGTCAGACCCTGTCTGGGGGGTAAAAGAGCTGCCTCTGGCCCAACCGCTGCGCGAAGAAATCCTGACTTATGCAACCACCGATGACGGCGAAGACCTGATCCTTAATGTCATTCGCCCGGATAATGACCAGACCTACCCGACCGTGATCTACATTCATGGCGGGGGGTGGTTAGAGGGCGGCCTGGGTGAAGGTAAGACTCTAAACCGTTATCTTGCATCCCAGGGCTATGTTTTTATTGATGTTGCCTATCGTTACAGCGGGCCGGAAGAAGGGGTTGAGAACTTCTATCCTACTCCGTTGTCCGATATCCAGTGTGCGATTGGCTACGTGAGGGCACACGCCGATACCTTAAAGCTCGACCCCGACCGTATGGTGCTGATGGGGCGCTCTGCCGGGGGAACCATGGCCCTGCTGACGGCCTATCGCGGGCCGGGATTTGTCGAGTCAACCTGTGAAACAGATGGTGAATACACCGTTCAAGGGATTGTGGCCCTATACACCCCGATCGATACCGAAGTGTGGGTTGATCATGGCAAGGACAATATCGCCAAAATGACCACCGGTTACCTGGGGCCGCTCGATGCGCCAAATATTCAGGAACTGTACGAAGAAAGTTCTCCGGGGCGGCATGCCACACCTGACTCACAGCCTACGCTCTTGATCGATGGTGGGCGCGATCTGGCCGTGCCGTCTGAACACCATGATATCATGTACGCCGCGCTCCAGGATGAAGGAATCCTGTCGGCCCGGTTGCAGGTTCCCTGGGGGACTCACGGCTTTGATGAAGGCCGACCAGCGGGGATGTCCGGCCAACCGGTCGCCTGGGCAGTTGAACGTTTTCTCGCCTGGAGATTGTATACAACGCCCTGAGATGACTTTCGCCTGGATTAAATCTCGGTATACTAGCTATAATATTTTCAGGAATTTTACTAAGGATTATCGCATTAATACTTTGATGAATAATTAAACTTTTCAGCATCCTATACAATACATCATCTATACGTCGCCTACCAACCACCTCTCATCGTTGCCTCACCATCGGCACGATTGTCCGATCCACCTCCATCACCGGTAAGGATGCTGTAATTTATGACCCTTATACCCCGCCGGGCTGTGCCCGATACGGGGTTGTGTTGGGTGTTCCAGAAACCTATAAACCAGAGTTCGAACACATAACTTCACTTGAAACCTGAACAACGTAGATAAAGGAACGGTTTGATAATGGCGAATGATATTGAGACTTCAGTCCGTAACTATGTCCTGGAACAGTTTGTCTATGATGAGGATACGGCAAACACCCTGACCAATGAGACGCCTTTGATCGATAATGGCATTGTCGATTCCTTTGGCGTGTTGTCGATTATTGAATTCCTGGAAAGCGAGTATGGCATCCAGATTGCCGATGAGGAAGTTGTCCCGCAGAATATGGGAACAATTGGCGGTATCACACGATTGGTCGAGCGCAAGACTTAGCTTGCGCTTGTCTTATATAGGAGAAAGACCATGTGTGGTATTGTTGGATTGTTCAACCGCAAGCCGGGGCTTCCATCTGACCGGGCACTGATCGAGCGGATGCTAGGTAGAATACACCATCGAGGCCCGGACGAAACCGGCATTTTTCAGGACCCAAGCGTGAGCCTGGGCAATGTGCGCCTGAGCATCATTGACCTGGCTACCGGACAGCAGCCTATCTTTAATGAAGATGGGACACTCTGGATTGTATTTAACGGAGAAATCTACAATTACCTGGAGTTGATGGCAGACCTCAAATCCAAGGGGCATGTTTTCCGTACCTCCAGTGATACAGAGGTGATCGTCCATCTCTATGAAGAATATGGGGTGGACTGCCTGCAAAAGATGAACGGCCAGTTCGCTTTTGCCATCTGGGATAGCAACAAGAAAGAGTTGTTCCTGGCCCGCGACCGGGTGGGAATCCGCCCGTTGTTTTATACCGAAACGGCGCAGGGGGCGTTAGTGTTTGCCTCCGAGATAAAGGCGCTCCTGGAACATCCCCATGTTCAAGCGGAGTTAGACCCGATTGCCCTGGCGCAGATTTTCACCCTCTGGACAACGCTCACCCCGCGTACAGTTTTTCAGAACATCAACGAGCTTTCACCCGGCCATTATATGCTGGCTAATCGTGACCAGGTGCAAATCAAGCGCTACTGGGAACTCACCTTCCAGCCGGATGACATGGCGTCCGATATGGAACTCGGCGATGCGCTGGAAGGATTTCAAGACCTGCTGCAAGATGCAGTCCGACTCCGGCTGCGGGCCGATGTGCCGGTGGCGGCTTATCTCAGCGGTGGGATCGATTCATGCACGACCTGCGATTTCATCCTGCGCCATACGCAGAGTGATCTACGTACCTTTTCCATTGGCTTCACCGACGCAAAGTTTGACGAGTCCAGCTATCAGCAAGAGGCAGTGGCCCATCTCGGCACGCAGCACACCAGTATCAACTGTGATGCAGCCGATATTGCCCAGGCTTTTAACCGGGTGATCTGGCATACGGAGATCCCGGTTCTGCGCACCGCGCCTGTCCCCATGTATCTCCTCTCTGGGCTGGTGAGAAGAAATAACATCAAGGTCGTTGTGACCGGAGAAGGCGCTGATGAGGCTCTTGCCGGGTACAACATCTTCAAGGAGACGTTGTTACGTTATTTCTGGGCACGTCACCCAGACTCGGCTCTCCGGCCACAGTTGTTGACACGGCTTTATCCTTACCTGGGCCAGATGGACAATGCCCAGGTGGGCGCTCTCCGTTCTTTCTTTGGCCTGGGGCTGACGGAAATAACAGACCCGCTGTATTCACATAAGCTGCGCTGGCATAATACCAGCCGGACACAGCAGTTCTTCTCTTCTGATCTGCGATCAAAAGTCGCTGACTACGACCCGGTGGAAGATGTTCGGGGACGGCTCCACCCGGACTTTGATCGGTGGTCGCCGCTGGCAAAGGCCCAGTACCTGGAAACAACGATCTTCATGAGCAGCTATCTACTCTCGTCTCAGGGGGATCGGGTGGTGGCGGCCAATTCGGTTGAGGGACGCTATCCGTTTCTCGATCACCGTCTGCTGGAGTTTTGCACCCGTTTGCCAACCCGGTTCAAGGTCAATGGGCTGACGGAGAAATATCTGCTCAAACGGCTGATGGAAGACCGGCTCCCTGAGCGGATCGTAAATCGATCCAAACAACCATACCGGGCACCGATTTCCCACAGCTTGCTTGGCGACGAGTCTGTCCATGCGTTGGCCGAGGCTGATAAGATCGATTCTTTCGGTTATTTCTCGTCGTTTGCTGTCGACAAATTGGTCAAGAAAGCACAGGCAGACAGGCCGCTTTCTGAAACTGAAGGTATGGCCCTGGTGGGGATTCTCTCTACCCAGATTCTCCACGATCTTTTCCTGAATACTTATGAGCGCCAGCCACGCCAGGAAAAGCTTCCTTCTATCCGATATATCCAGAAAAATCATATGGTGAATTCTAATGAATAATCCGACCCGTGAACCTTTTCACAAAGATATTCTTGAACTAGATGCTCCTTCCACCTGTGACCAGATCGCCGAAAGACTGCGCCAGGACGTGCTACAAACCTTCCGCCGACGTGGTGCAATCGTCGGGATCAGCGGAGGGATTGACTCCTCCGTTACACTGGCGCTGGCCGTAAAAGCGCTGGGTGCAAACCGGGTGGTGGGCATCATGATGCCGGAGCGGGATTCCAGCCCGGAAAGCCTCGATCTGGCCCAGGCCCTTGCTGACAAGTTTGGCGTTCAGGCTGTTGTCGAAGACATGACAGAAGCCCTGGCAGGCTTCGGTTGTTACCGCCGCCGTGATGAAGCTGTCGCCCGTGTTTTCCCTGAGTTCGACCCGGAAACCTATAAGGCAAAGGTGGTTCTCCCCACCAATATCCTGGATGAGGAACAACTCAGCATCTCATCCCTGACGGTGATTGCCCCGGATGGAACCCAGCAAACCAAGCGCCTTCCCACAACGGATTATCTCCAGATTGTCGCCGCCTCGAACTTCAAACAGCGCAGCCGGATGTCGATGTTGTATTATCACGCCGAACTGCGCCACTATGCGGTTGTTGGCACGCCGAATAAACACGAACGTGCCCAGGGATTCTTCGTCAAGTTTGGTGACGGTGGTGCGGACGTAATGCCGATTGAGCACCTGTACAAGACGCAGGTTTATCAACTGGCCGAACACCTGGGGATTCCCGCTGGGATTATTGGACGCAAACCCACCGCCGATACCTACAGTGCGGAAGTCAGCCAGGAAGAATTTTACTTCCAACTGCCGTTTGATATATTGGATTTGCTCTGGTTTGGGATGGAGAACGGCTATGAGCCGAGCGAAGTTGCCCCAGCCCTTAACCTGACTACCGAACAGGTTGAACGCGCCTACCAGAACTTCCGGCGTAAACTCCACACGACTGAATTTCTGCGCATGATGCCGGTCAGATATGAGGACTCTGAGCTTTACTGATTTTTAGGGACACGGTGGTATGCCGTGTCCCTACTTACTCATTATATAGGTGAGGACTCTTCAGGGCTGGGCGTTACCTGTTTGTCTTCGGGGATCGTTGCCAGGGTAGGATTAACCGGCGGCTTGCCGGGATAATCAATATTTTCATAACTGCTGTGTCGGCCCACCACGCGCACCGGATTACCAAGCACCACGACGTTATCTTCCAGGTTACGATTCACAACGCTGTTCGGTCCGATCATTACATCATTGCCGATGGTGATCGCCCCGAATATTTTTGCGCCCGGTGCAATGTAGACCCGGTGTCCGATCTGAGGCCGCCCTTCATAGTCACGTGGGCCGCCTAATCCGATTGTCACACCTGGGGAGATATTGCAGTAAGCCCCCAGATCCCCACCGACAAAAACCGGGCCGAAATGGTCGATAACCAGGCCGGGGCCGATCTCCGCAAAGGAATCGATGTGGATGCTCGTCAGGATTTCGATCAGCTTCTTTAATATGGCGTAGAGGAAACGGAGGGGGATTCGTATCAAGGCAAAGCGGCGCTGTCTTGCCCATGCCCCATACCGGTAAACAATGGTTGCCCAGACCCCCTGATTCCATATGGCTTCACGGAGCCACGATGTAGGTCTGCGGGCGGTGAGCATGTAACACCTGACATCGTCTCGGATGTTCAGCATCATGTCCCGAAACGAGCCTGAATCGCGCACTGGCGGATCAGGATGGTAAGCGATTAGATTTGTCCCGTCGTTACTTTTATTCCCCATGGTTGGGTTTTCCCGCCTGACTGGCCACATAATCAAGGTATAAACATTATATGACAAAATTTAGTTTTACAGAAAGGGGGAGAATTTTTTCTATTTGCGAAGGATGGAAGCCGACCACCCAACCTGATAGAATCTACAACAGTTCACGAAATATTTGAGGGGAAGACGACTTTGATGTCCACTGTTTCGACACCGGCAAAACGATCATGGCCCATCGGGCTGGTTATATTAACCGCTGCTACCATTGTTTTGCTGCTGGTGGCAGCTTACATGGCCTTCTTATATGCCCCCACCGAACTTACTATGGGGGCTGTTCAACGCGTTTTCTACTATCATGTTGGGTCGGCCTGGGCAGGTGCGCTTGCTTTCCTGGTGACTGTAGTGGTCGGCGTGTTGTATTTGGTCACACAGAATCGCAAGTGGGATACATTAGGACACAGCTCAGTTGAAGTCGGGTTGGCCTTGACGACGGTCGCCTTGGCCGGTGGTATGACCTGGGGCCAGTTTGCCTGGGGAACCCCCTGGACATGGGACCCCAAGCTGACCTCTTTTGCGGTGATGTGGCTGTCTTATGCCGCTTACTTGATGCTGCGACAGTCGATCGAAGATCCCGCCCGCCGGGCACGGTTTGGTGCTGTATATGGCATTGTCGCCTTTGCCAGCGTCATTATGACCTTCCTGGGGGTGCGGCTGATTGAAGCCACCATTCACCCCGCCGTGATCGGCCAGAGCGCCAGCACGGCCAGAGGTGATTTTGGCCTGGCCCCGCGTATGCTCCAGACCATGTTGTTCAACTTCTTGACATTTACTTTTGTCTATGCGACCCTGGTCTGGCACCGTATTCGACTCGCCAATTTTACCGATCAGGTTAATTTGTTCCGATCCCGCCTGTATTCCGAATAGGATGACGTTATGCCCATCTTCTTTTTTCAAAATCCCACACCGAATACCGTTGATGGTTTAGTCATCGGTTATGTACTGATGGTTGGATTGGGTTTAGTCTACGTCGCCAGTATTGCCTGGAGACGGCGCAACTTAAAGCGTGATCTGGAGGCTTTGGAAAGCCTTCAGAAAGATGACGATTGATTCCATCCGACCTACCAAAGTAAAAAACGTAGTTTAAAATATCGCAAAATATAGTTGCTGTGGAGAGCAGGTGTGAGTACCAACCCTGATGTTGATCTGTCTCAATTGGGGAAAATCATCGGTAAATACCAGGGTGGCAGCCGGTCTGATCTCTTGCCTGCACTACATGATGCGCAAAAGATATTCGGCTACCTGCCGGAATCCGTTCTAACTGCCATCGGCCAAACGCTGCGAGTCCCGCTGGCAGATATACATGGCGTGGTTGAATTCTATACCATGTATTACAGTGAGCCGGTCGGCAAACGGATCATCCGTATTTGCACGGCTTCTGCCTGTGCTACTCATGGTGCAGAAGGTGTATTGGAGGCAGCCTGCCAACACGCAGGTGGCATCCACCCCGGAGAAACTACTCCTGACGGCGCGTATACGGTTGAGCGCATGATGTGCCTGGGTTTATGCGATCAGGGCCCGGCGGCGCTGGTCGATGAACTGCCTGTGGTCGGATTGACCCCCAACAGCGTTGACACACTTTTCGATGCCGATCAGCCCACATCCATGCTGAATATCACCGGTAAACCCCGTATTCTCACCCGTAACATCGGCAAACTACCTCCCACAGACCTGGATCAACACCGGGCCGCCGGAGTCTTTGACGGATTAAAGCACGCCCTGACAACGCTCCACTCCCAGGATGTGATCGGCACGATTGAGACAATCCAGGAATCACAGTTGTTAGGACGAGGCGGTGCGGCCTTCAGAACCGGGTTGAAGTGGAAACTCACCTGCGAGGCGGAAGGCGAACCCAAATACGTTGTTTGCAATGCGGACGAGAGCGAACCCGGAACCTTCAAAGACCGGATACTGATGGAGGGAGATCCCTACCGCATCATCGAGGGAATGGCGATCTGTGGGTATGCCATCGGTTCGGCGCAGGGCTATATCTTCCTGCGCGGCGAGTATCCCCTGGCACGTCGCATCCTACAGGAAGCCGTCGATAAATGTTATGAAGCCGGATTGTTGGGGCGGAACATTTTTGACTCCGGCTTTAACTTTGATATCGAAATCCGCATCGGTGCGGGCGCTTATATCTGCGGTGAAGAGACGGCTTTGTTTGAGGCGATTGAAGGCAAACGAGGATTCCCGCGAGTTAAGCCGCCATTCCCCACCACACATGGCCTGTTCGGCAAGCCCACGGTAATCAACAACGTAGAAACTTTCGGCCAGATAGCGGATATTCTGCTCAATGGCCCGGAATGGTTTTTGCAATGGGGCACCGAACAATCCGCCGGGCCGAAGCTGTTCTGCGTCAGCGGACATGTCAACCGGTCAGGGCTGGTCGAAGCGCCCTTTGGCATTACACTGAACGAACTGGTCAACAACTGGTGCGATGGGTTTGATGGAAAGCCGATAGTGGCGCTGATGGGCGGTGCTGCAGGCACTTTTATACTCCCCGAACATTTCGATACACCGCTGCTGTATGAAACCCTCCGCCCGCTTGGGGCATCCATCGGCTCCGGTGCCGTGATAATTTTCAACGAGAGCATCGATCTGCGGGATGTTCTCAGCCAGTTGGCACACTTCTTCGCGCATGAATCGTGCGGTAAGTGCTTCCCCTGCCAGTTGGGAACTCAGCGCCAGATGGAGATCCTCGACCAGGTGCGGGTCGGGCAAAGTTCACCGGGTGATTACGAACGCTTAATGGATATCGGCCAGACAATGACCGATGCATCGATTTGTGGTTTAGGCCAGACAGCAGGTGCAGCCGTGATGAGCGCCCTCAGGTTGTGGCCGGAACTCCTTAACGAAAGCAAATAAAATGTATGGCGGTTAGGGAGGACAATATGGCGGC
>JBNKDD010000046.1:0-27406 GCA_050288085.1 Anaerolineae bacterium
CAGCCACACCGATATGGCCAACAACACTAATCCCCCCAACCGGGGCAGCGATAAGGGAACCTGATCAACACTACCCCAACCGGTAGTATCAACGATCAGGGATACCAGCATTTGCCCGAAGATGATAGCCGCAACACCCGCCGAGACACTCAATTTAGGCAGGGCAAAGGCAGTGCCGATAATGGCGAGAGCAGCCAACATCCCGGCCAGCGTAATGGCAGGCAGATGACGGTAGACCGTCGGCCCGTCCAGATCGATCTGCCCGGCCAACATCAGGATGGCAAACACCGCGGCTGATAACAAGCCGCCAACAGTCGTAACCAACAGCCCGGTATTCAGTGGGGTGATCTGCTCCCCCAGGCGGCTGTTGATGGTCGCCTGGATTCCCAGGGCAATACCGGTTAGAAGAGCGGCCACAAACGCCGCAATGGTCAATCGTGTCATGCGTTAAATGCCTCTCGGATTCGAAAACAGTATATGGTATTTCGGCGGTAGGATCGGCGGGTTTGTTATCGCCCCGGACAGTCATCTCAGGCCCACTGTCCGGGGTTGCACCCTGGATTAAGCGTCCTTGCTCGGCTCCTCTTTCTTTAAAGCTGCCATCGCGTCGTCAACCTGATCGGCGAACCACTCTTTGACCCCGGCCTTCTCAACGATCCGGCGCAGAGCCTCGGCTTGTTTATGCCGCTGGGTAGATGACATCTTCAGGGCTTTGTGCATGGCGGCGGCGGTTCCATAAATATCAAACGGGGAGACTGTCATTGCATGCTCACCTAACTCATAGAATGCCCCCGCATTCTCGGACAGCATCAACACCCCGTCACGCTGATTGACCAGAACCCCCTCTTTAGCGACCAGGTTCATACCATCAGCCAGGGGGTTGACCAGTAAAATGTCGTAAAGCTGCATGGCAGCAATCGCCCGGTGATAATTCTCCCCGACGACCACCCGCACCGGTTCCCACATGCCGTCGCTGTAAATGGCGTTGATCATCCCGCTCTCAGCCATGATATCGCGCAGGTAATCCTGATACTCGCCCACCTCCATCCGGGAGGGTACGAGCAGCGCCATCATCTGCACCTGCCCACGATGTTCAGGATAATTTTCCAGCAGGGCGCTGTAGGCTTCCAGGCTGCGCAGAATATTTTTGCTTGGCTCAATCCGGTCTACCCGCAAAATCAAGCTGCGATCACCGATGCCGTTGAGCAGTTGTAACTTATGCAGCTCGGTCTGGGGCTCGGCAGCGATCTCTTTGGTTGCATCGATATCCACCGAGATCGGGTAATCATTGGCTTCGACCACCCTACCCTGATACTCAATCGATACACGGCTGCCGCGTGAGTGCGCATCCCCCAGGTAAAAGCGGCAGGTCTGCACAAAGTTGAAAGCATCCTTCTGAGTCTGAAACCCGATCCGGTCTGACTCCAACAGGCTGTACAGCAGCGCTTCACGCATCGGCACAGGGAGGATGCGCCAGGCATCCGGGCCGGGCCAGGGAATATGGAGGAAGGGTTGAATCTGCACCCGGAATCCCAGCCGCTCCCGCAGGAAACGTGGCACCATGTACAGATGATAATCCTGCGAGAAGACGATTATCGGGCGGTCACTGTCTTCTACACTATCGGCGATAGCATCCGCGAACTGCTTGTTGATCGGCAAATAACCCTGCTCCCAGGCCGTCCAGGTTTCGTTGGTCAGGCTGGGTGCACGGGGAATATTCCACAACTGGTGCTGAATGAACCACAGCAAAGGATTGGCGATCACATTGTAGTACTGATCATAGGCATCGGCCTCCGGGGTGATCAGCTTCAGGTAAATCCCCTCGACCTGCTGAACTTCCCCTTTATGCGCCTCGACCCATTGGCGATCATCGTCCCCCATAGCCGAAGCCACCCACAAGACTTCCAGCCGTTCAGCTAATGCGCCCAGGGCTGTCACCAGACCGCCCGATCCCCGCCGGGCAGAAAATGAGCCATCTGCCTGTGCGGTAAAGGCAAACGGCCCCCGGTTTGAAGCTATGACAATCAGTGGGTCTTCCTGCATCCTCTCGCTCCTTTATGATGAATGTTGAGTAGTTTGTCTTGTCCCTGTGGTTATTGTAGTGTGTACCCTATTACGAATCCAGTCTTAATCCGGTCTTAGACGGGCAGGCAACATGAAACGTAAAACGTGGCAAGGATGGTGGAGAGGGCGCACCGGTTGGTGCGCCCAAGACTATTCTGTTTCTATCGATTCTTGATTGGCCGGTTCTTCGTTCACCGGTTCTTGGTTGACCGGCTCTTGATCGGTTGATTCTTCATTTACCGGCTCTTCGTTCACCGGCTCTTGATCGGTTGGTTCTTCATTCACCGGCTCTTCGTTCACCAGCTCAGATTCATCCTTCGGATTCGCAGCATCATAGCTCAGATTGATCTGCCGTTTCTGCGAATCGATGTGCTGAATCTGAACCGCCACTTCATCACCCTGTTCGAGCATTCGGCCAGCAGGGAGAGAAGTCATTTCAGATTTATGGATCAACCCTTCCAGGCCCGATGGCAAAATCGTAAAGACTCCGAAGTCGGTTGTACCGGTGACGGTCGCATTGACGATCTCACCGACCTGAAGCTGCTCATCGATAGTATCCCAGGGATCGGGCATCAGCACCTTGCGGTTCAGGCTGATCCGCTCGTGCTCATAATCGATCTCTTCGATCATCACCTCGATCTCGTCATCGAGAGCCACCACTTCGCCAGGATTCTTGACATAGTGGCGGGCCAGCTTCGAAACATGTACCAACCCGTCAATCCCGCCGATGTCCACAAACGCACCGTAAGGCATCACACCGACCACCCGCCCGGTCAGCTTTTGCCCAACCTTAAACTGGTCGAGGGCTGCCCGCCGGATATCCTGGTGTGCTTCCCGTTCAGAGAACACCAACCGGTTACGTTTACGGTCGATCTCGATCACCTTGAGCTTGAGCGTCTCGCCGAGCAAATCCTGCTTGGCCTGCTGGAACCGGTCACCCGAAAAACCACGCGGAATGCTGATCAGGTGCGAACGCGGCACGAACCCGCAAATCCGCCCGAAGGCCACCAATATCCCGCCCTTATTCGATCCGGTGACGGTTGCCTCGGTGATCTCGCCGCTCTCCAGCAGATCAGAGGCCCGCTTCCAATCGTTCTGTTCCAGCCCCTTGTTGATCGAGACGATCAGTTCTTCCCGGTCGTCCCAGGGGTGCATCACCACGACCGAAACCGTCATGCCTGCCTTCAACTCCCGTCGGACTTTATCAGGCAGCCGCTCCAGGTCACGGCGTGGAACGACCGCATCACGTTTCAGCCCGACATCAACCAGTACTTCATCTTCCTCAACCGTCAGGATAATCCCTTCGAGTATCTGGCCGCGCTCAGGGCGATCATAGCTGTAGTTATCAAGGTGCTCCGTCCAGTTAAATCCTTCATCTTGCATACTGTTTGTTACCAATTCCAACTCCTGTTCCGTCCCAACTTGAGAACGAAAAACCGCGCTTCTGCCTGTGTGCACAGAAGGCGGCTCGCCTTTCATCGGATGTGGTTGTTGGTGAGCGATTTGTCGCCGAGTTGCCGGGACGATGGTTACCCCTTGCTCAATCCGTCTACTTCCCTACCAGTACACCATAACAACCCTTCTGTGCCTTCAGGCTCCTTGAACAGATGATCTACCTTCACTATAAACCCATTTTCACATTTGGTCAAATGGCAAGATAGTGCATTTATCATGGTGACAATGACTTGCTAATTCCCCGCCCATGATGTTCTACCCTTGGTGATGCACTATGCACATCGCATGCTGGCATCTGTATAGCGGCGGATAGCGCCCATCACGCAGCGAAATTCGGCTTGCTGGCCGATTTGTACCGGAGCATAGGTTGGAGCGGAACACTCACCCCCACGGGAGCCAAAAGCGACAGCCTAACAGTACTATAACAACGTAGAAAGCTATCCCTCTTTTTACATATACTAGAAAGTAAAAGTATGGTAGGTTTCGCTAAGTGATCGATTCTGTCCAGCACAATACCACTGGCGTTATGACGGCATTGTAAGGTAATAAGATAACAACTAGAAGGAAATGACGATGTTCAGAAGTCTGCGAAGTCAGTTGACAGTTATATTGATTGGTCTGGCAACCTTGCCTCTCTTACTAGTTACCATTATTAATGGACAACGCAGCTTTGCAGATCTACAACGAGAAACGGTCAAGTTTCAGAGGGAAAGAACGCGGCAAGTAGCAACGGAAATTGACGCCTTTGTTGAGCATCAGAAGCGTGAAATTCAACTTACTGCGGAAGTCCGAGACTTAGGGAACCTTGATACGAATGAACAGTATACTGCTCTGAACAGATTATTGAGATATAACCTCGCAATCGATGAATTGGTTTTACTAAACATCGATGGGGCTGAAGTTGTTCGAATTTCTCGTACAGAGATGTATGATCAAAACAATCTAGGTGATCGTTCAGATAGCGAAGAATTCCTATCTGTGTATACCAACAATGAAGATTACTACAGCCCGATATCATTTGACCCGATTCGTGGTCCCCGGATCACATTGGCCATGCCGGTTAATGATCCTTTAACCCATGAGATGCTCTATGTTCTTGTCGGGGTGGTGCGTATCGGGTCGATCTCGGACTTATTGTTAGAAATGGACCTTGATAGTAGTGAGGATGTGTATATTGTCGATGCTAATGATTATGTCATCGCTCACCGCGATCCGTATGTTGTCCTAAATGAGACAACATACGATCTGCCCGCCACTGATGGCCGCGCAGTCGGATTATCTGGAGATGATGTCATCCTTGCAACGACGCAGCTGATTTATGGGGAACAGAAATGGACGATTGTTAGCGAGCGGCTCTTCTCTGAAGCATCAGCTCTTGCCTATAACCTCCTATTGGTTACGACAATTGTAGCCAGTATAGCCCTAATTGCAGCAATTGGATTAGTGATTTTGACCGTCCGGCAGATTGTGACTCCAATCGAAAAACTCACCAGAACAGCCACCATGATCAGCGCTGGGGATACCACTCAAAGAGCGCATGTAACTGGAAGAAATGAAGTCAGCACGCTAGCCGAAGCATTCAATACGATGACGGCACAATTGAGTGATTTGATCGGTACATTGGAAGAGCGCATAGCAGAACAAACTCGTGACCTTAAAGTTGCTTCAGATGTATCTCGGCAGGCAACGACTGTGCTTGACGTGGAAGAGCTTTTACCTCAATTGGCGGAACTTACCCATGATGGTTTTGAGCTCTTTTCTGTTGCCATTTACCTGTATGATGACGAAACAGAAGAATTGAATCTGGCAGTCAGTGCAGGGGCAAACCAGGTGCCAATAACTGGTAACAAACTGGTGGGTTCTCTTGACAGAGAGGGAATAGTCTCATTAGCTGCTAGTAAAAAAGAGGGGGTGGTGATCAACGATGTTGATAAATTCTCTCCTGCTCCCCTTTTTGGGGGCGCAAAATCCGAGATGGCCCTTCCGATGCTCATCGGTAACAGGCTGATAGGTGTAATTGATCTTCAATCAGAGCAGATTAATCGTTTCTCTGAAGACGATGTTGAAATCCTGACGACTCTGGCTGAGCAAATGGCGATTGCGCTTCGCAATGCGCAGCTTTATGAAGAAGCCGCAAAGGCACGGGAAATTGCCGAACAGGCTAACCGGACAAAGTCAACCTTTTTAGCAAACATGTCTCACGAGCTGCGGACACCACTCAATGCTATTTTGAACTTTACTGAAATTGTCAGTGAAGGGGTCATCGGTGATATAAATCCCGAACAACAGGATTTACTGAAGCAAGTTATTGAGAGTGCTGAACACTTGTTGAGCTTGATCAATGATATCCTGGACCTCACCAAGATTGAGGTTGGTATGATGGACCTCTTCATTGAGGAGGTAGATCCCAATAAACTGTTGCAGAGTGTTTCATCCGTTGCTAAAGGACTCGTAAAAGACGCTTCCGTCGTTTTCTACAGTGACTTTGATGAAAATCTTCCCACCATTAGTGGAGACAGACGGCGGCTTAGACAGGTTCTCCTGAACCTCGTTTCAAATGCAATCAAATTTACACCTGATGGATCGGTCACCCTGCGAGCTGTCAGAGATAATGGACAGATTCACATATCGGTGATCGACACAGGTATTGGTATTTCAGAAGAGGAGAAGACCGCAATATTTGAAGCCTTTGTACAGGCGAAGCACAGCTTAAAAGTAACCGGAACCGGGTTAGGGTTACCCATATCAAAACACTTCGTTGAAGCACACGGTGGTAAGATATGGATGGAAAGTCAACTTAATGTTGGCTCAACATTCCACTTCACAATACCTATCACTCCGCTACAGGTGGAGAAGGGTGAGGGTTAAGTTGGGCCAGACATTAGATTTTAAATCAATGGCCCAACTACTACAGGAACAAGTAAGGTTTTGAGGCCGTTATTCAAAACCATTATCTTGTTCCACTTAAAGATAACTCATTTATAATATGGTTGTATCTGAGCAGATACTTCATGATGAGGCAATCTGGGAATGACTACCTATCAGATTGAGAAAACACCAAATCTGAGTAACTTTTGTTAGGGGGCAAGGGACTCGCACAAATATGTCTTTAATTACAACAAGGATCTTAGCATGCTAGGCACGAAAGCCCACATACTTTACGTCGAAGATGATGCGAAGAGTCGTAAAGTAGCCGAACTTCTTTTTCATAAGGTCATCGGGTTATCAGAGATCACCATCTTTGATTCAACCGAAGATATTATAGCGAAGATCGAAGCGCTTCAAATGGTTCCCCAGTATATTTTTCTAGACATTCAAATTGAACCCCTAGATGGAATCCAGGTCCTGGAATTATTACGGAAGCATCCAGCTTACAAAGACTCAGTTGTTATTGCCTTAACTGCCAATGTTATGGCAACGGATATTGAACTACTTCGTAACCAGGGTTTCAATGGGCTAATAGGAAAACCCATCCGAATGCAAGTTTTCCCCGAACTGCTTAATAAGATTTTTGCTGGCGAAGAGGTCTGGTATGTCTCTTAAGCAATTGATTACGGAGTAACAAGATGGAAGAGTTGCTAGCGGGTAAACGTGTATTTATTGTTGAAGATGATCCAATTAACCTGGCAGTGGTATCCTCTCTATTAAGGGAACATGGTGCATTAATACGCTTCGATAGATGGGGAGCATCAACATTAGCAAATATGGACAATTTTCATGATGTTGACATTATTCTTATGGACTTGATGCTGCCCAGTCAAATCACCGGATATGACGTTTTTGATAGGATAAAAAAGGTCGAAACACTTGCTAAGGTACCCATCGTGATTGTATCGGCCTCTGATCCAGATATCGAGATGAGAAAGGCTAAAGAGAAAGGATTTGATGGTTATATTTGTAAACCCATACGGCGCAGTACATTTGTTCGCAGTCTGGTAAAAATTCTGGATGGCCACGCTGTCTGGGGTGAGCTGGACGAGTAATTTTATATCTTAAGAGTTGCACTGATAGGAGTTCTTACATGTTTTTTGAAGGAATAAAAACCGTTGTTATTGATGACAAACAATCAGATATTGTAGTAATACAACGTCTGTTAAAAAACATCGGAATAGTATGTGATGCATTAACCAATGCTTCTGCGGTTGATGAACTCAGGAACAGCGAACCGCCTCATGTCATTTTTCTAGACCTGGAGATGCCAGGAAAAAACGGTTACGATTTACTTAACGAAATAACTATCTTACCGGAACTCGAAGGGGTTCCTGTAGTCGCTTATACAGCTCATCAATCTCACATGCCTGTTGCACGGGATGCTGGATTCCATAGCTTTTTAGGCAAACCATTACACAGCAGTGAATTCAGTAACCAACTTGCCCGAATTTTGAATGGGGAACAGGTTTGGGAGATAAGAGAATAATCTTTCCCGATACAATTGCTATAAGCTTTGTGGTTTTCTCAAATAGGATAGTGATGATTACAACAGGTGGCCTTGCAGTAGATTCAATACACTGTAGTCCCCCATCGTGGATGTTCACCCATCTACTATCAATTGACCAAAGTTACTATTTTGTTCAATAAAAAGCACTTGATCAATACTAACTTGCCCAGGGGCACAGGACGCAGCAGATGCGGAGTTCTCGTGCCCCTGATCAGGGAATTAAAAGAGAATAAAACAACAGACAGAGTAGTTAGTTATCCTGGGCCTCCGCGCTGGGCACATGAAACCCCCGCCTCTACTCCCGCGTATACGGGTTGAACAAGGAGAATCCAATGGAACCGTCCACCAATCAGTATAAACTCTGGCAGATAATCGGCATCTGGCTGGCAGCCGGTGTGCCGATGTGGGTATTAGGTTGGCTGGCCTACCCGGCACTCAGCCAGGGCCTTGATGCCGCCGACGCGGGCATGCTGCGCATCAAGCTGTTGACCGCCGGGTTGATCTGGCAGTTCATCCTATCGATGATCATCCTATACCGCGAGGAAGGCAATATCCGCCTTGAAACGATCCGCCGCCGCTTCTGGTTGAACAACCCGATCTCCCCCAAAACCGGCCAAAAGGATAACCGCCTCTGGTGGCTGATCATCCCCCTGATCGTGTTGATGGCCTTACTCAGCATGGTCATTTTACCCCCTGTCGACGAGCTGTGGCTGAAGATACTTCCCTTCCTGGCAGCGCCACCAGGCTTTACGCCGGACGTTCTATTTGCCACACCGGAAGCCCAGGCTCAATGGGTCGGAGTTTGGAGCCTGTTTATCTGGTTTTTTGTGCTGTCCCTGTTTAACACCGTCCTGGGTGAGGAATTTGTCTTCCGGGGAGTGCTGCTGCCCAAAATGAAGGGCGTATTCGGCAAATGGGACTGGGTGGCAAACGCCGCGATCTTTGCCCTCTACCACCTGCACCAACCCTGGGGATTGCCGGGCACCTTTCTGGCGGCATTGGTCATGACCTTTACCGGTAAGCGCTTTCGCTCCAACTGGTTCCCGATCATCCTGCACTCCGGCCAGAGTGTATTTTTCCTGGTCGTGATCCTGGGATTGGTGTTAGGTCTGGCCTGAGCAATTGGAGTTCACCATGACAGACAAACAACCTCGTGAACGTCACGGCTGGCAAATCTTGACCCTGCTATTTCTGGCCCCTATGACCGGTGAATTGCTGTCTGGGTCGGCCCCACCGGTAGAATTCTTCAACCCGCTCAGCCTGATCCTCCTGATTTCACTGTATGGCAGCGGAGCTTTATTGGTGCGTGAACTGGCCCGGCGTCAGGGGAAAGGCTGGGCAAGCATTTTATTGCTGGGAGCCGCCTATGGGATTTACGAAGAGGGGATCGTTGTCCGCAGCTTTTTTGACCCCACCTGGATGGACCTGGGCATCCTCGCCGAGTATGGCCGCTGGCTGGGCGTCAATTGGGTATGGGCGCTACAACTGACCATCTATCATGCAGTCGTCAGCATCGCGATCCCGATCATGCTGATCGAACTGCTCTTCCCGGCCCACCGTGATCGACCCTGGCTCCGCAAACGGGGTGTTATCTTTTACGCGGTGATGTTACTTGCCACCCAGGCATTCGGGCCATTGATGGGCATGAAAGCCCCCATCCTCGCTTATCTGGGCAGCATGATCGTCATCGGCCTATTGATCGGGCTCGCCCTCCGCTGGCCGGTCCGGGAGGAGCCGCGTGTCAAACCGGTTCGCCCACTCAAACCGGGCTGGTTCTTCTTGCTGGGATTTGTAGGGATGGTGAGCATATTCTTCCCGCTCTGGATTCTGCCCGAACAGAATGTACCGGTCTTCTATACCCTATGGGTAGGGATCGCCTCACCCGCCCTGTTCACGGCCCTGGCCTGGATCATCGGAGGCCGCTCGTGGACTGATTACCATCGCTTGGCGCTGACTGCCGGAGCCATGTTGGTCTGGATATTGATGGCTTTCATTGCTGAGTTGGATGCCGCTAACCGTCCAGATGATCCATCCGGCATGGCTTTAGTTGGCCTGGCTTTTCTGGCCTTTATGATCTGGCTAGGGATACGTGTCAGACGGCGCGAAAAGCGCTTATCTGATCCTCTTGAAACTTATGCGATTTAGCTTTTTCATTACCCCCCATCGCGCTTTCCGCGATTCGCCCCCCTTGTTGAATTTAAAAAATTAATAAGGCAATTGTAGGGGCGACTGGTCAGTCGCCCTGGGCACAGCATGCTGTATCCCTACGCAAAAATGGTTGCCTTGTTATTTAGTGAAACCCCAACAAGGGGGGCTGATGAGGGCGACCAAAGGTCGCCGCTCACTGGGGGTGACCGCCAAAGATACGCTAAAGTCACGACAGTAGTTCTTTCAACTTATCGATAATGAACCGGTAATACCGAGTATTGTTCAGACAGCCCTCACCCGGATAGGTCACGATATACTGACTCCAATCGGTGTGTTCCTCGAAATGCCCATCGCGTTCCTTGGGCCACCAGATTTGAATCTCGCCGACATCAGCCTGATCATCCCGGACATAGGCCAACGTTCGGAACCGGTCAAGTACCGGGCTGTCGATATAAGTTTCCATCACATAGGGTTGATAGCTCACCAGATGCGGATAGGCGACGACCTCATAATCACCGTCAACCCCATCCGCCAGCAACGCATCGAGAACAGCAAATCAGCATTCGGCACCCGCTCAAAGATCAGGACCGCATGAGTATCCCCGGTGATGATATCGAGGTTTTGCTCATTCACATTGACCATCACCTCACGCCGCAGGCCGAAGTACAACCCCGCATTCATATTCCCAAAGTAGCGAACCGGCATCCCGGCCTCCGCAGCTTGTGCCATCGCCTGATCGACCGCCTCAAATCCCGTCCGGCTGAACACCGCAAAATCCACCACGTGCTGAAGCAGGCTCCAACTCACCACCAGCGACAGCACCGCCAGCGCCACCCGCCGGTATCCGCCCATCTTTTTGACCAGGCACATTCCCACATACAGACTCGGAACCGCCAACAGCACATACGCAGCCGTGAGCATCCGGGGCAGCACCATCCCCTGTATGATCACCCGGTACACATAGAAGGCTATCATCAACCAGCCGGTCAGGTAAACCTGATCCATCAGAGGGTGACGATATACCCGGCGGAATAAGGGATAGCTGACCCCGATCACCAGCAAGATGGCGTTGATCCACGTATTCGAGAATGCCAGCAGTTCGAAAATGTGCGACCAGCAGAGGGTATTTTCAAACACCGCCTGCCGAAAAATATCCCCCATAATAATCCGCGTCCACCCGAACGGAACCCCCGTGAACAGGAACCGCAGTGCCTCGATTGGCAGATAGGGGATAAAGAACCCGCCTATCAACTTACCTGACATCTTGAGCCGTTCTTCGCCGGGAACCAGGATCACACCGGTCAGGCACCACAGCCCCACCGGGATCATAAAGCTGCTGTGCGACAGAATCGCCAGGCAGAGCGCCGCACCCGCATAGACATATCGTTTTTCGCTATACAGCCACATCCCCAGCACGAAGAAGGCCAGCGGATACCCCATATGGATATGGGAGTAGTAAAGCACCGAGGGCAGGCTTAACACCCACAACACGCCCAGCAGCGCCCACGAGGTTGAACCCAACGCATTCCGGGTCAGGCGGAAAAAAGCGAAGGCCATCACCGCACCAAACACCGCCAGATTGACCATATCCCAGGCTGGATTCACCCCGCCGATCAGGTATGCGATCCCCTCTAACAGCATGACGGCAGCTTTGCCCCCATCCGGCCCCCAGCACCCCAGCACCAGGTCAGCCCCACCGGCATTTTGCAGCGGTGTATCATGATGCAAAAAATATCCGCCCGGCCCCAAAATGCCTATGGTCAAAGCCAAAAACAGGACGGGAGGGAGCCAGCCTTTTAATCGAATCGACTGCATAAACTCTGTCATACTCCAATAAAAACATTGTAGGGGCAACGCCCCCTGATTTATGGATAGGGCCCAAATCGGGATAGCGCCTATAGGATAATTACGTTCACCGGTGGAATTATACTACGCCTTCGGACTTTACCACCCGGAGCTGTGTATTGACATTCTTAAAATATGTAATATATTATATATCGTGAGGTGCACATGACAGAGCCAACAAGAAACAATCAATCCACTATTCTTGGCCTGCTGGTTGATTCGGCCAACAAGCTGCAAATCCTGGGTGATCGCTATTTCAAGTCAACCGGTTTAACCACCAAACAATGGTACCTATGTGTACTCCTGGAACAATTTGGTGATGATGCGCCCACCTTAGGGGAAATCGCCGAACAAATGGGGAGTTCGTATCAGAATGTAAAGCAAATTGCCCTGAAACTTGAAAGCAAGGGCTTGCTGCATTTGATCAAAGACCCGCAAGATAACAGGAAATTGCGTTTATATCTACCGGACACCAATCCAGATTACTGGGAAGAGAGAAGACAACAGGACGAAGAATTTATAGCGATGTTTTTTCAGGGAATGACGGAAGAGGAAATCAATTCGATTTTAATGGGACTACAGAATCTACACGAGCGGATCGTAGCTCTTGAAAACCACAACGAGTAATCGTAAGAAAGTGAAGAATTAACGTGAATAAGTCAATCCATTTTATTTTGATCGGCCTGATTGTAGTGCTGTCGTTGTTTGCGACAACAATGGGCCTGTTCTGGCAGACTGAAGGCCAGCCTTATGAATTCCAAACCCTGCGCGGCGAAACCGTAATGATTCACGGAGAAGGGCTGTATCAAAATGATACGGTTTCGATTGCAGCCCAGGCTATCGCCCAGGATATCGTGACACTATTGGTGGGAATTCCGATGTTAATCATAGCCACCATTCAATTTAGAAAAGGCAGCTTACAGGGCAAGCTGCTCCTGGCAGGCATCTTAGGTTATTTCCTGTATACCTATACTTCCTATTCAAACGGACTGGCTTATAACTCCTTGTTCCTGGTATACGTGACCTTGTTTGCCCTCGTTCTATTTACCTTCATCTCGACCCTGAAGACCATCGATATCCCCTCCTTACCAGACCACCTCTCAGCACACCTGCCCAACCGTGGGATAGCCATCTTTCTGTTTGTCTTTGGAGGATTCCTGCTTCTGGCCTGGCTGGAACGCATCGGAACCGGGTGGCTCACCAATCAACCACCCTTTGGCCTGGAGTCTTACACCACCCTGGCTGTCCAGGTTTTAGATCTGGGTATCATTGTCCCGACATCCTTCTTAAGCGGAGTCCTGATCTGGAAACAGCGTCCCTGGGGATACATGTTGTCTTCTATTATGCTTATCTGCGGCCTGACCATGTTCCTGGCGATCATCGCCATGATTATCAACGAGTACCTGGCCGGTGTCCATCTGACCATGGCAGAGGTACTGATATTCCCAACAATAACGTTGATAAATATCGGGTTGGCAGTTGCTCTGCTCAAGAACGCATCCAGGCCCTCTCCTGCTGCGGCATGAGTCGCACTCACCTCTCCATAAATCACCTTAGGGCGGCAGCCTATCGAGCTGCCGTCTGATTTTCTACTTCGACGGTTTGACTTCATTCCCCCTCCTTTTTTGATACGCCCTGGCTAGATGATGATATCGATGTTGTATACTGGCCCACCATCACATGTGATTCTCTGAAATTCCTTCTTAACAAACTTAGAAAGTGTAATTGATATGGAAAACAAGTCCTCTCGCCCTGACTACCTGGCCGGGATTGACGGCTTAAGGGCAATTTCTGTATTGGCAGTGATCATTTACCACATAGAGTATTTCTCTTTTTTGCCGGGAGGCTTTACGGGGGTTGATGTATTCTTCGTCATTTCCGGGTACGTAATCAGCAAATCTCTATCCAAAAAATCTTCGCTGCGATTTCCCCGCTATCTCTCAGAATTCTACAAGCGGCGAATCCTCAGGATCGCCCCGGCGCTTATCGTCTGTCTGCTCATCACCGTTATGGCGTCGGTTCTGTTCATCCCAACCGGCCCAAGCGAAACCATCAGCAAGACAGGGCTGGCCGCATTCTTCGGATATAGCAACCTCGCGCTGATCTGGCATACCGACAGCTACTTCTCGCCGCTGGGTGAATTTAACCCCTTTCTCCACACCTGGTCATTGGGTGTTGAAGAGCAATTCTATTTATTCTTCCCACTGATCTTTTACCTCTGGCTGAGATTCGGAAAAGAGAAATCAACGTGGGGATATCTTTCTCGTGGATTGTTAGTCGTGCTGGCCGTCTCATCGTTGATTTATGCCTGTTTTGAGACACCGGCCCATCACGACCTGGCCTTTTATTTATTGCTGAGTCGATTCTGGGAACTTGCAGCGGGGGCACTGCTTTTCCAACTGCATGCCAGCAATATAGGCATCGCAAATTCAAGACGAACATCCGATATCTTTTTGGTTTCCGGCCTGCTTCTATTGGGTATCGGCTTCCTTTATTCTTCCCAGGATTTGTTCCCGTTTCCCTGGGCAATTGCACCTGTCCTGGGCGCGATGCTGTTGATCGGCGGTGTTACAAACACCTCAGACAGATTGTCCCTTATCCATAAATTCCTTCAGACGCCTGTCATGACCTACATCGGAAAGATATCCTTTCCCCTGTATCTCTGGCACTGGTCGATAGCTGCGCTGCTCCGCTGGACGGTTGGCTTTGATCGTTTAGAGTATGTCCTTATCTACCTGATCGTTGTCTTCTTATTGGCAGCAGCTTCCTATCACTTCATCGAAACGCCGGTGCGCACCAACCAGTATCTCCTGGCGCAAAAGAACTGGAAGCTGCTCCTATCCGGCCTCGCCGTGATCGCGATTTCATATGGCGCTGCAACCTACATCTTTAAATCGCAATCGACCATCAGCTTAAGCGTCACCAAAGATAGATACACCTGGAATGCGTATGGTCACATGCCCAGGGAACAGCTCGACATCAGCACCGATCAAGACCTTGCTGGCCGGACAATATTTGTCATCGGGGACTCTCATTCCGCAGCCTACCGCACGATGCTAAAAGAGATATCTATTCAATTAGGTGTTGAAACAGAAATATATGAAAAAGGAGGCTGCGCCATCGCTGGCTTAATTACACCAATCGACCAGCTAAATGACTGCCAGGAATATTACGACCAGACCTTTGCGGAAGTAAAAAACAAGGCAAAGCCGGGTGATATCATCTTCATGGCCTCATTGCGTATGCCTGAACTATCCGGTCGATTTGAGCCATACGATGAAGCACAAGCGACTGCCCACATCAACCGGAGAATGACCCCGGAAAATCTGCAAGCCGCCCTGGACGACGCCGATCAAATCATTGACCAACTTAGTATCCCCGGCGTGCACATTTTGATCGATGCGCCACTGCCCATATTCAAAGCACCACCTTATCGTTGTTCCGACTGGTTCAACAAGATGAACCCCGTCTGCTCTGCCGGGCTTACCGTAGACCGTGAATTTTTGTTGGAGCTTCGCCAACCGGTAATGGACTCTCTCGAAACGTTGGAGAGCAGGCATCAAAATCTATCGGTTTGGGATCCGCTTTTTGTCCTGTGCGAAGATGAGATTTGCGCCGCCTATGACGACGACGGGCCATTGTTTTTTGATGGCGATCATTTGACCGCTCATGGCAACCGGGTTCTCACACCGTCCTTCAGGGACAAGTTATTAGAAATCTGGCAGCAGTGAACCGGGGTATAATGAATGAGGCCGATCAGAGGAGAGCAGAAGTTTTGTCCATTACTCAATCATATATTCTGCTATTTTTTATCCCGAAATCAGAAAGGTGGATTGCAATGGAGGGACTTCTAGCCGAACTGAAAACGTATATAGCACTTTGTGGATTCTTCATTTTCTTCTTCGCCATCATCGGATTTATTATCTACAGCCTCTACCGCCACAAACAGATCGGCAAACGTCTGGAGCAGGACGCGGTGGCACGTGGCTGGCAGCATGAAACCTTCCGATATTATCGCAACGACAATCACCGCATCAGCGGAACTACCTCCGGCGGGCTTTCCTGGCAGTTCGATCTGGCCCGTTCCCGGCCCACTACCCAACACGCTCACAGCCACATGTTGTGGAAAACACAGGATATCCGGCTGGAAGGCGCAGCAGTGGTGATCACCCCCTGGGCCACCGGTAAACAACTCCCGACCGGCCCAACCAGCAAATTCACCCAGATGATGATGCATCCTTTCATCCGGTACACCACACCGGGTATCACCCAGGAACAGATCAAATTTATGGAAACCATCCAGCCGGTTGAGGTTGGTGATATGGCTTTTCGTGAGCGTTTCCTCGTTTATTCAACCGATCCATATCAGGTGGATAACGTATTCAAAAACGGCCTTGAGCGGGTGCTCACCGAATATGCCGCCGGGAAGAACCGCATAAACATCCCCATCATCGTGATCTGGCCCTGGGGAATGCACATGAAATTTGAGCAGCTCACCTACGACTTTGCTAAATTGGAAAACATCATAGCCTTTGGGGAAGCACTCGCCGACACGCAGCGGTCATCACAGTGGTAGATTGCCTATCTGCTGTTATAGAGTATTGGCTGCGGCAAATCAGGGTCGATTGATCAGGAAGGTCGCACCCTGGTCAAAATACTCAACCATCTGACTGCGGATCGGTTCAGGGATGCCTACCGCATCGATAGCATCGACCATATGCCCAAACCAGGCATCACGCTCCATCCGCCCAATCGGAAAGGGATTGTGTCGCATCCGCAGCCGGGGGTGCCCTCGCTGATCGTTATAACGAGATGGCCCACCCCAATACTGAGTCAGGAACAGGAACTGCCGCTCCTTGCCGGGTTCGAGATCATCAGGGAACAGCGGGCGCAGCAGATCATCCTGTTCGATGCGGGTATAGAATTCATCAACCAGGCGGCGAAACACCACATCGCCGCCTAGCTGCTCATAAACAGTTTGGCCGGTTGGGTTGAGCACCAACGGTTCAGACATCGGATCGATTCCTTCCACTTCGGGGTGAGTGTAGCGTGATGCACCATCAAGATTCAACCCGATCAAAAAAGGCGCGGTGATGATCGCCGCGCCTTGGAGTCCCTTTTAGAAACGATTACCCCTGTCCATTCATCTCCGTGTACAGGCCGATGTTGTTCCCGGTCGGGTCGGAGAAAACCGCAAACCAGCCCGTCTTCGGAATTTCGGTCTTGGGCATCAGAGCCTTGCCGCCGTGTTTTTCGATCGCCTTCAGGTCGGCATCGATATCCTCGCTGTGGATGTAAACCAGTATGTTGCCGACTTTGCTCATCTCGCCGAGCGGGCTGAAACCACCCCCTACCCCCTCGGTGTTAAAGGACGTGTAATTCATTTCATCGTGAGCCATCATTTCCCAACCGAACAGGTCAGCATAGAACTTGGCCGACTCACCCCGGTCTTTGGAAGGAATCTCAACGTGGACAATAGCGCGTTTATCACTCATTATGCTGCTCCTTGAAAGTTTATCTATCCCTGAAAACAGTAGAGTTTGCCATCATTTATTTGGAATAAAACCCCTCTTTACCCTGACCAAACGTTTGGAACGCGCGTTCCAATAATGATAGCTCGAATGTTCGTTTTTTGCAAATAATTATCTACTTTTTCCGGCATAGAACCGCAGAGAGCACGCTCACGCATGCTCTCCAGAGATAACATTTTTTAAGAGACTCGCATTCAATATAAGCAGCCTAAGGCTAAGTTGGGCCAGACATTAGATTTTAAATCAATGGCCCAACTGTTACAGGAACAAGTAAGGTTTTGAGGTTTTTATTCAAAACCATTATCTTGTTCCACTTAAGTAGCCGCGAAGTTTATTCGCGGCGGCCTACTGCCTACTCCACCTCAACCGTCCACGTGAAACTATCCCGAATATCGTCGATCTTCACCGTATAGTTGATCGATTCACCGGCAGCATATTCCCTGGACGGCAGCCGGAATAACCAGTTGGCCCAGGAAGTATTGGGGTTGTAAGGAGCCGTATCGAAGTAAGTCTCATCATCAAAGACCACCCGGAAAAACATGAAGATGCCATCCATCCTTCCGGGGCGGACCACCTCGCGCGAGACATCGATAGTGATTGACTGGTAATCTGATTCATCGTTCTCATTGAGATCAACCGTCAAGATAGACTGCGGCTCCGAAAGGAAAAAGTCAAAAGACCCTGACTCCGCATAGTGACGGCCATATTCTGCATAGTGCCGGGGATTTTTATTCGCCTTGTCCAGTTCGGGCAGATCACGCGTCACATCGAACTTGATGCCGTGCGTTTCGATCTCATAGATAAAAGGGGCACGGTGATCCGATTTCATGGAGACGGGTTCCATGAACAACTCAAAGCAGCCCGGCAGGATTTTCCCGGTATCCTTCAAGACCCGCTGTTTCAAATCCAGCAGATTGTCCACCATGTTCTCGTTGAAGAGATAATCCCCGATCTGCTCATGGACGATCACATCGACCTTTTCCGGGCAGACAAAGCTCTGGCTGTTGATCCGGACAAACTCGATGTTGTCAAAGCCATTATGCCGGGCGATTTTCTCCGCCACAGTGATGATGTCTGAATGGTCAATCGCATAGACTTTCTTGCCCCGCCGGGCAGCAAACATCGCCAGGATGCCGGTCCCCGTACCCAGGTCAACCACCACATCACCGGCTTTCACATGCCGGTCAATAGCCGCCGCATAGGTATCGACGCGCACCGTATCGGCCAGCATTTTTTCATGTTCGTAAAAACGACTGAACCCGTTGGCATTTCCTTCCGCATATGCCAGATTATAGAGGAACTTGTTTGACTTCAACTTCTTGGCTAAACGAATGAAAACCGAGAGCACCTTGTTAATAACCCACATGATCCCTTTACGTGCTGCCACCATCTCATCTCCTCCTTTGTTTTTTGTATGGCCCAGGAAAACAGGAGCTGCCTACCCCACAGGAAGTATCAGGTTGGAGTGTTGGATATTCAATTGGTATCAGGATTAAGGTAGACCGATATCTTCAATATTCGAAGTATAACTGTCCGCTCATTGCATCTCAACTCATGTATACTTGTTTTGAGATCAGATAATCGGGTTCAGCTTTAATAGAGGGGCAATAATGGGTAAACAAAGCTGAATTCACCGGTACATATTGGAGATGACAAATGTTTGATGGGCTTGACAATATTCAATGGGATAAGCTCGAACATGCTTACGGCCCGGCGGACGCTGTGCCACAGATCATTCGCGATCTGGCTTCAGACGATCAAGACAAGCGCCATCGGGCACAAGACAGCTTCATTACGGCAGTGTTCCATCAAGAAACTATATACAGCGCAACAGTGAGGGCGATCCCATTCCTGATTGAAATTGTAGAGGATGAGGGCGTACCGGAAAGAGAATGGGTTCTGGAAACTTTAGCCAATATTATCCAAAGCTCGTATTTAACCGAATCATGGCGAGTGAAATTACGTGCTGAAGATGATGAACATATTCGCCAGATGTACACGCCAGCGGAGCTTGAAGAGGAGTATCGCCATAATCAAGAGATGCTCGATCATCTCCGAGCAGCTAGGGTTGAAATCTTGAAAGGGATCGACACTTACTTTGGCTTGTTGGACCAGGCGGAGCCTGACATACAATTTGCGGCGATTGGCTTATTGTTGAACTGCAGAGACTCCCTGGTGGAGATTATTAACAGACTAAGCCAATTAAATGCAAAGAAGTTGGATAATGGGGTGCACGCATTTCTTTTGCTTGGTGCCAGCATCGCAGCCCCCGAAAGAACCGATTTATTTAGCGATCGTGCTCGTTCCAGGTCTGCTGCCCCAATCCTCCGAATCGCGTCAGTTCTGGGATACTGGTATCACAACCAGGAACTCCCGGTTGACAAACAGGGCATATTAGTCAGGGCTGTTCGGAAAGACCCCAACGCCTTATTGGAGTTGGACCGGTTGGTAAGAAAGTATATCCTTGAGTTGATGGAGAGAGATTTATTTGAGTTTCTGCTCGATGTTGACTACCAACATGGTGAACAGATGCTGCCAGCACTTGTGGACGTTTACACCAGATATCAGGGTGACAATAAACTGCTGCTGCTGATGTTGAACTTCGCTTTTCACGAGAATGTGCTCGATCCAGACATGAAATTCAGACAGCTCACTAAAGGCCAGAAGATGGTATTGCAGGTGACTGCCGGTCAACATTCTGAGTACTCAAAGATGATGGAGGAACTGTTCGGGTCGGTGCAGAAATCAGAGTTGGAGCCGATCATAGCAGGTTACCGCAGTGATTCAATGGCCTGGTTTTATGGGCCTCACATCCCTGCCCGGCTGCATCAATTGGGCATTGTCTGCAATGACAGCTTTTCCGAATTAAAGGCGTTCATTAAGGGCAAGCGCACTGCCGGAATTCCCCTATCGGAGCAGGGTAATTGATCGCCTGTCGGGATATGTGCTAACGAACATCTCCGATTACCAATCTACATAGAAACTATCTCATCTACCCCCCAATTAGTGAGGTGTAGCCCGCCCGACAATGCTCTATAATCAGGCGCAGCGAATTTCATTAAGTTGGGCCAGACATTAAGTTTTAAATAAATGGCCCAACTGTTACAGGAACAAGTAAGGTTTTGAGGTTTTCCCAAAACCATTATCTTGTTCCACTTAATACTAGTTATGAGGCATACCATGTACGTTGTAGAAACTGAAAACCTTACCCGCATCTATGGCAGCGGCGAAGCACAGGTCACCGCCCTTGACCATGTGTCCTTGCAAGTTGAGACAGGCGAATTTGTCGCCGTGATGGGGCCAAGCGGCTGTGGCAAATCGACGCTGCTGCACCTGATCGGCGGACTTGACCGTCCCACCGAGGGCCTGGTCAAGATCGATGGGCAGGACTTGAGCGCCTTGAACGACGACGCACTGACCGACCTGAGACGTAACCGGATCGGGTTTATCTTTCAGTTCTTCAACCTGATCCCGACCCTGACCGCGCTGGATAACACCGCCCTGCCGTTAGTTCTGGGTGGCATGAAGCCCGCCGACGCCCAACCCCGCGCCGCCGAATGGCTGGAGAAGCTCGAAGTAGCCGACCGCCAGACCCACCGCCCGGAGGAACTGTCGGGGGGCCAGCGCCAGCGCGTCGCGATTGCCCGCGCCCTGGTCACCGAACCCTCGCTGATCCTGGCCGACGAGCCAACCGGCAACCTCGACTCAAGCGCGGCAGAGGATTTCGCCGTCCTTCTGCGTGAAACGGTTGATCGTTGGGGGCGCAGCATCCTGCTGGTAACGCACGACCCACGCATCTCGACCTATGCCGACCGCCTCCTCAAGATGAAGGACGGGCGCATCTCAGAAGAGACACATAATCACCGGGAAAAAGTTGGCCTGGAGGAAACCCATGCTTGAGCTTCCACTTGCTCTCAGTTATTTAAAGGGCCGCCCGACCCGGACGATCATGACCATCCTGTCGATTGTGATCGGCGTGATGATCATGTTTGGCCTGAACGGGATGTCCCCGGCAATCAGGGATATGTTCACCAGCAACGCCGAATCGACATCTCTGGCTAATGTTGATCTGTACGTGACCCGCCGTGACGGCAGCTTTTTCCGCCAGGAATATGTGCAAAACGTAAGGTCTGTTGATGGCGTTGCTTCAACCACCGGGATGGTCATGAAGTCGGTATCACTGCCCCTTGAACACTATCAGACCCCGGATGGCAATGACATCAACACCATTCTGATTTTTGGCGTTGACACCTCCGTAGACGACGATGCCTTCAATATCGTTGTGGCCGGTGGCCGCCGCCTGATCGATGGGCGGGCGCTGGAACCGGGCGACGGTCAGGTCGTCTTGATCTCCCAGCAGTTCGCCGACGGGCTGGGGATCGGTGTTGGCGATGATGTAGAACTGCCCGGTGCAAGCGGCTGGATGACGTTCAAGGTAATCGGCATCCTTGATGAGCCGGGTGTACTGCTCGGCAACCAGAACGTCTTTATGCCCGTTGAATACGCCCAGGATTTACTGAACACCCCCGACCGGATCAATATCATCATGGCCCGTTACGCGGAAGGGACCGACGCCCGCGCGATTGACGCCGAAGTCCAGTCGATGTTTGGCCGGGGCTATGAACTGGCCCCGCTGGAAGGCGGGCAGGACATCTGGTCAGCGCTGATGGAATTCATGAACGTGATCTTTACCATGTTTGGGCTGCTGGCCCTGGCAATGGCGGGCCTGATCATGTACAACACCTTCCGTACCAGCGTGGTTGAACGCCAGCGTGATATCGGCCTGCTGCGAGCGGTCGGAGCACGGCGCGGCGTGGTCATGCGTATCGTATTGATGGAAGGCATGATCCAGGCGGTGCTGGGTACAGTGCTGGGAATGGTATTCGGATTCGGGTTTGCTTACCTGGCCCGGGCCGGTTTAAGCACAATCTTCGAGGGCCTGCTGGGTAGCCCACTGGGCCAACCCCGCTTCGAACCGCTAACCTTTATCGTCTCGATCATCTTCGGGTTGGGCATCCCGCTGTTAAGCGTCTTCCTGCCCGCACGTGGAGCCAGCCAGGTCACACCATTGGAGGCCATGCGCCCATCAACCATAGAACATGAGAAATCCATCCAGCGCAGCCGGTTGATTGTTGGCCTGATCCTTCTGGTGCTGGGCCTGGCCGGATTGTTTAGCGGGGTATTCCAACTGATGGCATTGGGAATGCTGTTCTTCCTGCTGGCCCTGGGGATGCTTGGCCCGCTGCTGATCACCCCGGTCACGGCCTTCTTTAACCGGGTGCTGCTGCTGGTCTTCGGGCAGGAAGGCGGTTTAGCGGCAGGCAACATCGCCCGCCAGCCGCGCCGCGCCTCGGTGACCTCCTCCTCGCTGATGGTCAGCCTCGCGATCCTGATCGGGTTGGGTGGAATGCTGGCCTCGATCTACGGTGGTGCAGCCAAATTCATGGACTCCAGCCTGCGGTCAGATTACGTGATGATGGCCGGATTGATCGCCACCAATGATACGCTGGGTGCTGGACCCGACCTGGCCGAAAACGTCAAGCGGTTACGCGGCGTCGAAGAACTGACCACCATGCGCCAGATCGACGTAACCAATGGAGATGGTATCGGCATCCGTCTGATCGGGATCGACCCCATCAACTACGGTCGCATCGGCGGTCTGACCTTCATCGAAGGCGATCAGTCAGCCTTCGGACAGATGGAAGGCGGGGAGAATGTGATCGTCAATGGCCGCTACGCCTCGCAATTCGGCGTGGAGGTGGGCGACACCATCACGCTGGACACCGATCATGGCCCGGCCAGCTATAAGATAGCCGCCGTCGGCCTTGACTATTTGAATATCAAGCTGCCCACCATCTACATTGATCAGGTATCGCTCACCAGGGGATACGGCGTGCGCAACGACCTATTCCTGCTGATCAACGCCGAACCGGGCGCAGACATTGAGCAGTTAGAAGAGGATCTGCTGGCTACCGCGCAGCAGTATCCCGGTTTTGGCATCATCTCCCGTGACCAGTTACACAAAAGCGCCATCCAGACGGCTGAGGCCGGTACCATTGCAATGAACATTGTTCTCGCCCTGCTGGCAGCACCGTCCCTGTTGGGGTTAGCCAACGCAATGGGAATCAACGTCATCGAGCGAACCCGCGAGATCGGGATGCTGCGAGCGGTCGGAGCACGGCGGCGGCAGGTTCGCCGGATGATCATCGCCGAGAGCCTGCTCCTCTCCCTGATGGGAATCTCGCTCGGCATTGTGAGTGGCATCTTCCTGAGCATGCTGATGACCGGTGTGCTTGAATTTGCCGGATTGGTCATCCCCTACTCCTTCCCGGCAGTTGGCGTCCTGACCGCCATCGCAGTCGGGTTGCTGGCCGGAGTAGTTGCCGCCATGATCCCGGCCCGCCGCGCATCAGACTTGCAGATTGTCGCAGCGCTGGCCTATGAATAATAGCGCTTCATCGTTCAAAAAAGAGCCACTCAAAAAAGAGTGGCTTTTTTCATGCCCTGTCTAGGGCAATCAATTCAAACCCACCGGAACGCCCAAAGGTCGTCACAGACTTCACGGCTAAAGCGAGCACGGAGCCACGAAGTTCATTCGTGGCGGCTTAACAAAAAAGCGATTGTCCTTATACCATGTCCCAAATCAGTAGAAAACGCCACGCCGATCCGATACAATCAGCAGAAAAAGGATTGACAAAACATGGACAAAAGAAGCAAAAGCTCACTGATTGCCTTGCCGGTTGTCTTGATCATCGCAGCGGGTCTGGCGCTGGCTGGCAGCCAGGGAAGCGTAACTGCATTTGGCCTGCCGATGTTCGCTCTCTGCGTGGCGCTGGCCTTTATCATCCAATGGATTGCCTTTATCCCGGCCTTTATCAATCAAACCGAAAAGTTCTATGACCTGACCGGCAGCATCACCTACCTGACCGTGACCGTAGTTGCCATCATTTTCAGCCCTGGGATTGGGCCGCGCTCACTGCTGCTGGTGATACTGGTAGCCGTCTGGGCGATTCGACTGGGCACGTTTCTATTCAGGCGGGTGCAGGCCACCGGCTCTGATCAGCGCTTCGACGACATCAAGCCCTCATTTTTCCGATTCCTGCTGACATGGTCGCTGCAAGGTTTGTGGGTGTCATTCACACTGGCGGCAGCACTGGCGGCGATCACATCAGGCCGTAAACCGGAACTGGACCTGTTTACCCTGATCGGCCTGCTGGTATGGCTGGTCGGCTTTGGGATCGAGGTGATCGCCGACCGGCAGAAGAAGCTGTTCCGATCCAACCCTGAAAACACGGGGAAGTTCATCCAGACCGGCCTGTGGTCCTGGTCGCGGCATCCAAACTATTTTGGCGAGATCGTTTTGTGGATAGGCGTGGCGATCATTGCCCTGCCCACCTTGAGTGGCTGGCAGTGGGTCACCCTGATCTCGCCCGTATTTGTCACCCTCCTGCTGACCCGTGTCAGCGGCGTGCCTTTATTAGAGGCGCGGGCGGACA
Source organism: Anaerolineae bacterium (assembly GCA_050288085.1). GTDB lineage: Bacteria > Chloroflexota > Anaerolineae > Aggregatilineales > UBA3940 > JBNKDD01. The sequence continues at coordinate 24,978 of JBNKDD010000046.1, forward strand.
AAAAATGGGGCGGCCAACCGGACTACGAAGCCTATAAAGCCCGCACCCCGGTATTGATCCCGCTCCCGCCCCGGTCATAATCTGTGGGCTTAGAAATTTCCTCCCCTCGTAAAACGAAACGAGGGGAGGCGGCGAGACAATGACAATGGGCTTAAGCCCATCGTCCCGTCAGAGAGGGTGAACTCGCCCTCACAAATTAATCAGGCTGGCAATCGCATTGTTCAAGAACAGCCCGACCGAGAGCAAAATCCCCGTCAACATGTGAAGCATAATCGTGCCGCTGTTGGCCCGCACCAGGCTGCGATCCTCGTAATGCCGGAAGGTGATCACCGAGGTATGAACCGCCAGCGGCAGGGCCAGCAAACTGAGCAAGGCTCCCACCGGCAGCACCCGATCCGCCACCCCGATCAACACGATCACGAACGCACCGAACACCAGTCCGGCATATCCCCACCGGGCCGCTTTTTTCCCCATCACGACCACCAGGTTGATCTTCCCGGCTTGTTTATCCCCGGCATAATCCGGAAATTGATTGATCCACAACACCGCCGTGATCAGCAGCCCAACCGGGATCCCCACAAAGAAATCCAACCATGTCAGCGATCCGGTGAGCGCATAGATCGCCCCGGCTGTCATGAGCGGGCCGAAGTTCAGCCCCACGATCAACTCACCCAGCCCGCGCCGGGCAGCTAATCGGATTGGCGGAGCCGTGTAGAAATAAGCACACAGTAGGCCAATCACCCCAAACAGGATCAGGAGCGGGCCTTGCAGCACCATTAACGCGATTCCCATAATGCTCGCCACCAGCGATGCACCAAGCGCTACACGAAACAACCGCGATTCGTCGATCAGCCCCAACTCGATAGAGCGGCTTCCCCCCGTCAAGGGCTGGAAGTAATCGTTGTTGGCCTGATCGGTTCCGCTTGTCCAATCGAAGTAATCGTTAAACGTATTGGCCGCGACATGTAAGGCAATGCCGCCGACCAGCGCCAGCGCCAGGTACAACCAGGGGAACCGCTCCACCCGACCGGAAGCCACCACCCAGGCCGCCGCCACCAAAATCGGAACGATGGTCGCCGTCAGGAACGGGGCACGGGTGATCACCAGCCAGCGGAACAGCCGGGTGCCAAACCCGATCTCAGGTTCAGCCTGTTCTACCGGAATATCATCCCGCGGGACGGTCACCCCGCAGTATCCGATCTGCTCACCGGCTTTGAAAGTCGGCGTGATCCGGACATCGGCGGCAAAAGTTGACCCATCCTTGCGCACAAAGACCGTCTGCCCGATGTACTCTCCCTGTTCGCTGGCAGTTTTTAGCCAATCGCCGACATGCCCCAGCACCGTCAGCCCCGGCGAAAATAGCGACACCCGTTTGGAGCCGACCACCTCCGCCGCCAAATACCCGAAGATTTGCTCCGCACCGGCATTAAAGGTTTCTATCCGCCCTTCCATATCGCAGGTGATGACACTCTTAAACTGTTTTTGGGAAGCGCTCATCAGTTCCTCTCCATTGATAACTTTTACAATTTTATAAAACTAATGAATATTATAACGGTATAGGCGGAAGTGTTCAAGTAACATCTGCTAATGGGATGTAAGAACGATCACGCCGGGCGTGACCACATATGTAAAGGTTGTCATGGACAATCGCAGTTCTGATTCCGACTGAGCCGCGAAGTTTATTCGCGGGAGCCTATTTATACTCAAAAGTTCCCCTTGACAGATTTCGTATTTCGATTATGATCTAATTTGATACACATCAAAATTTAGAAGGTGAATAAAAATGGACAACAAAACGGAGGAACTACTCATTCTATTGAAAACCCTGGCTGACGAAAGCCGGTTAACTTTGCTGCGTCTCTTATACCAGCGCGAATGTACGGTCGGCGTTCTGGCAGAACAGGTGAACCTGAAAGAACCGACTGTTTCACATCATCTCTCGCGGCTGCGGGAAGTCGGATTGGTAACACTCCGGGCCGATGGCAACCAGCGATTTTATCGCCTCAATGAAGGCGGTCTGGCTCATTTCAAAGACCTGGTAGCTGACATCGAACAGTCGCCCGCCGAACCTGAATCCATGATCTCAGATGACCGATGGATCGATGAGCTGGGCTGGCCGGAGGAAGATCGCAAGGTGCTGCGCGACCATACACGGAACGGAAAGATCACGCACTTACCGACCAAACATAAGAGACTGTTTGTCATCTTAAGCTGGCTGGCAACCTTATTTCAGCCCGATGTTCTGTACACCGAAGCCGAGGTTAACGACATCATCAAGGCCGTCTACGAGGAAGACTACATCGGACTCCGGCGCGATCTGATCGACATGGGCTACCTCAGGCGTGAACGTGGCGGCGGCAAATACTGGTTAACACCCACAGAAGATGAGGCGATTTAGAACCTATCTATAACTCACCGTAGGGGCGGCT